>NZ_CP191854.1:0-135349 GCF_050953795.1 Streptomyces kronopolitis
ATGAGCGCTACTGATCTGTACGACGAGCTGACGCAGCACCTGTCCCAGGCCAAAGAGCGGTTCGCCGTCGAGGCAGAGGGCGCGGCCATGACCGTACTCAAGGGGGACGGGGTCTACCGGCACGTGCGCTGGGACTTCCCCACGGCGTCGTGGTCCTGGTGTGAGATCGTCACCTGGCCCCACGTGCTCGTCCTGCGCGGCGGCCTGGGCAGTTGGATGTTCACCGACACCGAGGACGTGACCGAGCTGTTCCGGCCGACGTCGACCTCGGAGCGGATCAACCCGCTGTACTGGGAGGGCAAGCTCGCCCCGGGCAGCGGCACGGCGCGCGTGTACTCGCCGGAACGAGCTGTCGCCCACATCCGCCAGACCGTCGCCGACCTGTCTGAAGCCTTCCCTGGTCTGGCCAGCGACGTCGACAGCGACCTTCTCGGTGGCAGGCCTGCGTGCGACCTCAGCAGCGAGGGTGGCCTACGAGCGGCTATCGCCGCGTTCGAGGAGATGCACGGATGCTCCTACGAAGGGCTGCATTTTGACGTGGAGAGCTGGGACCTCAAGCGGTTCGACCCCTGGTTCCTGCTGGCCTGCGTCGTGCTGCCCTGGGCCGTTGAACAGCTCGACGCTGCGCTCGTGCCCGCACGGTGACTATCGGGCCGGGCGGGAGACGCCGGACACGTAAGCGCCGATGCCCCGTCGCTGGATCACACCGCCGGGGATGACCTTCGCGTTCGAGGGTAGCTCGGGCACCTTGCGCTTGGCCCGCTGTGTCTGGTCACCGCCGATGAGGTGCCGGTTGTCGAGCAGCGCCTCGCAGTCCTGGTCGGCGACATCCTCGTACGGTCGGCGGCACGAGCGGCAGTACACCTCCAGGGCGTCAACGCGGGTGCCCTGCACGGTCGTGAACGAGCCGCGGAAGTCGGCGAGCTTCGCCACGCGGTCCTCGACCTTGATCTCGGCGGCGACGATCCAGACGTGCGCGAAGGAGTCTTCCGGCTCGTCGACGACAGCCGCCGACTCGCCAGATTCCTGCGGCAGGGCGAAGAGGTCGGCGAAGGGTTCCCATTCCAGTTGGTCGCAGACTAGTGGAGTCGAGGTCAGCACAGTGCGGGTCCTCCCGGCAGCGGTACATCAAATCGCGGCCGACCGTCAACGGCTGGCCTCGCTCTATGGACGGTTCCGCCGCGCCAGGCGTTACACCTCAGTCGTCTCCTGCCCGTTTGCCTACGACTGTTCGCAGGTGACGCTTGCCCGGATCACCTCGTCGCTGAGGCGGAGGGCCTTCGTCAAGCGTGCGGCCTGGGCTGCGGGAAGTTCACCGCTTTCCAACGCGCAGGCGCGGACGAGGTCCTGGGCCGCTTGGGTTTGCCGGGGCCTCAGTAGGTGGGTGAACCCAGGGACAGCCAGGCACTCGCGTGCGGCGTACCCGTCGGACGCCGTGATGGTTCGGCGGTGCAGCTCCTCGGCGACGCGATGTGCCGCTGGACCGTCGGACGTGTCGAGGAGGGTGAGGATGGTCAGGCCGAGGCGGGTGTCGAAGACGGTTGTCCCGGGGTCAGGCTGACGCTGGACGTAGTCGTCCACCATCTCTGAAAGGAGATCCGCGACGGGCCGGCGAATGGCCCTAAGGCACATGACTGCCAGGCAGGAGGTGACGGCTTGTTCCCAGGGTTCGCCGGGTGCTGTCTGGAACACGAGGTCGGCGGCACTGGCCGGCTCGCAGGCGAGCGTGGCGAGAACTGCGACTTGGCGGCCGTCGAGCATCCGCTGCCCGATGCCGCGGTGTTCTTCGATGTGGACCAAGGCGTCCGCCCAGCGGCCGGCGGTGGTCAGGGTGCGGGTGCCGTCGGCCAGGATGACCCGCCATAGCCAGGCGCGTACCTCATGGCGGTCGGTGTCGCTGGTGGTCAGGTCATGGGGGACGTGGATGTCCTCGAACTGGGCGTCGGCATCGTTGCTGATGGCGTCGTAGAGCGCGAGCAGGCGGTGACGGCCGTCGTCGGAATTGCCCGCTCGGATTTGCAGGCGGGCGAGGTTGACCACGGGTTCGAGCGCCCGGATCGCGGTCATGCCGGGAAGGGGGGCGGCGTGGAGGTAGGCGGCGGCGTGCTGGTGGCACATCTGCCGTGCGAGGTCGGGGAGCCCGATGTCGGAGGCGATGAGCGCAGCCTGGTTGTAGACCGCGGATGCCAGGCCCTGGTTCGCCTTGGTCACGGCGGTGTCGACGAGTTGGGCCAAGGCGTCCACGCGCTGGGGGAGGGGCAGGCAGGCGGGACGGAATCGGGAGATGAGTGGGAAGCGCTGAGCTATGTGGCCGTGCAGAGCCATGAGGTCCCCCGGGTGGTCGGATGGCGAGGTGCGAGCTGTGTGGGGTGCCCACCGGCGGGCGGCGGGCACCCCACACGCGACGGCTACTGCCAGGTGGCGAGGACCCGGTTCAGCGGGGTGTCGAGGAGGAAGGCCCCAGGCTGCTGCTCGACCGCGGGTCCGTCGAGCGGAAGGATCTGGAAGGTCGCTTCACGCCCGCGGTACTCGCGGTCCCAGGTGCGGATGGCGTCGGCGACCTTCGCGGCCAGTTCCTCGCTGCCGAGCCCGTGGCCGATGACGCCGAACTCCCAGAGCTTGCCGCCTTCCGGGGTCTTCTCATCCAGAAGGCGCCGCGCGAGGTAGGTGACCGCGCCCTTGTCCACGGCCGCCGTGGAGGATGGGTACGGGTCCTCGGCAAGCACCGTGCCCTTGGCGGCCTGCGGGAACAGCATCCGGATCAGGCCGGAGGGCAGAGAGCAGGAGACGAACAGCTCCATCCACTCGGGGCTTTCCATGGCGCGGACCTTCATGCCGGTCCACTCCTCGGTCCGCGGCTGGTCCAGAACCCCGGCGAGGGCGTCGGCGTCGATCTGCTGCCCGGCCGGGGCCTGGAGCCGTACGGTGCCGTCCGCGGTGAGAGGGACGATGCGCCGGTCATCGTCGGCGATGCCGCGCCGCAGCGGCATGAAGGTGTTCATCTGCGAGCCCGATGACACCCACCGGCCGTCGCGCTCCTCGTAGACGATGGAGCGCGAGACGCTGCCCTTGAGCCGCTGCGGGGTGACCAGCCGGCCGCCGGGAGCGAGTTGTTCGAGCCAGGCGTGCGGGATGCCGTGCGCGCCGACGGTGGCGATGATCCGGTCATACGGTGCGCCCTCGGCGTGGCCCAAGGCGCCGTCGCGGGTCACAGCCTCGACATTGGAGAAGCCGGCGGCGGCGAGGTGGGCGCGGGCTCCCTCGACCAGGTCGTCATCGACGTCGATGGTCGTGACGTGCCCGTCGGGGCCGACGAGGTGCCCGATCAGGGCGGCGTTGTAGCCGGTGCCGGCCCCGAGTTCGAGGATGCGTTCACCGGGCTGGGCCTGGAGCTGGTCCAGCATGAGGGCGACGACGCCGGGCTGCGAGGCGCAGGAGATCGACGTGCCGTCGGTGTCGTACTTGATGTTCACCGGCGCGTTGGCGTAGGCGTCGGCGAGCGGTGCGTCAGGGACGAACAGGTGCCGGGGCACGGTGCGCAGGGCGGCTTCGACCGCGGGAGTCCGGGCGTGGCCATCGCCCTGAATCTGGTCTACCAGGGCATTACGGAGCCGTTCGGCGTCGGCCTCGTGGGTGGTGAGCGTGTCAGTGTTCACCGCGCTGACGCTATCGGCCTCAGAGCCGGTTGCCGCTGCTGACGCGGTGTTGTCACTCGATCCCATGACTACCTCTCGTGCGATGTGGGACAGGGCGTGCTGGTCCTCGGTAGGCAGACCGGCACGGTTGGCGTGGAAGATCACGTGGTGCGCGATGACGGCGCGCAGACCGCGGGTCAGGTCGCCGTGGGCGGCGAGGTAGGCGAGGGTCGTTCCGGCCCGTTCGAAGGCGGCCACCCACTCGGTGCGACCATCGAGCGGGCCGCCCGTGCGGCACAGGCTGCGAGCCTCGGTGGACATCAGCGTCCGCATCGCCGGCGCCAGGTCGGCGGACCGGTCAGGGGCGAGAAGTCCGGCGCCGGGGCGCAGTGCGGATACCTTGGCCCATACGTCGCCCTGCTCGAACCAGTCGAGGTTCGCGGCTCGCATCAGGCTGCTCATCAGCAGGACGGCGGTCTCCCGACGACCCAGTCGTTTGGAGCCCGGCTGGTAGCCGAGGAGATGGCGGCAGTCCTCGTGGAAGAGGGCGTGCGCGGCGGCCATGGCGTCCGCACCACCGAATGCCTCGGTCTCCGGCTCGTAGATCCCGGTCGTCCAGGACTGCGCGATGCCTTCGGCGACAAGGTCGTCCAACAGTGCGTCCACGGTCGGTGACGAGCCGTCCGCCAGGTATCGCAGGGGCCAGGGCTGCTTGTTCATGAACCACCAGGCGGTGAGCTGCCCGTCCGCCTCGGCAGCGAGCAGCGCCGGGGCGACACGGTCGGTGATGGCGCGCTGGGCGGTCTGCCGGTCGGTGAACGTGATGTTGTGCTGGTGCCAGCGGTCGGGCGGCATCCGGTTCCTTTCGAGTCAGGCGATGAGCAGGCAGGCGTCCCAGGCGGTGCGGGGAGGCTCGGCGCTGCTCGCGGCGAGCAGTCCCAGGGCGGTTCCGGCGGCGCCATCGAGCAGGCCGGCTCCCGCTTCGCCGTCCACGAGCGAACCGGCTACCGCTTGCGGCGCTGCCCTGGATGGCAGCAATGCGGCCAGGAGAGCCGGGAGGGCGGCCCGGAGCTGGCCCGCGGTCGCAGGATCGGCGTCGGCGGCGGCGCGGACGGCTATGTGCGCGAGGCCGGCGAAGCCGTGGCAGAGCCCGTTGTCCGTGGTGGCGTGGACCTGGGCGGGATCGGTGAGAGCGGCCAGCAGGGCCGTCTCGGCCTCGGTCCGGCGGTCGGCGTCGTCCAGGACGAGTGCGGCGAGCTGCTGGGCGCGCGCCAGGCCCGCGGTGCCGTAGCACCATGAGGGTCGGCGGGGTGCGGTGGGCGAGAGTCGTCCGGCCCGCAGGTCATCCCGGGTGATCCAGTACGGCCACGCCGGGCCGCGCCCGGCATTCGTCTTCCACCGGTCGAGCCAGTCCAGGAGTGTGCGCATTGCCTGGTGGTGGCCGGTGACGATGGTGCCGCGGCGGGCGGCGAGCGCCAGCAGCGCGAGGACCGCGCCGACGCCGTGCGCCATACCGTGGTTGGCGTGCCCGCCGGGGAAGCGGTCGTCCGGTCGGCCGGACGGCCCGGTCGTCGCCCACCAGCCCGGCAGGCGCTCGCCGTCGTGGGTAACCGGGGCGGTCAGGCGCACGCAGTAGTCGAGGACGGCCCGCGTCACCGGGCCGGCCGGGTCGCGGCGCAGAAGGTAGGCGCCGTAGCCGCTCAGGCCCCGGATGGCGTCGAACTCGGCGAGCGCCGGAAGGTGCCCGGCGTCGATCCGGCGGTGTGCGGCGTCCAGCCGCCGCCGGACATCGGCGGTCACCTGCCGGTCCAGCAGGCGAAGCCCCCGCCGGTAGGAGCCTGGCAGACGATCGGCTGCGCAGGACAGAACGTGGGCAAGGGCCGGTGCTCCGTAGAAGGGGTGGCTGTCGGGGCCGCTGGTGAACGGCTGGCGGGTGGCGACGGTCAGCCAGTCGTGCGCGCGTTGCCAGGGACCGAGGTCCGCGGCGGCGCGCTCGATGTGCAGCAGGGCGATACCGGTTGGACCGAGGGCCAGATGTTGCCGGACGCCGTCGGAGGCGACTACTTCGGGTGCAGTGGCGGGGCAGGCGAGACGGTCGGCGATGGCGGAGGAGAGGGTGAGGGCGTGGTGGTCGTTCACCGTTGCCTCCCGGATCGGGCATTGAAGGCCAGGGCGGCGGCGCGGGCGAGGTAGAGGCAGATCTCTTCCTCGGGGAAGTTCACCGCGACGTGCCGGACGAAGTGGACGTGCAGCAGGGAGGTCAGCACGTCGTCCACGGCGATGCCTTCGGTGTGCGGCCCCGGCAGGTGGGGCCGGTATGCGGTGAGCGCGGCGGCGCGGTCCGCCCAGCCCGAGACGATCGCCTCGCCCCCGGGGACCGCGCGGAGGGCATCCCAGTTGCCGCTGGGGTCGGCGAGTTGCACGGCTTCGGCGAACTGCGGGCGAGGAACCGCCCCCGGCGCGGCCGGGGGGACGTGGTCGATCAGCCAGCGTGCGCCGGCCTGCGGGCTGCCGAGGAACGCGGAGACGATGGAGAGTGTGTGGGCGGCTACCAACGTGCGCTGCTGCGGACGGTTCGGCTGGGCGAGCTGATCGACGACGGCACGGGAGTCCGCCCGGAACACCTGCTCGGCGGCGTCCCAGGCGGGGCCAGCACCCCAGCGGCCCATCTCGCGGTAGGAGGTCGGGTAGCGCAAGTCCGCAAGCAGGCCGGCGGCACGCAGTTCGTCGGCCCACGCGCTCACCGTGCGGGCGGTGTCGGCGAAGCCGTCCGGGCTCGGCAGGGCGATGCGCAGCCGGAGGTGCTGGGCAGGATCGCGGAAGCGGATGAACCACCACTGCGGGCCGCCGAGGCGGCGGATGAGGTCAGGTACATGCCGGGTGAGCACGGCGTCCTGGCGCCGCAGGTCCCCGTACAGGGCCGCCAGCAGTACCGAGGAGACGGCGGGCGTCTGCATCTGGACCCGGGACAGCCTGCGGGCCGTGGTCGGCTCGGGAAGCGCCGGCCACGCAGTGGGCCGGACCGCTTTCAGGGGGACCACGATCTCGTGGCCCCGGCCCTCGCTCCATCCGTTCGCTTCCGGCAGGGCCGCCTCGGTGAGCACCGCGGAGGGAGTGCGGTCGAGGTGCTGGCGCAGCAGGCTCCGGTGAGCGGACTGGTCGAGATCGAGAAGGAGCCGCCGGTCGTCATGGACGAGGTGAACGTGCTGGGGCAGCCGACGACGGTCTCTCCACCCGCACAGCGCGGTGTCCCATTCGGCACCGGGACAGTCCCGGGCGGGCAGATCAGCCGTCTCCAGCCGCCAGCGCGCCGGAGCCAGCACGATGCGGCCGTAGCGCAGACGGGGCAGGAACGGCATCGCCGCCGCGACGCCCCAGTCGAAGACGGTCATCTGGGCGTACTGGGCACGGGAGATCTCGGTGAGGAACCGGGCCAGCGGCGGCGTGTGCAAAGTGAGGTTCAGCGCGTGCATCCCGACGGCTTCGACGCGGTGCCCGAGGCGCGGAGCGGCGAGGTACATGCGCCGGCCGTCGCAGGCCACCGCCAGGTCCGCCGGTGTGAGCACTGCGGCATCGGGGGCAGCACGGTGCTCTTGCAGGCTGATCACGAGCGGCAGGACGCGCGGGGCCCGGGTGACGTGGGCGCTGTCGGGAAGCAGCGGGGGAAAGGAGAGCTGGGCTGGGACCGTACCGTCGTCGGCCGTGGGCAGACCGGCTAACTCCCGGCTCAGCGCCTCACGGTCGGCCGGAGCGAGGACACTGAGGAAGCGGCCACAGGCCACCCCGGCGCCCCGCGTCACGCTCACGACTTCCACCATGAACTGCCCGCGCCGGACCGACTCCAGACTGGCGGAACGCAGTCGCAGACCTACCTCCAAGTGCGGCGGCACCCGTGGCATCTCCGGTCCCACGTCCAGCGCGGCCACGATCTCGTCGGTGAGCAGCACCTCGTCGTTTCCGTCGAGCGCGGCAGACTGTGCGAGCCGGACCAGCACGTCATCTCGGGGAGAGACCCGCCGCCGGCCGGCGCCCGTCGGAGCCCCGGGGTAGCCGTCGGGGTATCCGATGCCGCTGTCCGCGACGACCTCCAGCAGCGGCACCATCGTTCCGATGCCGTACCGCTCGTAGAACCGCTGGTGATACTCCCCCCATGCCCGCGGGCCGTACGGGCGGGCGCTGAGCCGGGCCAGGATCGTCGCGGCGCGCTCTGCCTCACGCGCCACCGACTCCGGAAGCGCCAGATGGGCGTCCAGGCGGAGATCGAGGGCGAGCGGGTGACGGCGGAGCCCCGGCATCATCTCCCTCATCCGAAGTGTTACGGCCTCCCGCCCGGCAGGAGTGCCGCACTCCTCCAGGCCGGAGCGGACGGTACGCAGCTCCTGCATCGTCTGAGCGAGGGGTGCAAGGGCACCCGCCTCGACTGCCTCAAGCTGCGTGAGGACGTGGCCGAGAGCGTCCGTCTCGGTGGCCGGCGCCTGGAGGTTGGTGATCAGTACGCGGCGCTGGACCAGACCGGCCAGCAGCCCGTGGACTCGCTCGGGCGCCACGGCCGGGAACTCGGACGCTAGCTTCTCGGCCAGCTCCCCGAACCGCACCGGTGCACCGGCTGAGCTGAGGACGAACCGCACCGGGGCCGTCAGCGCAATGGATGCCTCGACGGCTCGGCGTGCGTCGGGCGGCCCGTCGTCCTGGTAGGGGACGACCAGATGACCGTCGCGCTCGAAGGTCGCGTGGTTGGCGACGCCCGACAGGAGCGGCAGCAGCACACCGCTCTTCTCCAACTGGTCGACCAGCCGTGACAGCCACTCCGCGCTGGCACTTGCGACGGCCACGTGGTCCTCGCCCCAGACAGCACGGGGCTGGGCGCTGAAGGTGGCGGTGGCGACGCCTGCGAACAGGCCGAAGGGGGTGGGCCGGTGTCCCGCGCGCAGGAGATAGCGCGCGAGCGAGAGGCCGACTCGGCGTACGTCGCGCGCGGAGGGAGCGGCAGTCGCGCGCAGGGCCTCGGCCTGTTCGGCGAGGGCCGGACTGGCGTGACGCACTGCCTCAGCAAGCTCAGCGTCGTGCCAGAGCGCGCGAATCCAGGCAATGCGGCCGGCGGTGACCTCGGCCTGTTCATCGGCCATGAAGGACCGGTCGTCGAAGTCCGGGAAGGGGGCCTGGGCCACGGCCGGCCGGGCGACGGTGCGCACCAAGGCGGTCGCGCTGGCCCGGAACGCTGGGGTTAAAGCCACGGTTTACCTCTACCTCCTTGAACCGGTGACGGAGGGCGGCCGGTGCCGCCACGCCAACAGCGCGTGGCGGCACCGGCTCCCGGTCAGGACCAGACGGATTAGGCGACGTTGGTGGTGCAGGCGCCGCACGTGGTGCCGCAGTTGTCGTCGGTCAGATTGGTCAGACCGGCGGCGTCGGAGACCTCCAGCAGAGAGACATTCAGGTCGAACCCGTCCGACTTGGGTGCCGGCTCCTGGACCTGGGTGGTGCTCTGGGCGACGGGCTTCGTCATGACAACTCCAGTTGGCTCGTTGGATGTTGCGGACTGTGTGGTGCTGCCAGCACCCCAAAGGACGGAGCGTAGCCAGAGGGCTACACGCGTCGTTCAGGTTCTGGCCAACCCAGCTCTCTGATCGAGCTGGGAAGTTCTGTGGGCAGGTGCCGGACGACGGGACTGGCTCTCGTTGACTTCGAGGTCAGTCCCGTCGTCCGGCGCCGGGCCTTGGTCCAGGCCCGGCGCCGGGTGGTGCACCCGCCCGTCATCAGGGCCGTCACACACCATCTGACGGGCGGGCGGTTGAGCGGGCCGGCCGCGGCTCACCCACGAGTACGACCGGGGCGCGGTCAGGCGCCGCCTCCTCCTCCGCGGGGTGGTCTCAGATCTCGTGCACGGCACGGTGATCCTCATGACCAGGAGAAGGCCCCCGTCTCGGCACCGCGAGCCGATAGGCGCGCGGTGCAGGGGGTGCTGGTCAGACGCTCGCGGGCTGGGCCTTCGGGTGTGCCATGTACGCGTCGTTCATGGCCTCGTTGAATTCCGCGGCGTCTGAGTCATCCATCGTCTCCTCCGCCCGGAGGGAGCCGAACCGCTCCCAGTACCGTCGGCCGACCTCATGATCCATGATCCACTCGGCGACGAAGCGCAGCCGCCTCCCCGTGGTGATGCCCAACTTGTGCCGCAAGCTGAGGGCACAGAGCTGCTGGTTGGCATCCAGGATCTTCACGTACTCCTTGGTGTCCATGCCCGTCGGCGCCCATGATGCCGCGAGTTCGGGGTGGGAGGTCAGGTGCGTGAGACGGTTGATCTGGATCTGTGCGACAGCCACTTCGTTCAGCTGCCGCTGGTGCCGCTCCCTCTGCACAAGGCGGAGTGCGCCTACGGCGGCGACGGCGAAGATGGCGGTGGTCGAGAGCTTCATCGTGGTCCTTCCCTATGGTGTGTGACTGCTGGCGCGGTGGTGCGCGCCTTCTGGCCGTTCGCTTAGGCGGCCGGGAGCATTGCGCTGACGGGGCGAGCGAGGATGTCGGTCAACACGTCACCGTCGAGTTCGAGTCGGACGATGTGGTGGTCCGACTCCGTGAGCGGCACCTCGATCACATCGACGTCGAGCACCGCGGGGAGCAGGTCCCCTGTCGCGTAGATGCGGTCGACTCGTGCGTCAGGTCCGTGCGAAGCGCAGCCATTAACGGTGCGTGCCACGGCGGCAGCACAGCCCCCGCTGGCTGTGGACCAGTACCGGGCTACGTCCTCCAGCCCTGCCGTCCGCAGGGCCTCGTCCGGGCGGGTGTCCATCCGTCGCCGACCGTCCGGGCCGACGTACGATCGGTGGAGCCGGTGCGGCCGGTCCTGAATTTCGTCCAGCTTGGGCAGCGCGGGGTCCTTCGGGAGGCCCGGCTCCGGGTAGCTGTTGGTGTCGCCACCAAGCAGGGCCGGCAGCCGGTACGCCTCCCCATCGACGGCTGTCTGGTACTTGTCGGCCCAGGTTGAGAGCCATTCGGCCTCGGCCATCCGGTTGGTGGGCGAGGCGTAGTTGAGGTGGTAGGAGGCCACGGCCAGGGGCATGGAGTCGACGGGCGCCGGCCGGTAGCGGAGGGTGAGAGCTGTGGGCGGCTGCACCCACATCGGGCCGGTGTCCCAGGTCCGCACCGGCTGGAAGACGGCGGGGTCGGTGAAAATTGCGGTGCTCGACCTCGGGCCGAGCCAGCCGCGCATGCCCAGGATGCTCTCCAGCTCGTACAAGATCCGTTGCCCATCGGCGTCGGAGCCCCACATCTCCTGCCGCAGCACGAGGTGCGGGTTGAGCGAGCGCAGCCTTTCGTGCGCCTGAAACCGTGCGATGTGGCTGCCGCCGTTATGTTCAAGGTTCCAGCACAGGATGGTGATCTGCATGGGCGGTTCTCCAATTGTCGGGGATGGGCGAGGTCAAGCCGAGAGGAGCGCCGCGGCGGCGTCAGCCGGGCGGCTGAAGTCGACGGTTGCCAGCAGGTCGTCCACGGCCGTGGCCAGGCATGCTGTGTGCCACACCCGCAACGCGTAGTCGGGGCGGTGCACTGCCGCGGCTAGGACGGCCGTGCGCGCGATGAGGCTCGATATCTGTTGATGCGTGCTCGTAGGGGGAAGGGGGCCGGATCGGGTTCCTTCGACCAGGTGGTGTGCTGCCGCGACCAGCTGGTCGATCACCTTGTCCAGCGCCTCAGGCGTCGGCGTGAGGCGTGATTTCCACCAACTGCGGGCCCTGCGCACAGCTTCTCGGACCTCGTCGGTATGTAGGGACGGGTCCGATGCCAGCCGGGGAAGCTCCGTAGGCCTCTTCAGTCGCTGCACGGCTCCCCAGCGAGCCGTCAGCCGTTGGAACTCTCCGTGCTCCAGCAACCCCTCGTCAAACAGGGTGCGCATCGCGACAGCGAGCGGCGGCTGCGTGGTCACCAGGATGCGGCACAGCTCCTGCCGCCCCGGCAACGCGACACCGGGCGGGAAGACCCCCTTCCGAATGAACTCACGCACTGTTTCCGCTAGTTGGAATGGTCGGTCATCTCGGAGATCCCCGCCTGGAACTCGCACCCGGCGGTTGGCCTTCTGCTCGACAACGCTCGCCGCCGCGAGGTCGCTCAGGGCCAGGCGGATACTCGGGAGGGGGAGAGCGAGGTCTGCTGCGATCCGGCCCGGGGCCAGGACGGCGCCAGGGGGGTACGAGCCGTCCGTGATGCGCTTCTTGATTTGCTCTGCGACATCGGCGATCGACACCCACGGGGGCAGCGTTTCCGCCAGGGCACGAAGCAGCTCTCGTGCGTAGCCCGCCCGCACAACCAGCCCTTCGTACGACACCGCCGGCGCCTCAGGACGAGCAGTCGCCTTGATCAGCTCGGCCCACCGAGCCCGGTCTGCCGGAGAACCTGTCGCCGCTTCCTGGCGCCGCTCAGCATGCGGCACCCACACAGCGGCGTACTTGTCGAGGTCGGCGTGACCGTTCAACACGGACCCCGCAGAGGCCGCCGACTTCGCGCCGGCCACCCTTCCAAGCCGCAGCAGGTCATTGCGCAGCGCACGACGGGTGGCCGCAGTGTCCTCCGCCGACGAGCTGGGCTCGACTGCCTGATCCTTCTGCTCCAGCCCCTGGTGGCTCATGCTGCTGCCACCTGCGCACGGCGCTGCGCCGGGTCGATGGCTTGGCCGTCAGGCAGCAGTTCGCCGGTGTCGTCGAAGAGCAGAACCCCGTTGCACAACAGGCTCCAGCCCTGCTCCGGGTGGGGCGCCACGACGCGAGCGGCCTCCCGATTGGGCGATTCGGGCGGCGGGCACTGGGGCCGATGCTGGCACATAGAAGAACTCCGGGATCGGGGGTGTGGTTACGCCTTCGGGGTTGTCGCTGCCGGCCGACCCGCTTCAGGGCAGGGAGTGGCGGGTCGGCCAGCGCGCCGGGCACCCGGGGGTGGGGGCGCCGGTCTGGTTCCTCCCGACGGCCGGCCACCGGCCGGAGCCAGGAGGAAGGAGGTGCGCCGTTGTCTCCATCGGAGGCGACGACGAGGCGTGGTCTGGCTAGTCACCAGGAGCCGGTGCGCGGAGTAAACGAGGATGCGCAGCCGTCGTCGAGCTGGGTAACCGTGGCTGACGTGGGTGCCGTCGATGAGAGCGCGGGCGTGGGCGACCACAGCCATGGTCAGCGGGCACCGCCTAGCCCGATCCGTACAGATCGGCAGGAGATTGGCGATCACCGCTTCGACTGCCGCCATCTGGGAGCTGGCGTACAGGCCGCCGCCATCGTCCAGGGATTCGCGCGCCGCGAGGATCACTCGTCGAGCGTCCTCGAACACCATCTCGCGCTCATCGCCATGCACCGCGGCGGTAATGGCCTCCAGCAGGGTCGTCATTCCTCGTCGTCCCCCATCAGGTCGAGCACGGCGACGATCGCGAGGGCGTATTGACGCAAGTAGCGCAGCATCTGGTCCGGCGCCGGCCGTAGGTCTCGGAGAACGATCAGCCGCCGCAGCTCGTCGGTGGGGTAGATCGCGATGCGGTGCGGGGCGATTTGCAGGAGCAGGCGTGTGGCCCGGCGGAACCGTTCGGCGATCCGCGTCGCATCCTCGGGGGACAGCGGCGTAGTCCTGGGCGACCGTTGGCGGGGGGTGGGCAGACCCATCCTGGCTAAGAGGTTGTCGAGCTTCCTGCCCCCCGGCCCAGCGGGGCCAGGGCGGTCGCTGAGGACTTCTTCCACCATGGTGATCAGGTCTTCGGGGATGGCCTCGCAGGCGAGGGACCGGGACAGGGCGTGGGCGAGCCTGCGCTTCTTCACGTCATTCGCGGTGACCGGCCGCCTCTTCGGCGCGGTGGTCGGGACTCCGCCAGCGACGGCCATCAGGCCCTCCCAACATGGAGGATCGCCCACGTCGTCGTGCCGTGGTCACTCACGCCCCAGTCGCGTGCGATGACCGCGACGATGAACAGACCGCGGCCGGATTCGTCAGTGTCGTCCGCAAAGGCCATTTGAGCCGGTTCCGGGTTGCCGTCGGTCACCTCGACCCGCAGCTCCTCGTCGACGAGGACAACCGTCAGCGCGATGTTGTCCCCGCTGGCGTGCTGGATGGCATTGGTGACCAGTTCGGAGACGGTGAGCAAGGTGTCCGCTGCCGTGGGCCCGGCGATTTTCCACAGCCGCAGGTGAGCCGAGGTGATCCGGCGCATGCCTCCGACCCGGGCTTTGTCCGGCGCGAAGGACACCGTGAAACGGCGGGCAGCCTGGTGCTGCCGGTCCGCAGCGATCGATGCGACGGCGGCCGTGGCGGGGGTCATCGGTGACCTCCAGAGTGGGTGGCGTTGGGCGACACCCAGCCCGGAGCCCTGCTCGTGGTGCTCTGGCGCATTCCTGGCCTCGGCTCGTCGGAGGGTCTTGGGACTTTGCCGGCGCGGCCCGACTCCGGAGGTTTCCTGGGCTGGCCCTCGCAGGAGCCGGGACCGCGCACGAGTTCGGGGACACACGCCCCCAGTGGCCGACGGAGACAGGTTCCGGATCGGCTTCCGCAACTAGCTTGCCGCGCGCGCCAGTTAACATTCAATGGAATCCCCGAACGGGTACTCATTGGCAAGTGCCAGTTAGCGGGCAGGGGGTGTTGCAGAGGGGACAGGCCGTGCCAGACTCCCGACAGCGCCCTCTTTCTGACGGACAGGCACCCTGTTTGCAGGGACGTGGGCTTCGATCTAACGGACAGCGCACCGAAGTGAGGGGACAGGTGGCGGCGAGGCGAGGACCGACGTATCTGCGGGTCATGCTTGGCGAGGAGCTGCGTGAACTGCGTGAGCGGAAGAAGAGGCATGCCGAAGAATCGGCGGGGCCCGACGACGAGGTGGACTCCTACACCGCCGAGTCCGTCTCCACGAAGCTGGGCTTCTCTCGATCGAAGCTCAGTCGCGTGGAGGCCGGGGAGATCCCGTTGCCCAAGCTGGCGGACCTCGAAGCGCTACTGGACCAGTACGACGTCATAGAGCCCAATGACCGCGATGTCCTGCTCCAGATGCAGCGCGATTCGCTCAAGAGCGAACCCCTGACGACCTTCAGGAATGTGCTTCCATCCGGGATGCCGCGGTATCTCGGCCTTGAGCGTGAGTCCATCCGCATCCGGGGCTTCGAAAACAACGTGGTGCACGGCCTGCTCCAGGACAAGGGGTACGCGAACGCGCTCATGGATTCCGCCAAGATTGTGGAAGAGCGGACGACCGACGCGGTAGAGCGCAGCGTGCTGGCCCGCATGACGCGCAAGACCCTGTTGGACGGTGATCGCGAGGTACACATCATCCTGACCGAGAACACGCTGCGCACGAAGATCGGCAGCTCCGAGGTGATGCGCGCCCAGTACGCGGAGATCATTCGCCTCTGCGAGCGAGACAACGTCGAGGTGCAGATCATCCCCGAAACCCTGTCCACCTACCGTTCGGGATTCAGCTTCACGGTGTTGGAGTTCGATGAACTGGGTTCGGTCGTCCAGAGCGACGGCCACCGATCCATCACCATGTGGTCGAAGCCCTCCGATGTTGGGCAGTACCAGCGGCAGTTCGATGCCATGGTAAAGGCGGCGCCGGGGCCCTCCCAGACGCCGTCAATCCTGATGGAACTCGAAGAGAAACTGTGGAAATGACCCATCACACGAAGCCCGTTCCCTCCACGGAGTTCGCACCGGAAGGGTCGTGGTTCAAGTCGACCTACAGCGACCAGGGCGGTGGCAACTGCCTGGAGGTTGCCGACCGAGGTGCCAAGGTTGGCGTCCGTGACTCCAAGGACAAGAAGGGCCCGGCCCTGAGCTTTCCCCGCGCCACCTACACGGCGTTCATCGGCATGGTGAAGTCTGGCGATGCCGACGGCGTGGCCGACTAGCGGCCCCGTTCCTGTATCAAACGGATTGTGGCGTGGCCCTCCCCAGGGGTTTTGGGGAGGGCCACGCCACAATCCATTCATCGTGCCGCCCTGGTCACGGAGTCACAAGGGCGCACCCCGAGCATACGTGCGAAACGGATGTTGCCCCTTCGCCACGCGGAACGGGCGGTCGGAGATGGCTGGATCACCGCTCATCCGGCGTCGTGGCTCGGGCCTCCGCGACCGCTGCTCGGGCGGGGCCGCCGTACTGCGGGACCGTATCGAGCGGGTCGCTCGTCCCTACACCGTGGCGACGGTCATAGACCGTGTCGGCGGTATGGGAGCCGTCCGCCCACCGGCCGGCTCGGTTCCGCTCGGCGAGCGGAACGCCCTTCTCGGCCATGTCGGTGTTCGCACCGGCCCGCCAGGAGTGGGAGGTGACCTTCTTGCCGTCGATGTACGGCACCCCTGCCTGCTCAGCGATAAGTTGAAGGCGCTCATTGAGCGAGCCCGGCCGCATCCGGGTACCGCGCTTGCGGTTCGCCGGATAGGAACGGAGACCGCCCTTCACGGTCAGGGCCCGGAAGGTCGGCTGGTCGGGGCCATCCGCGCCGAGCTCGCGCAGCACAGCGAACCAGGCGCGGGCGCGGCGCACGAGCTGGAGGTCGGCGCGGTCGTTGATGAAGCGGCCGGCCCCCTTGCCCGCCTGGTCCGTCTTGGACGTGGCGGTGGTGACATGGATGCCGGTGTCGTAGATCCGCAGCCGCTTGTTGAGCTGGTCGGCCAGCTCGGACTCCCGGTGCAGGTTGGCGTAGGCGAGCACCACCAGGAACGCGTCCCGCTTGCCGATGTTCGTGCTCTCATCGATCGAGTCGAGAATCCGGACGGTGTACTCGATCGTGGCCGCAGCCGCCCGTTCAACCTCGCCGCCGGCCTTCACCCATTCCTTCTTCCAGGCGCGCAGGCGGCCCTTGAAGCGGCTGGGGTCGGGCCGGTAGTCCATCGGCTGATCGTTCCAGATGCGGGACATGTACTGACCGACGCTGTCCGGCTTGAACTCCCCGGCCTTACCCCGGCGGATGAGGTGCAGCCCGTACGAGGTGTACGTCGCAGTGGTGCACGGGTTGGCCAGCCTCGGCGGGTCCTGAGCCGCGCACCACTCCTCGAAGGCGCGGATCGTGGAGTCGCGGTTGACGATGGTGTTCTCTGCGAGGTCGGGCTCGTCCAGGTCGGCGACGTCCTCGGCGGACAGCCGGAAGTCCGCATCCGTCCAGGCGGGCCGCTGGTTCGCGAGGGGCGGCAGCTCGTTGGGCCCGAGCATGGTGTGCTGGGTGATCAGGTAGCGAGGTCCCCGTTCGGCCGCGGCCGGTCCGGCCTCGCCGTCCCGCACCAGCTCAGCGCGTACGACCTCGACCTCCGTACTCACATCTCCTCCGGCGGCTCGTACTCCGGGTGGTCGGGGTGGTCGATAAACGGCGTGGCGAACTGCTGCACGACCATGCGGAGCGGCCCCACCAGCGGGGCCTTCTCGTCGGCGATCTGCGCCTTGAGCAGGTTGACCAGCATCAGCTTGGCCAGGAGATCATCACGTGTGCGCTGCGGCTGGTTGCGGACGATGTGCATGGCCGTGGCCTGGTCCACGAAGTGCCCGGAGCCGGTCAGGATCGGCGCGAACACCCGGCCGCCCATCCCCTGCACGCCGAACCGGCGCGCGCCCGGCTCGGTCAGCTCCCACCAGCCGTGGGGGGCGAGGGCGCCGGCGGCCTCCAACTCCTCGGTGACGCGGGCCTCCAGGAAGGACGCCCACTCCGCGGCCGTCACCTCACCTTCGGCGGTCGGTCGCTCGGGTCGCTGCTCGGTCACCGCCGGGCCTCCGCGGGGAAGTCCGGGTGGTCCGCCCACCGCTTCGCCTCGTTGCGCATCCACTCCAGCTTGCGCACGGCACCGACGATGTCCTGCTTCTCCATGCACGCCTCGGCGTACCCCATCGCGTAGCCCAGGGCCTCGTGGAACAGCGGGGTCACCACCGGCGTCTCCGCCGCGCGCGCCCGCAAGAAGGAGTGCAGGGCGGCCAGTTGAGCGCTCATGTCCGCGTATGCATCGACGTTCGGCCGCTCGGGCGGCGAGAGGGGGGAGGGCGTGGCGGGGGCTGTCGTCGGCTCGGGCCGGTGGCCTTGGGGGCTGTATCCACGGCCGTTCACGCCTGCTGCTCCTGGTGGTTGACGGGGTTGGCGCACTCCGGCGAGGGCTCGCCCACGGGGGTGAGGCACGTGCGGCACAGGTCGAGCCCGAGGCCACCCAGCGGCGTGGCCGCGTCGCCCTGCGGGTCGAGGTCCGTGACCTTGATGCGGGTGCTGGTCTTCCCGTCGCCGCCGGGCAGATTCCCGTCGGCCATGACTCGGCCGAACGCCGCGACCCACTCTTCCGCGTCGGCCGGTTCCGGCAGGCTGTTCGGCACCGGCTTCATGACCGCGTACATCTCGACGGGGTGCTCGATGTGGCCGAGGTGTGCGAGGCGGTCGGCGGGCGGGACCGGCTGCTCCTGCCGGGCGACGCGTCCGTCGCGCTGCTCCGGCGTGGCCGGCCGCCAGGACGTCGGCGGGTGCTCCCACTCGCTCGCCCGGCCGGTGTTCATGCCCGTACCCATCGGCCGCTCCGCACGGTCATGCTCAGACCCGACATGCTCGTTCTCGCTCACGCGTTCCCCTCCCAGCAGGTACCGGTTATTCCAGGGAGAATACCCGGTAAGGGTGCCCTAAGTGATCTCTAGTCACCCCACCCTATCGGCCACCAGTGACATCCCGCGACCGAAACGCCTTACGACGTAACTCACCCTTACACCTACCCGATGACATAGGCTGGGATCAGTTCATCGGGTGAGTTCTGTCGGAAGGATCAGGATGCGATTGGTCATCGAGGGCGGATCGGCCGCTTTCGAGGAGAAGCTGCTCGCGCTCTTCGCCGAGCACCGCGACGAGCTGACCGTCGAGGCCGACCGGGAGTGGACCGTCGAGCGCGCGAAGGACTTCGTCCGCATCGCCACGCCGCCCGTCCGCACGCTCGTCAACGACGTGCTGTACGGCGGGGGATACCGCGCGGCGAGCGACCTGCGCGACATGGGCCGCGACCTCGCGGGCCCCTCCATCTCCCTGTCGAAAACCCTGACTAAGGGCGTGGTCGACGGGCTGTGGCCCAGCGGGATGCCCGCTCCCGTCACGGCGGACTACGGCCGCGAGAAGCCCCAGAACAAGAAGGTCGAGGGGTACCGGATGGCGGCCGAACTCGTCCCCGTCTTCACCGCCGCAGTGGAAGGCTGACCCCATGCAACAGGAGCACGAGCAGAGCAGCACCCCTTGGCGTTGCGAGGTGCCGTGGCACTCCCACACCGGGGCCGAGCGCGGCCCAACTTGCCGCCCAGACAGTGCCCTTCACCCCGAGCAAGAGCGAGACGAGCAGTGAACGACGACGACACCCTGAGCCACTTCGAGTACGACACGAAGCCGTTCACCACGACCGAGCTGGCCGCCATCATGGACTACCGAAAGGCCATCGACGGCATCCCCGAAGCGATCACGGAGACGGACCGGGCGGCGCTCGACACGGTGACGAAGGCGTTCGGCTCGGAGGCGTTCCGCAGCCTGGCCGCAGACCACTGCGACGCCCTCAACACCTGGTACCTCGCGCTCGACCAGGCCCTGGCGGAACTGCTTACCTGTACCACCGAGTCCACCACGTACAGCACCGCCGCCGCGCGGTTCCTGAAGGCCGCGGCCGAGGAGTACCACCCAGGCTCGGCGCCACTTCGAGCACACGCTGACAGTCTTCCTCCTCGCCCGGGACACCAGCCCTCTCACCGGGAACTACCCTCCGGCCACCAGCACCCTGAACCTGTCGATGCAGGCCCTGGAAGGCCCGGCGTGAGCTGACGTCCGCGCCCCCTGACCTGCAACTTCACACTCCAGCCCGCCGTGCGAGCAGCGGCGGGCTGACAACGCTCCGAAGGAACCAGACGCATGACGGACAACCTGCCGCACTACACCGACGACCCGCTGATGGACGAGCCGCGTCGCGAGCACCAATTGATCCTCGAACCGGTCGCCACGGGGAAGACGCTGTTCGGCGCCGACTCCAAGCGGTTCGCCGCCGGCTGCAAGGCGGGGGACTGGATGGACCCCAAGCACTACGACTACAACGGCCCCGCCGAGGGCTTCGACCTGCACATGCAGGACGTCCAGGCGAAGGTCCACGCGGAGACCGAAGCCGCGCGGGCCGGTGAGGATGAGCGCCCCAACGACAGCCCGGAGGCGTGACGTGGTCCGAATGAGCGAGGTAGAGGCCAGGCGCTACCCGAGCCTCCGAGCGCGCTTGGACGCTGCACGGAAGCCGGTGCAGCTCCCCAGCCAGCCGAGGAAGAGCGCACCCCGCAAGGCTCCGGCCAGCGCCCCGTCCACGTACGTGGTGTGGGACCAGGCGAAGGAGGTCGGCGGCACCGCCCACTGGGTGCTGAAGCTGCCCGCGATGGACCTCATCAACGCCAACGAGGTGAGGCGGTGGCACTGGGGGAAGGAGCGCCGGGTGGCCGCGAAGATACGAGAGGTCGCCGCCGTGCTGGCCCGGAAGGAAGGCGTCCCGCGGCTGGAGCGGGCGCGCGTCGTGTATGTCGTGCACCCGAAGGCCGGCACCCGGGTCTTCGACCCGTCGAACTGGTCCCTGACGGCGAAGGCCGCCGTGGACGGCCTCCAGGACGCCGGGGTGTTCGAGGACGATAACGCCGCGGTGGTCACAGGAGTTGACCCCCGTGCAGGGGAGCGCCAGAGCGGTGCACACATCATGATGTCGCTGGTCATCATCGACCAGGGGGAGGAGAACGCAGGTGCTTGACGAGAAGACCGCCTGGCAGCGCGCAGCAGGGGTGTTCGAGGAGTCGGGGCTCCGCACGCAGTTGGTACCCACGTACGCGGACGCACTTCTGGCGCTGCGGGATACGGAGATCGCATCGCGCCTGCGCGAGGCTGGGTTCACTGAGGCTGCGGCCCTGATCCAGCCGGACCCAGATCTGGTGGACGCCGCGTGGGGTGAGGAACCCGGCGAGGAACTGCCCGCGGACGATGCCACCGACGGGCCGCCCCCGCGTATCCGGATCTACGTCGGCATGGCCTCCATCGCGGGCAGCACGGAGACGTACGAGCTGGCCCCGGAGGAGGTACCCCCGGGGTGGCACCGCATGTCGGACGACCAGAAGGAGGCCGTCATGCAGCCGATCGTGAAAGGCCACATGGACAACGTGATCCAGGCCGGATGGGGAGAGGGCGAATGAGCACGTTGTCGCCGATGCAGCGACGCCCGGCGCCCGTAGACAACGGCGCGAAGTCCGCCGTGCCGCACGGTTCCCCGGCACTGTGGGGTGGGGAGCTGGCCGCCCTCTACCGGGACGCGTCGTTTCTCCGGAGCCCCAACACTCGTACGGACAAGCAGGCGCACGTTGCGGTGTTCTCCACGGGGCTGACCACCCGTGGGGGCGGGTCGTTGGGCGGCCTCGGGGCAGCCTGCGACCCGGGCAGGATCATGCTGAACGAGGACTTGTACTTCGAGGCGTGCCAGGTCGGGAAGCTGGCGCGCTGCCGGCGTCGGGCATGCCAGTCATTGTTCGCGGCGGCCGACCGGCAGCGGTCCGACCTGGAGCACATCCGGTCCTACTACCGGCTGGAGCAGCGGATCGGCGTGCGCGTAGACCTTGGTCTACGCATCCGCCACGACGGCCGCCCGGGAACCATCATCGACACCGACGGGCAGTACCTCGTCCTGCGTCGGGACGAGGAGAGCTACCCGGTCAAGGCCCACGCGACGTCAAGCATGGAGTACGAGGGCCCGGACGGCTGGGTGCCGGCCGTGCCGCTTCCCGACCCCTACGCCGCGGTGTAACGCTCCTGCGGGCCACTCCGTCTATCCCGTGCACGGCCCCCTGCGTCGGCGCCCGCCGACCCGTTGTTCATGCAGGGGGCTGTGCTCTGGGGAGACGATGAGCACAGCCACCGATACGCGCGCCGCTGTCCTGCGCGAGGCGTCCCTGACGATCTGCGGGCGCCGCGAGGGCAAGACGAAGGCCTGCACCTCCTGCCTGCGGAAGGCCGACGCCGCGGTCCGCATGGCCACCCGGCCGGACCTGAACACCGCCCTCCTTCCGCGGCTCGCTGACGTCATATGTGGGTCCGCCGGCCACCCGTGCCCTGACTGCTGGGAGAAGGCCACCACGCTCCTCCTGGAGCTGCGCCCGTGACGTTCGAGTTCGGCCCGCTGGTCCGCGCCCGTGTCGTGGTCGGCGACCGCGAGTTCACGGCGCAGAAGGCCATCGTCGGGGCCACGTGGGAGGACTTCCCCCTTGAGCTTCGAAGGACCGTCGTTCGCTGGCTCAAGGCCATGCTTCACAGCCACGACGCCGTGTGCATGTGGTGCGCGGGCCTCTCGATCAGTGAGCCGGTCGCCCCGTGCCGTACGTGCCCGCCTATCCGGTTGACCGTGTGGGACGGCGAGCGGGAGACCGAGTTCACCGACGATCAACTCTGTGGTTCTACCGATCAAGCCGGGTAGGCTTCAGCCACAACTACATCCCGGGTATCGGCCCGGACCCGCCGCGGCGCACGAGCAAGCGCCCTGGCGAACGCTCCGAATTCGACCAGAAGGGCATAGCTATGCCTCGCGCCTCCGTGATCTCTTCCGGCATCGGCATCTCCGTCTCGACGTGACGTGACGACCCCTCGACCTGGGGTTTTCGCCGTCATCCACGTCACGTCACTTCCCGGGAGACTGCTGTGCCTCCGCACGACTCGAAATTGGCGCGCGCCGCGCTGGGAGCCGCGAGCGCGTTCGGCTCGGCCTGCCGCTGGTGCTCGCGCCGCCGCTACGAGGTCGCCCCTGGGGCCGCGTCGGCGACCGTGACCGGCCTGTCGTGGCTTCATCACCTCGACGGCGTCAGCATCCCTGAGCACATCGTCTACGGGGCGGCCACGGTCGCCGCGGGCGCGCTCACTGCCGGGGGGCTGAAGTACAAGCACAAGGGCATCGCGACTGCCGGAGCCAGCGGCGCCGTCGTGATGGCCGACGCGTGGATCGGCGCCGGCCTCGGCCCGTCGGTGCCGTCCCTCCTCGCGAGCGCGCTGGTGACCGGCGGCGCGTACGTGCCGTACGTGCGCTGGCTGGTGAAGTCGCGTCAGGACCGGCTCGCGCTCCAGGTGAAGGCCGCCAAGGCGGGCGTCCTCGCCGAAGGCCTGGGCGACAACGTCCTCGCGCCCGGCCTCACGGGCTCGACGGCGGAGGAGACCGCGCTCCTGCGGGCCCTGGTCGCCCTGCTGTCCGTGCCCGCGGTCGACGTGACGTCCCTGGACTACACCCCGTTCGGGTGGCGGGCGGTCGTCGTTCTTCCCGCCGGCCGGAACACCTCCCCGCAGAAGGTCATCGCGCGCAAGGACCAGCTCGCGACGAACCTCGGGCTCGGCGGGAAGCTGCGCCTGGCGAAGGGGGAGAAGGACAACGAACTGATCGTCTCGCTGTACGAGTCCGACCCGCTCGCCGCGCCCATCCCGTGGCCCGGCCCGTCGACCAAGACGTGCCTGGACCCCGCGGTCCTCGGCATGGACGCGTTCGGACAGCCCGTGCTGGCCCCGCTCCTCTACAACCACGTCCTCATCGGCGGGTCGACGGACAACGGCAAGTCGGGCGTCCAGAGCGTGCTCATCGCCTACGCGGTCGCCTGCGAGGACGCCGAAGCGCTGCTCATCGACATGAAGCCCGGCGCCGTGGAGTTCGGGCCGTGGCGGGACAGTGCCCTCGCCCTCGCGGACACCCCGAGCCGGGCCATGCAGGTACTCAAGGGGGTGTGGTCCGAGGTCGAGCGCCGCGGTGCGCTGCTCGCCTCGCTGGGCGAGAAGAAGTGGATACCCGGCAAGCACGGCCCGGCGTGGTTCGTCTTCATCGACGAGCTGGCCGAGCTGGTCCGCCGCGTGCCGCAGGCCGCCAAGCTGATCGAGTCGCTGCTCCAGGTCGCTCGGTTCGTGGGCATCACCCTGGTGTGCGCCACTCAGTCGCCGTCGAACCGCGTGTTCGGCGGGTCCACCGACGGCCGCCAGCAGTACCAGCTCCGCATCGGGCTCGGCGCGAAGGAGTCCACCACCTCGAACCTAATCTTCGGCCCGGGGGCGTACGGCGACGGCTGGTGCCTCGACGAGTTGGACGCGCCCGGCAAGTTCCTGCGCTGGGACCGCGAGCACCAGGTCCCGGTCGAGGCCCGCGCGTTCTGGATGACCGAAGAGGACGTCGCGGCGACGAACCACCGCTACGCCCCGGCGGTGGAGAGCGAGGCCAGAGAGCACCCGGAGCACTCGCCGGACCCCGAGGACGACCCGACGCCTCCGAGGCCGCCCTCTGGCGGTCCTGGGGGCGGTCGCCCGGCGCCCCGCCCGGTGCTGCGTGCCGTGCCGACCTTCCCGGACGGTTCGGAGATCAGCGACGAGCGGCACCTCGCCCTGTGGCAGGCGATCGAGAAGGCGGGCCCGAAGGGCATCACGGTCGACGACCTGGTGGCGCTCGACCTGCCGCAGTTCGCTGCGCGTACGTCCGTGAACGGGCCGATGAGCCAGTGGAGGAAGAAGGGGTGGGTCGAGGAGGCGGGGAAGCAGGGCCGGGCGATGGCGTTCCGGACGGTGCCGCGGCGGCCGGTCGCGGAGCTGTCGACGGCGGAGGAGGAGGCCGAGCCGGTCAAGGTCGGCGGCTGAGCCGAAGCCCGTGACGCTATCCGTGCTCTGCGCGTAGAGACGGCCATACCGCCGGCCACGGGTGCAGACGTCCCCGCGGCCGGTGGCCTAGAAGCCTGGTGGGCGCAGTTGGTAGTCCGAGCACTTGCCGGGGTCTCCCCACGATGTCGTGTGCGCCTCCGTGCTCCCGCACCAGGGGCACGGGAGCACAGGGCGGCCCTGGGCGCCGTCGATGCCGCAGTGCCCGGCATCGCCGAACTCGGCACTGCTGTAGACGACGATGGCCTGGCGTCCGCAGGTACACAACTCCCCGGATGCGGCGCTGCGTTCCGTCGAGTCGGTCATGCCGGAAGTCTGCCAGAGGAGAGGGCAGTTCCTGCTCAGCGCCGTTGACGTCGTGGCATGATCTCGCCATGACCAAGGGGTGGGGAACAGGCGTGGCGTCCGCGCTGCTCGTGGGCGCGGCGGCGGTCAGCGTGACCGGGTGCGGCGGACAGGCCGACGCGGAGACCACGCAGCCGGCCGCGAGCGCGAGCCCGGCGAAGAAGGCCGCGAAGCCGGTGAAGGCGCAGTGGGACGAGACGATGGCCTGGTGGGAGACCCACGACATCGGGTGTCTCGGGGGAGCGGACGTCGAGGGCAACCCCGACGGCTGCGCGGTCCGCGTCCAGGACTTCGTGGACGACGTACGGAAGATCCGCAAGGCGATGAACCGGGATGCCGCGGCGCCGAAGGGTTTCTACACGGACGCGTACGTGATCGTCGACAAGCTGGAGACGTACGCGGGTACGCCGAGCGGGGAGGACGACACCGAAGGGTGGCTCGCCGCCCGGCCGTTGATCTGGATGCAGGGGCAGGCCCTCGATAAGTGGATCACGGCGCACCCGTTGCTGTAGCTCGGTCGTTAGGCAGCGCAGGGTCGTTAGGCAGCGCAGGGCGCGCCTGCGCCGCTCTTCCTATCAACCTTGAAAGAAGGTGTATCAACCTTGAAAGAAGAGATTGAAAAGCCCGAGGAGCGCAAAGCCGAGCGCAAAACCTATTCATTCGCTATTGACGTTCAGCACGCGTCCCGCTTTACGGCAATTCGCAAGAAACAGCGTCGAGCAATGGCGGACTGGGCGTCTGAATTGGCCCACAACAGCAAAGGGAAGATCACCCGCGCGACGGCCCGCCTGGAGGCGCGCCGTCGGCGGCCGGAGCTGTGGCCCACGCTGGACGAGTACGTGGAGCGTGCAGTGCGGCAGCGGCTGGCCGAGGACGACTTGGCCGGCCCGTGGGAGCCACTGACCCCTGCTGAGGTAGAGGCGGCGACGCTGTCCGGGCGGGGGATCGGCAAGAACTACCCGGGCTACCTGATCACCCGCGCCTACGATCTCCCTCCTTCGCTGGTCAGAGCGTTGCGGACGGCAGCAATCAGGGTGAGTGAAGGGCCGTTGGCGGAGCTGGAGGAGCTGGGCCTGCTGTACAACTCCCTCGACTACACGATGGAGGAGCAGGAGCAGCGGACCGAGCTGGTGGAGAAGGTGTTCTCCGCCCCGCGGATCGTTCGCCAGGCGCTGGAACGGTACGGTCCGTGGCCGCCGGACGAGAGGCCTCCCTCCGCACCTCCGGAAGACCCCAAGCCCTCGGCCGGGTGAGGGCCCTTCGGGGCAATTCTATCAACCTTGATACAAAGAACGGCGCAGCGCGCGCACAGATATAGGGGTCTCTAATTCGCTTCACTAACCCGCTCGTGTGCATTCTTTGATACGACTTGAATAGCGTCTCTCGTGAGGCTAAAAATGGTTTCAGGAATGCACCAGAGGAGGCGTCCCCCTTGCCTAGTTCCGTCCCGCCGCTCCCCAACCTCATCCGATACACCCGCTGGGACCAGGTCCCGGACGGCCTGCACACCAGGACCCAGCTCGGCCGGATGGACCCGCCGCTCAAGCCCGGCGCCGACCCGGTAGGTCAGGTGCTCTACCACGGCAACAGCTACGCCCCGTTGTACGAGGAGAGCGCCGCCGTGCCGAAGCGCCGCACCTCGCCCGCGCAGCGCGCCGTTCTCGACCGGGCGCGCGAGTTGCAGTACCAGTGCCGGCGGTGCGGCGTCATCGAGGAGGACCCGCTCGGCAAGGGCAGGTTCTGCGACCCGTGCCGGTACGCGATGACGATGTGGGGCCAGCACGAGCAGGCGCAGGCCCTTGCACGCGAGCTGGTCGCCGACCCGGCCGCTGTGCTCCTGGTCGTGGACGTCGAGCCCGACTCTCTCCCGGAGGCGCAGAGCGTCGCCGTGGTCTCTGTGTACGACAGCCAGGTCCTGTACGCCGCCTCGGCGGGGGAGGACGGCAGCCCCGAGCGCGCCGCGGTCCTCGACCGGCTCGATGCGCTCCTGGCGGGCCGCCGGGTGGTCGAGGAGCCCGACTTCATGGGTCCGTCCAGCCGCTACCCGCACGCCCTGCTGCGCCTGCCGAACTCCGGGCCGGTCACCTCAGGCCGGGACCCGCTGCACCCGTGGGCCGCGCCCTCCTCGGCGGCCAACGACTCCGTCACCCGGATCTGGGCCGGGTGGTTCGGCTGGACGGACCGCCACTCGTCAACGACCGCGTGCGCCCCCTGGGAGTGGAGCGGCGACCTGCCCATGCCGTGGTCGCGCTCCCTCGACCCGGCGGCCGACGGGCTGTCGATGGCCGGCCTGCTGCACCGGATCGCGGACGGCACCGAACCGGTGTGGGAGCGGGCCGCGTGGACGGTCGACGGCTACGGCGTCGGCCTGCCGGAGGTGAGCGCCTGATGTCGTCGCTTCGCATCATGGACTCCGACCCGGGCAAGGCCCGGCGCACGGCCGCCGCGGTGCAGCGGGCGCTGGAGGCGTCCCCCGAGGTCGTCGTCGGCAACGTCTCGGAGAGCCCCAACCACAGGGACGGCGGGCTCCGGGTCTTCATGGAGGTGCTGCTCCTGGAGGCCCCGGCCGCGCGCGGCAACGTGGACCAGGAGGTGACCGTCGAACGCACCGACCGGCCCCGGCGGCGCGCCTCCCGGCGCGAGTTGCCGCGCGGCTGACCGGGAGCCCGGGACGCAAGCACTGCTGGCCCCGCACTCTTCCCCGGCTCGCCACTCCCGGCGGGCGTTCCCCGAGGGAAAGAAGTGCACGCGCATGACCAACTGGACCCCGAAGCTCACCAACGTCGCCGGTGTCGACGGGACCTCCGGCACCGGTCGGTACGTCTCCGCCAACGGCATCTGTGTCTTCACCGCGCAGATCGTCGCGAAGAAGGAGACCGCGGCGGCCGACGCCGGCGGCTTCGGCCTGACCCTGCCCGTCCCGGCCGCGGCCGGCTGCCGCTACGTCTTCTCGGCCAGCCTCGACGGCCGAGACGCGGACAACGGCGTCTGGACCGGCGAGGCGCAGATCTACGCCGGATCGGACGGCACGAAGATCGACCGCATCCGGGTCACCGGCACCTCGAACGGCGCCGCAGTGCAGAACGTCGGCCACCTCTACGGTGACGCCGAGGGCGCGACCGAGGCGGAGATCATCACGGTGACGGGCTCGTACCCGACTGCCTGATCCCCCACGAGCGGCGGGGCCGACGGAGAAGTCTTCCGTCGGCCCCGCGGCCGTTTCAGGACTGGGGGGCGCGGCCGGCGGCGATGACGGTCGCGGTGAGGTCGTGGCACTCCTGATCGGTGAGGGTGAACCCCACCATCGGCCCGTGCTCGGGGAGTTGCGGCGCGGCAGGGATGCCCAGCTCGACCAGGCGCCGGGCATTGCTGGGGGAGAACCACGCGGTGAAGAGGCCATCGGGGTGCTGCGCCCACGTCGCCGTGGTGTAGAGGATGCCCGCGCGCCGCTCCAGGGCGAGGAGCAGCCGTTCGCTCGCCGCCTGGGGACCGTCCTTGACCGTGCGGCCGTCGATGATCGCGTCCTGACGGGCGTGAATGGCGTCCCAGTCCGGTTCGACGACGGTGGGCTTCGGCTCGGCCCAGTGGCAACGGATGCCGCGCGTCCACCGCAGTCGGCTGTCGCAGTCGGCGACGGACACCTTGATCTGGGACTCCTTGGACAGCTCCTCGGCGAAGCGGGCGCCGGTGCGCGCGTGGAGCAGGTCGTGGATGCCGCGGCTGCTGACGTACAGGGCGAGGAAGCAGCCGGCGGGGGTCGCGTCCAGGCCTTCCACGTGGATGTTCAGCATGAGGCGGTGGAGTGCCGGGTCCGTGTGCCGGTTCTCGGCGGCGCGCGCCTTCACGGTGTTCCAAGCCGCTTCGACGCTCGCCGCGGTGACGCGGCACGTCACCTCGATCGCGTCGGGGTCGCCGTACTCGGCCGCGGGCAGATGCCACCGCACGGCCTCCGGGGTCAGCGGCGTCAGCAGGTGCGGCGGCACGGTGTCGAGCATCGGGAGGGCCCTCTCAGGACGGCGGTGCACCAGCCTACGGAGGAGAAGACCGGATTGTGTACTCGGTCCGGATCGTGCGTGGAAGACTGGCCGTTCCACCGGACAGCAGCAGTGAAGGGCCCGCGATGACCGATCAGCCCCGTCTCTCCGAACTCCTGGGCGCCACGGACCGGGAGGCCGTGCTTGCCGAGGACTTCGCTTACGTCCTCGACCGGATCTCCGCGCTGGTCGGGTACGCCGAGGACGGGAACTGGCGCAGCGTGCACGAGAAGATCGGCTCCCTGAAGTCGGCGCTCGACACCTTCGACTACAAGATCAGCGAGCCAGTGACGTACGAGGACGGCGAAAAGGGCTCGGTGTACCGCGAGCCGATCGTGGACACGCACCGGACCGTGCAGCTCATCACCGCGTTCGCGCAGCGCAGCGGCGGGCGGCTCGGACCGACGCTGTTCCCCATCGCCAAGTTGGAGAACGAGCAGGCCGTCGCGCAGATCCGCGCCGACGAGGAGCGCAACCGCCGCTTCAAGCAGGACCTGTTCGGAGACGACGCCTGATGGCAGCGGTCCCGCGCCGGGCGGAGCGGCTGCGCAAGGTCGCCTGGAAGCTCACCGAGCAGTACGGACTGCCGCACAACGGGCAGATCGAAGCCGAGCTGGACGAGTACGCGCGGCCGAAGCGGTGGACGTTCTTCTGGCGGGACGGCCCTACCGAGACGCAGGTCCGGCGGGCGGCGGCGAAGCTCGACAAGGAGGCCCTGGACGAAGTCGGCTACCGGCGCGAGTACAGCGACACGGCGTACGCGGTCGCCGCGATCCGGTTCCTGCGCGAGGGCGAGCCTGGGGAGGACGCGTTCCACGCGGGCGTCAGCGTGTACGACGCCCGCTGGCTCCTGGACACGTTGAAGAACCCCGACCCGAGCGACGACCGTGAACGCGCCATGGCCGCGCGCCTGGTGAAAGCCTCCGAGCGTCACTCCTCGGCGTTCGGCGACGGTGACTCGATCTGTCGCGAGGCCACGGAGAAGGGGCTGTCACCGCTGCTGCGGGGCGAGGACGCGCCGCCTCTGTCGCCGATCGAGTTGCTGACCGATCGGTACGCCAGTGGCCGAGCGAGCGCCTTGTGGATGCGCAGGCTCATCCCGATGACCGCCCTGGAGGCGTTCGCTGCCGTCCAGGCGGACGAGAAGGCGTCGTCCGAGCACGTTACCGCCGCCCTTTCCCTGCTGCCCGAGCTGCACGCGGCGCTCGACACGGCGGCTGCGTCTCTTCAGGCCCGACTCTCTCCAGAAGAGCAGTGATCGCGCCGTAGAGTGACCGCAGGCCCGGTACCGCATCCCCCGTCGGTACCGGGCCACTTGCGTCGTTGAGCCTGGACCGAGGTGTAAGGCACGGCGGAAGGTGGGTTGAGCCTACTCGTCGCTGGTCTGCGTCACGGCTGCCGGCACGGCGCCGGTCGCGGCGATCCCCTCAGCGAGAGTGGCACCGAGGAACCCCCGGAACTTGGCCGGCGGGAGCACGTCGTCACGGACGAGTGCCCGTATGTGTGCGAAGCACTCTTGCGGGTCCGTCTCCAAGTACGCTTCGAACGCGGCGACGTCCACCTCGCTCTGCCACTGACGGATGTAGTCCAGGTAGCGGTCCGGCTCGGCGACGGCGGCCTCGGCGGGTTCTGCTTCGGCGAGCGCGGTGGTGACGGTGGCTACCATCCACCTGGCCGCGGCCTCGTCGATGGTGTCGGGCTTGAGCAGGGCGCCGGTGTTGGTGTAGTCGACGTAGAGACCGCGGAACTTCACGGCGTTGGTCCGGCGGGCGGACGTGATCACGGCCTCTGCAAGCTCTTCGAGGCTGGCCGGTACCTCTTCGGCGGTCATTGCCAGGACCAGGTGCGCGAACATCGCCTTCGCCTGGTGGTTGGTGAACGCCTTCTCAAAGTCGGGGCGGAACTCTTCGCGTTCGGTGGGGGACATGATGAGCAGCGTCATGCACAGAGCCGCTTTGCCGATCTCTTCGAGGGCCAGGGCGCCGATGGCAAACGACGTCGGCCACTGGTGCCCGTTGAGGACGGCCTGGGCGCTGGCGAGAAGGGCGCGCGCGTTCGTGAAGGACGCGGACGCGATGTCGACGACCGTGCGTGCCATCAGGTCCGGGTCGTCGGGGAGCTTCGCCATTCGGCAACTGTTGCAGGTGAGGGCCGATCGCAGCACCTCTTTTGCCAATTATGGTCGAGGGTGGCCAGTTGGCCCGAGAACCTGCCTACCGGCCCGGACGGGGCCACTACGCTGCCGCCATGACGCACCAGGACGACACTTTCGACGCGACCGACGAGGCCCCGGCGCGGCCCGGCGCGGCCCAGATGATTGGCAACGCGCTACGGGCGCTCCACATCGACCCTGACGGAGGCGGCGCCATCGAGCGCCCCGCCATCGCGGCCGGACGCCTCCTTGCCGCAGCCGAAATCCTCGCCCACACAACCGTGTCCGTCCCGGGCGACCCGGACGGCCAGCAGAGTACGGACGACCTGATGCACGGCTTCTACGGCACGCTCGTTGCGTTCAGTGCCGGGATGCCTGCGGGTGCCTCCGCGGCCCTGCGCGGCGCGCTCCTGGAGGACCGGCTCCGCCGCGCCGAGAAGCAGGCCGACCTCACCGGCGAAGAGGCCGACCAACTCGGCTCTGCGCTGAGCATCGCCCTCGCGGAGACCCGGCGGCTCCGTGCAAAGGGCGGCGTCCTCTGAGTCCCGCACGGATAGGGCCGATCACCGCCATTTGTGGCTGGTGACAGGGTTCTTGCCGGCGCCCCCAGTTGCTGCTCTACGGGACCGGATCGGTGCGCAGGGCGCTGGGGCGTACGGGGCGGCCGAGCAGGTTGAGGACCAGGCGGCGGTGCGCGGAGTGCAGGGTGCGCACCGCGGCGGGGCGCAGGCCGGGTGGGGGAGTGTTCTCGCCGTCACGGGGGCGGCCGGGCTGAGTGGGAATCCACAGGTGCCCGGGGTCGGTGCCCTGGAGGGAGGAGGCGATGATGCCGGCGCGCTGGCGCATCCATCGGCTCAGCACGCGGGCGGTGTCGGCGGACAGTGGGTGGGGGCCCTCGTCGAGGAGGATGCGCGGGGGGTTGTGCTGGAGCTGGACATCGTCGGTGTGGAGCTGTGCGAGCTGGGCGACGGTGTGGCTGGTGTCGGCGACGAGTGCGGCGAGGGCGGCGGTGCGCACGGCAACGGGGGCGGTGACGCCGCGGCGTTCGACGGCGAGGCGGCGGACGACCTGGTCGGCCTCGTCGGGGTCGAGGTGTTCGCCGGTGGTGTTCGGGGGGACTTCCAGGCGCCAGGGGGCGCCCAGGTACTCGGCGAAGACGTTGTAGGTGATGATCCGGACCCGGTCGGAGGCGGCGGCGGAGCGGGCGTTGGGGCCGGAGAGGGTGTTGCGGCGCCGTGTGCGCCCGGCTGCGGCGTCTTCGAGCCAGGCGTGGGCGCGGGGAAGTTCCATCAGCTCATCGGCGCTCAGCGTGACCCTTGCGCCCTCGGCGTTCTGGGCGTGCTCCAGGTACTCGGTGAGGAAGGTGCCGCGCACGCGCCGGGTCTCGTACGCGAACTGGCGGGAGCGCAGGTGTTCCAGGAAGGCGTCGATGGCGGCGAGGGCGGTCCTGGGCTGGGTCACGTCGGTCAGCGTACGCAGAGAGAGGCCTGGATGTTTTTGGTAACAGCAAACTAGCACCCGTCAGCCGCACGAAGGGCCCGTCGTCCGGGTGCGGCGTGAGCCATGGTTCGTGTCGGACCAATCCGGTCCAACTTGGTCCGGTACGGTCCGTCCCGGACCCTGAACCGGCCCGCAGGGAGGGGTAGGCCCGGCGGGTGTTTAGGCGCTAAGTTTGCTGTTACCAAAATCTGTGTGCACGCCCTGTGCCAGAGAAGAAGGCCCTCCGGTCGGGGGGCCTTCTTCGTGTCCGGGTCAGCGCAGAGCGGCGCGCGCCTTCTCCAGCTCGTCCGTGGTCACGGTGCCGGCGTCGCGCAGTCCCGCGGCCTCCCACGCGGCCTTCGCCTTCTCGGCGTTTCCGCCGGCGGCGTCCAGGAGGACGCCCTTGGCGATGTTCACCGCGATGACACCTTCGCCCACGTCCATGAGGTGGGCGACCATCCGCACGGTCTTCTGGCGGCCGACGGACTCGTTGTACCGGTACACCAGCACCCAGCGGCCGGTCAGCGACCGGGCCCGCTCGATCATCTGTCGGCCCCGGTCGGTCTCCTGCTGCTCGGTGCGGATCTCCTCGGCGCCGTCGGCTGTGCGCAGCGTCAGCAGACCGCGGCGGCTGGACTCCTCGATCTCGACCTTCTCCAGGAAGGCGACGAACTTCGCCGCGCTCTCCAAGCGCGCCACCTCCTGGGCGGCCTGGGCAGCGATCAGGTGCAGGTCCACGGCCAGGCCCTGCACCCGGCGGGCCCAGGGGGCTTCTTCTCCGGGCGGGCAGGGGCCGGCGGCCTGGGCGGCGGCGGTCACGAGGCTGTAGTCCACGCCTCCATCATCGCCGCTGCTGCGCGGCGCCGGCCGCGGCTTCCTCGTACCGGCACGCCGGGCAGACCGGGCGGGCGTTCGTGCCGTAGCGGGCGGTGAGCCCGCCGCAGGCCCGCACGCACGGGCCGACCTGCTTGGAGTAGCAGCCGAGTTGCGCTGCTGCGGATGCCGCGGGCGTTGAAAGGGGCACGCGCTTGGAGGCCTCGGTCATGCACTTGAATCTACGCCGAGGGTCTGACAGTGCCGCTCGACACAGCCCTGTTATCCGCGGCGACGAAGCCCCGGAGAGTACAAACAAAGGCGTTGGGGATCGGGCAGTCGGAAGCGCCTGGCGAAGCGATATCGCCAGACGCTTGGGTGGTGCCTGCGGAAGGGGGAAAGATCCTCCCGCAGGCCGGTCACTTCGAACTGGCGGCCAGAGCTATCCGGAGGCTTCTCCGGCTCCCCCTTCCTCCGTCGGCGTGATCCGCTTCGGCTTGGCTGGCTTGCTCCGCTTCGGCTTGGCCCGTTTCTTCCGGGGAACGAAGTTCACGCTGCGTATGCCGCGTCCAACGTTCCGCCAGAAGGCCCTTGCGATCTTGGCGGCTCCATCACTCCAGTTGGCGTGCTTGCGTGCCAGCTGGGAGCAGAAGAAGAGGTAGGCCAGCCAGGCGATCACCATCAGAGCAGCTAGGAGCACGACGGCCGAAAAGACGTTCATCGGGGGTCCGTCCGCTGCGACAGCCCCCGGCGTACGGCCGCGCAGCATCGTTAAGTGTTGCTCGCGGTCGAGACAAAGTTCGAGGCTTGTCTCGGAGGGCATCTGTCGACTCACTGAGCCCGATCGGCGGCCAGCGCCGGGAACCGGCGCGCCCTACCCCTCGTCGTCTTCACCTCTGCCACCGCCGCCAACCGCTGCTGTAACCCGTACCGAGGTGGAGCCGTCGTACTCGCAGACTGGGTGCTGCGCCTCGTTGGCTCGGATGCCCGGTGGGCCCTTGGCAACACGATCCGCACAGGTGGCTGGTTACAGCCTACCCCCGGGAGACGAATTTCCGGAGGGAAATCCTCCGCTTTTTCAGATGATCAGGCGATCAGTCCGCGGCGGCGGATACCGGGCTCGTAGACGGCCAGGAGGATGCCCTCCGCGCGGTCCGGAGACTTCATCCCGCGGGCCTTCATCTGCTTCTTGCTCTCCACGACGGAGTGCCCGCCGGCGTTGTTGCCGAGGTTCGGGGTGGTGAGCTGGATGCCGGCCTCGCGGTCGACGCGCAGGCGCAGGCGTCCGGAGCCGGTGGCGGGGTCGGGCTGGAGCAGCGCTCGCGTAGCGAGCCACATCTCATCCCTTTTGCGCCAGGGCCTCATGACGGCGCCCGGGTCGTCGCGGTCGGGGGCCTCGGAGACCATCACGCCGATGATCTCCGAGTCGTGCTTGCCGTTCTGGCCCCAGACTTCGAGCATCCCGACGGCGCCGTGGCCGAGGCCGTTCTTGTCCACCTTGACGTGCACCTTCGCGGTGGAGCCGAGGGCCTGCGCCAGACGCTCGGCGGCGTGGATCTCCTCCAGGATCTTCTTGGCGACCTTGACCTGGTTGTCGTTGGCGGCGCCGCTGGAGTGGTGGCGATGCTCGATGGCGTCGCCGACGATCCGGTAGATCGTGAATTCGTCGCCGCCATCAGCCGCAACGTCCACGCCGAGGCGGACCCAGGAGCCGCGCTTGACTGTGTGGGTGGCCTTCTCGCCTTCCAGACCGAGGTCGCACAGGCGCACCCAGCCGGGCCCGTTCGGGTCGTCGTTCTTCTGGGCGTCCTCGACCCAGGTGACGGGGATGACCTTGCCGCCGCCGCCCTTCGGGAAGCGCGCGAACACCTTCGCTTCGACGTACGGGTGGTCCTCCCCGTACTCCCGGATCGTGCGGTCCACCCAGTCCATGTCCGGCAGGTGGAGCGCGAGGGAGTGCTTCGGTACGCCCGCAGGGCAGTCGTTGCAGTAGGGGACGCGTTCCTTCGTGATGGCCGGGGAGTCGAACGTCGCGATCGGCACGGTGACGGTGGTCGGCTCCTCGGGGCTGTCCCCTTCGTCGCACAGGCCCTCGAACCAGGAGCGCGGGTCGTCCGCCGGCGGGTTGCCGATCGCGAGCAGCCTCGCGTCGCCCGTCAACAAGTTGTTCGTGCCGTTGCCGATGCCCCGCGCGATACCACCGGCCTCGTCCACGACGATCAAGAGCTTCGGCGTGCCGTGGATGCCCTGCATGGCCGCTTCGTCGCCCTCGGGCGCGGTGAATCCATACGCGACCACCACGTCGTTGCCGTAGTTGTCGGGCATCTTCCACTGGGTGGTGTCACACCATCCGGGCAGGCCAGCGCGGGCGACCGTCTTCCTGATGTGGGGCCACAACTGGTTCCTGACCTGCCGAAACCGGGTCGCGGTGGTGACGATGACCATCGTCCCGGCGGGGTTCACAGCCCCGGCCCACGCGACCAATCTTCCAGCGATCCAGGTCTTCCCGACGCCGAAACCCGCGGGGACCGCGATCCGCTTGTAGAAGGGGACCGCGTCCACGATCTCGCGCTGCTTGCTCCAGATCGACTCCCCCAACACGTCCTCGATGAACCCGGAGGGCGTGTCGTGCCACAGGCCGTACATGGTGCCGGTCTCGCGCTCGACCTCGGTGAGTACGTGCGCCAGGTCCGAGGGGTCGAGCGTCTTGATCGCTGCTCGGCGGGCCGGGACGGGTGCGCGGAGCAGCATGTCGGCGATGCTGGCGGCGTCGTTGGAGCGCACACCCTGGCGCTGCTCCTTGGAGGCGTGGGCGGCGGCCACGACGGGCGTGTGGGTGTTCGGGGCAGCCATGGAGGCACGGTGCACGGGTTTGGGCGTTACCGTCCCGGGGCGTGGGTCGGGGCTCGATCATGTGGCCATGGATTGGATATCCCCGGTCTCGGGTCTGGTCGGTGCTCTCATCGGCGGTGGGGTTTCGATGTACGGGACCCGGATGACGTTGAGCACGCAGTTGGACGCGCAGTATCGCCAGACGCATCTGGACTTGGAGAAGGCGGCTGCGGCGGAGCGGGGCCGCATCACGGATCTGCTGGCGCCACGCCTGGTGGCTCTCATCGATCATCTGCGGGAGTGGCAGGAGCGGCCCGCCACGGACCCCGAGAGACCGCACGCTCCTGAGTACGCGGGCTTTAACGCCGAGTGGCGTAGACGGTTGATGGATGCGCAGTTGGCAGCGCTGGAGATTCCTCGGGATGACGTCCGCGACCTGTTCACCGAGGCGTTCGAGAGTTTCCGGTGGTGGCGATCGAGCACCGCGGCGATCGATCCCCTCCACGGGCCTTTGGAGTCGATGGAGGACGTGATCGAGTACCTGGTCATGTGCTTGTTCGCGTTTCGGCGAGACGTTCCGGTGCCAGAGCCCACGGACGGGATGAAGATCGCCCGCAGAAGCTGGGAGGCATGGCGAGCTGAGATGCAGTAGCGGCTGCTGGAAGGCCTGCGGCCCCCGTCCGGTCTCGTGCCTCCGCTGCGGCCACCGGGGGGAGTTCGGTGGGAGCGACGCACGATCAGGGACGGGGGCCGGCGGTTGGAGGTGGGGCGGCCCCCGGGGGGGATGGGGGCCGCCCCGTGTGGGGTGGTGACCTACCTCGTGAGGGGTGACTGAAGTCCCTCACCGCCATAGACGGAGTGGCGCCTCCAGGCGTTACAGGTCTTCCGGAAGATTCTTCAGCGGGGGTTCACGACGCGGTGCACGACCGACACGTCGCGGTCGATGAACTCGGCGATCCGCGTGTATCCCCACTCGTACGGCGTGGCGTTGAGGACCAGGATCGCAGCGTCGCGGATCTCGACGGCCGCGGAGTGCCGGGCCTCTGCCGCCTCGTACGCCGCGGCGATCTGCGGCAGCTCCTCAGCGGCGCCCTTCAGGAACGGGACACCCGCGTCGCGGGCCGCGGCTGGCTGCTGGGGCCGCGGCGGAAGGTTGGCGTCCCGGGCGAGCCCGAGCGCTCGCTGCTGCACTCGCACCAGGCCCTGGCGGGAGATGCCGGCGGAGGCGTAGACGGCGCGAGCGGTGGTGTAGAAGGCGAGGCTGTTCAGCGCCTCATCGCGCTCGGGGAGCAGCGCGGCCTTCTCCTCCTCGGCCTGGTCCACGGCTTCGGCGGCCAGTCGCAGCCGCTCCTCGGGGCCAGCCGCGAGGGTGGCGAACTCCGCGCGGATCTCCTCGGACGCCGTTCGGCGGATCTCGTCGAAGTCGGGTCTCTCCACCGCGGCGACGCGGACACGGCCGCCGGCGGTGCGGACCGCTTCGTGGGCGGCCTCTAGGTGGGTGAGGGCGGCGTCGCGGCGTGCCTCGGCTTCCTCGTAGCGGGCCGCGAGGGTAGCGGCCTGGTCGAGGAGGTTGTCCGGGTGGGGGAGGCCTGCGTCCTGAGCGGCCTGGGCCCGGTCCCTGGGCCACGGGGCCGGGGTGTAGGGGTCCTTGAGCAGGCCGAGGGCGGCGCCTGCGATGCGCTTCATCTGGTTGTAGCCGATGCCGAAGCGTTTGTGCAGGTTGGGGCTGGGCTCGTACAGCGCGGAGGCGGCGATGAGCTGGTCACGCTCGCTCTTGATCGACGCGAGTTCCATGTACGCCTGATCGCGGAGTTCTTCGGCGTGGGTGCGGCGCTGGAATGGGTCGTTGATCCCTGCGAGTTCCCGGTCAACCTCGGTGGCTGCGTCGGTGCGGAGCTTGTCGTAGTTGATGGCGCTGCTCATGGCAGTGTCCCGTTTCCCGGGGCGCGCCCGCGGGCGCTGGTGGCAGGGGCCTCCCCTAGCCGTTCATCCTTCGGCGGAAACTGTACACCACCTCAAGAGGGCGGGTGCTCCAGGAAGGCTTGGTAGTCGGCCGCGCTGTGCAGGCGGGAGCGGGAGCCGTCCGGGCGCAGCACGTATTCGACACCCCCCGGATACGTGACGGGCATCTCGCCAGGGAGCAGCGGGCGCCGCACCTTCCAGCCGTGGCTGTAGGACTCGCGAGGGTGGTCCTCGAACCAGGAGTTGCACGTCGTGCAGGCGAGCAGCAAGTTGTGCGGCTGGTTGATCCACTCCTCGCGGGAGGAGCCCATGCCCCGGTTGACACGGTGGTGGATGGTCAGGCCGTTGGTGCTGTTGCAGCGGACGCAGCGTCCGGCGTCGCGATCGTGCACGAGCTGGCGGACGACGTCTGGGGGGCCGGTTCGGCGGCGGCGAGGTGCCACGGCAGGCTCTCCGTCCTGCTCCCGCGGCCGGGACGCCGGGGTGACGGCCGCGGGGGAGCGGCGGGAGCGAGGACGGGACCATGCACGTCGGCGGGGCTTAGCGTCCCGGCGCGGGCGCCGCGGTTTCCTGTTCGTCCTCCTGTCGCTCCCGGGCGGTGGCGAGGGCGTCGAGGAGTTCCACGGCGTAGCCGACGGGGACGTAGGCGACGTAGACACGGCCGACGCCCTTCGTGCCGAGGACGACTTCGTATTCGGCACCCGTCGAGTCGTCGTCGTAGGCGTAACTGCCGGGCCCGGCATCCTCCAGAGGTTCGTCGGCGCCGTCGAACCAGCCGATGCCGAACAGCTCGTCGACCCCTTCGGCGATCACGGCGTTGGGGACGTCGTCGAGTTCGATGGTGGCCCGGTGGTCGTTGTCCACACACACCTTGCCGTCGCCGAGGACGTTCGGGGAGTCGATGGTGAGGGTGACGGGGCAGCAGTAGGAGGGGGTCTTGGACGGGGCCAGACCGGGCAGGGCGAGGCCGAGCACGTTGACCGCGCGTTCGTGGGTCTGGTCGAAGGCGTCCTTCCATTCGAGGAGCGCCTTCTCGACTGCGGGCTTCATGGTGTTTCTCCGTTCGTCCGTCCCGGACTGGCCGCGCGGATGCGACCGCCCGGTGTGGAGCGGCTATGGCGGAGAAAGGTGCCGGCTGATCGTGCTTGCGTCCCGGGGTGAGGCCGCTTGCTGGCCGAGGTTCGTGCTGGTCACGACTCTGCCCGCAACCGGCCCACCAGGGGCCGTCACGGGCAGAGTTCGTCTTCTTCTTACGTCTGTGTTGGGTACTTCTTGTTTACATGCGCTCCAGCGCATCAGGCCTCATGCGGTGCAGCGCACGTGCCCAGATGCGCTGGAGCGCATGTGGATTTCGCCTCGTGCGCTGTGGCGCATGAGGAAACCCTCGTGCGCCACAGCGCACGAGGTGGTGAACCAGCAGGTCAGACGCGGTCCGCGCGCTCTCCGGTGAACCGGCCCGCGATGCGGGCGAACAGGGAGCGGCGGCGGGGCTTGCCGACGACGATGGCCGGCGCGACGGGCCGGGGCGTCGGGGCGCCTCTGACACCCTCCTGCCCGACGGTCGCCGTGGTGACGGCACCGGCCGGGAGCGGCCCCGCCTTGATGACGCCCGAGGGGATCTTGTCCGGCGCGGTGGCTGGCTCGCCGCTCCCCTTCCGCGCCTCGTCCGCGACGCCGACGCGGAGTCGCAGTGTGGCGCACCGGACCTCGAACTCGGTGGTGCCGCAGCCGGCATCGAGCACCTTTCGGCCGGTTGTGAGCCAGCGGGCGAAGGTTCCGGCGGAGATCCCGGCGGACGCAGCAGCCTGGGCCCGGCTCAGGTTCGCCTCAACGGCCTGGACAAGGGAGTCGACCAGCTCGGGCGTCAGCTTGGACGGGCGGCCACGGGTGGGCGAAGGGGTGTTTGTCATGCGCGGAACGTAGAGAGCCCGGGGGCCTAGTGTCGCCCCTTCACTGCGGCCCGGTGCCGGGGACGGTAGGGCGCGGCGGGCCGCATGGTGCACGGCCTCCGGGGCGCAGCGGGCGCTTCCGCAGCATGGAGGACCACCGTGCCCCGACCGTACGCCGACGCTGCCCCGGGGAGCCCGAGACTGCACCTCGTACCGGTCCGCCAGAAGGACGCGAAGGACTTCGTAGCCCTTTGGCACCGGCACCACCGGCCGCCGGCTGGGGCCGTGTTCAGCGTGGGCGCAGCCGATGACGACGGCGTGCTGCGCGCGGTCGCGATGGTGGGCCGCCCGGTGGCCCGGATGCTTGACAACGGCCAGACCTTGGAGGTCACCCGGACTGCGACCGACGGCACGGCCAATGCCAACTCACTGCTTTACGGCGCGGCGTGGCGGGCAGCGCGGGCTCTCGGTTACACGCGGCTGATCACGTACACGCAGGCCGGGGAGAGCGGCGCGAGCCTGCGCGGCGCCGGATGGCGCGTCCTCGCGCAGCGCCCGCCGCGGAGGGGCTGGGACTGCCGCAGCCGGCCCCGCACGTCCCGGGGCGTCGATCAGGTCGCGCGAACCCTGTGGGAAGCCCCTACCGGGCCGTGAGATACCCCGCTCGCCCGCATCAGTCACCGCGCGGTTCGGTAGCGGGCGATGAGCGCGGAGAGCTGAGGGTTGAACCCCTCGGCTTCCTGGAGCGCGGCTTCCGGCATCGGATCGTCCGCGACGTAGCCGAGGGCGGGACGCCCGGCGATGTGCCCACACAGGGCGTCGAGGCGGTCTAGGAGAGCGGCGCGCCGCTGCTGCTCCGGGGTGAGCGATCGGAGCCAGCGGAGGTGCCCCTGAGGCGTCCCCGGACGCGGAGGTAGGGCGCGGCGGATCGCGTCTGCCCGCTCGGCCAGGGTGTTCCACACAGGCAGGCGCAGGATCGCGACCAGATCGACCGCTTCCACGGTAGTGGCGCTCATGACCCCACGGTCGCAGGGGGCACTGACAACGCGGCGCACCCCGGACATCAAGTCAGTCGTCCGGGGTGCGCGCGGGGTGCAGGTGGATCAGCCGGTGCCGCCGATCAGGCCGCCGTTCCCTGATCCACCGCCCTCCGCACGGTGGGGCGCTGGTGTCGGCCCCGGGTCGGACGGGGTGGGTGTCGGATCGCCCTCTCCGCTGCCGCTGCTCGGCTCACACTCGGGGTCGAAGATGTTGCAGCTTGCCGACGGGGACGGGCCGGGGCTCGGGCTGCTGCCGTCGCTGCCGCCGAACGCGGCATATGCGGCGAGGACGGCCCCGATGACGAGCAGGGCGACGCCGACCACGAGGCCGACGAGCCGGCCGGAGGGCTTGGGCACGGACATGAGCGGGTGTTCCTTCCAGGCGGTTGCAGGACCGCCGGAGAGTGCACGGCCGGGCTGCCTTGTGGCGCGGCCTCACAGCGGCCCCACGGCTTCGCGGGCGCAGCGGGCCGCTGGTCTGCGCCTACGCTCGAAGGGTGAGCGATGAGACGATCCCCGAGCCAACGGAGGCGCGTCCCTGGCGGCAGCCCGAGGACGGGCCGGAGCCGAAGGTCACGACGTGGCCGCCCGGCGACCGCCCGGCGCTGCGGGTGTGGTCACACGGGAAGTGGCGGTACGCGCCGGTCATGGCTCGCCAGGACTGGGCCGATGGGCGGGTGTTCTACCAGTTGTCCGTCGACCTGACCGGGGGCACCTCGGTGACGGCGCGCATGTACCAGTGGCCGCAGCCTGGGCTGCGGGTGGCGCACGGAAGCAGTTCGGAGCCGGTGTCGGGCGCGGCGGCAGTGGCGCGCGGCGAGATGCCCCGTGCCCGGCCCCACCGACGAACAGAGGGGCCGGAAGGGCCTGCTGCTACAGGTTCGTGAACAGCAGCTCGGCGCAGCGGTAGCCGTTCCACAGGGTGTCGGTGAGCAGGGCGCGGACGCGGCGGCCGTCGATGGGCAGGTCGACGACGGAGCCGACGGGCGCCGAGTGGCGGAAGGTGATGACGCGCTCGGTGCCGAGCAGGGCGCTGGGGTTGCTGATGACGTACGTACGGATGGGGAGCTTGGCCATGGTGGCGAGCCTCCGGTGGGGAACGGTGCCCCTGGTGGGCACCCTCACCCCTTGAGCTGTTCTCCGGGCCGGTCGGACAGGACCGGCCCGGAGGAGGTCACCTCTTGCGGATGCTCGGCGGCCTCGGGGCCGGGGCGGCAGGCGCCTTGGGGCGGGCAGCCGGGGCCTTGGCGCCCGGTTGCTTGCCCGTGGGCGACTTGCCGTTCGTCGTGCCGCCCGGCTTCTTCGTCGTGGCCGAACGGTCGCCGCCCTGGTGGTGCGTGCCAGTGCCCGTCACCGCGCCGGAGCGCGAGACCGGGCAGCGCGGCGGAGAATCATCGTCGCCACCGCTGAGCACCACGGCGAACAGCGCCACGAACGCGATGACGACGGCTCCTATGGCGAGGCAACCGGCCGGGTTCGGGCGGCGGGATCTGTCGGAGCACACGAGGGGGGTGCCTTTCATTGAGAGAGGGAAGCGGGGCGGGGCCTACACGGACGGCTGCGCACCGGGGCCGGCGTGCGGGTCGGCCGCGGGGTGAGCTGCGCGGACACCTCCGTCATCCAGGCCCGGAACGCGTCGGGCACACCACAGCCGGCCCGGCGCGCTAGCGTCCACACCTGGTCGGCCGTCGCGAGTCCGGGCAGGCTGTTCGGGGACTCGGGGAGCACCGGCCCGGCGGGGAACCGCACGGTCAGGGCGGCGGCCACGTCGCGGGTGAACCAGACGGGTTCGCCGCAGCGCACGCGGGTGCGGACCTTGAAGCCGTCGTAGAGGAACACGCGGGTGATCGGCACGGCTGGTGTGTCCTTTCCGGGGCGCGGCAGCACCACGTAGACGGAGTGAGGGGGCGAATCCGCTACGCCCCGCCGCGCGGGGCGGCAGGGCGGGGAACCGCTGTTCAGAGCGCGTTGGGGCCTTCGACGGTGAACACGCCGGTCCTCAGGTCCACGAACAGGTGGGCGCCGTGAACGGGCCGGTCGACACCCGAGCGGGTAGCGAGGAGGTCGGTGAACCGTTCGTCCTGCTCGGCGAACTCGTCGTCTTCGCCCTCCTCCGGGAACTCGAACTCGTCGACGGAGCCGTCCGCGCGGTGGATGTAGTAGCTCTCCTCGGCCCAGCGGACGCTGCCGCCGTTCGAGTCGGTGACGAACTCGGCCTTGACGGCGTCAGGCTCAGAACCCTCCCAAGTCGGGTTCCACTCCCGCAGCAGCGCCAGCAACTCAGCGTCATCCCTGCGGCCCCCCTCCCGGGAGAACAGAGCCGCCACGGCGTACAGCTCCTCGCGGGTCCAGTCCTTGACCAGGGGGAGGACATGCTCCTCGTCGGCGAGGAACACCGGGTCGAGGCGGGCGAACGTGATGACGCCCGGGGCGTAGCGGGCCGGGGTCGGCATGCGAGTCGTACCGACGTCGATGGTGTCGCCAGGCAGGTTCATGCGGGGATTCCTTCGGGAAGTTCGGGCAGTTCGTATCCGGCGAACTCCAGCCTCGCAACGAGGTCGTTGGCGTCCAGTCCGCCGATGTCGTTGGACTCGGTGACGTACTCGGCGACGATGCGGAGGATGGCGGCCGGCTCAGGGTCCGGCCACTCCAGCTCGCGGCGCTTGAAGAACAGGCCGAAGTACGTGGCGTGGTGTTCTTCCTTGGGCCCGTGCGGGGCGAGATCGCACGTCACGTCCATGTCTGCGTCTTCGTCGCGGCCGGGCGCGCCGCACAGGGCGTCGGGCTCTTTCACGGGCTCTCCAGGGGCGCGCCCGGGGCGCAGCGTGGCCGCGCCCCGGGCGGGGCGGGTCAGCAGAAGTTGGCGCGGATGATCTCGGCTATGTCCTCGCCGACGGCGCGCAGCTCGTCCGGGTAGGACGGCGCACCGTCGGCGAGGTCGATGGTGACCCGCTTCCCGTCGGGGTCGTCGTGGAACGCCACCACCAGGTCGTCCCACTCGTCCACGAACACGCGCAGCGTGGGGACGTCGGGGCCCCAGAGCTTCCCGTACGCGCCGATGTACCCGGACTCGGAGCCCCAGCCCTCCCCGAGGACGGTCGCGGCCTCCCGGGCGTACTCGCTGATGGTGTACGCGTACTCGGTGCTGCGCGCGTCCTCGGCGGGCTCGGTGAACGGGGAGGGGATGACGACGCGGAGGGTGTCACCGACCTGCGGCCGATCGAAGTCGCCGATCTCCACCAGGGCCTCGGAGACGAACGAGCGCTCGAAGTCTTCCCCGTACGTCTGACCAGTCGGGGAGTCGGTGAAGTAGGCGGTCGTGTCCCAGGTGGCCCACGCCGGGCCGTCGTCGTACTCGGTGGTGACGCGGAAGCTGATCGCCGCCGGACGGCGCACCTTCGGCCGGTCGTCGAACCACTCCGTCAACGCGGAGCGGAGGTCTTCCAGGAGGGTGCCGTACTCGTACCGGGGCGGGGTGGCGTCCTCGGTCCACAGGCGCGCCTTGTGGCAATCGCCGCACGCCTTGAGGTCCAGGGTGTTGAGTTCCTTGCAGACGCAGCGCCACAGCAGGCCCGTGAAGGGTCCAAGGTCGGTGAGTGCGTGCTGCTGGGAGAGGAACGCGGCGCTCATCAGGCGGCCGAAGACCTTGGCGGCGAAGTTGCGCGGCATCGTTGCGGTGTTCACGGGGGTGTCCCTTCAAGGGGCCGACCGGCGCGCGGCCGGGCGGGGAGGAGGTTCAGGCGGGGAGGGCGACGAGCGCGGCGTCCAGCTCGGCGAGCAGCGGCCGGACGAACGTGTGGGCGAGCGGCATGTCCGCGTCGCGCCACGTGGGCCTGGACCGGATGGCCTGCCAGTGCTCTTCGGTCATCACGATGGCCGGGGCGTCCTCGCAGTCCGGCACGGTGCCGGGGGTGTGGGCGCCGGTGATGTCGACGTGGGCGCCATCGGGCCGGGTCACGACGACGTGGCCGATCCGGCACGGGCACTCGTCCTCGTCGACCCCGGTGCACATCGAGTCGTTGCCGAAACAGTCCGAGGTGAGTAGCGCGGTGGTAGGCCACCCGGTGACCTCGTGGAGCGCGAGAGCCAGGGCGTGGCACTGGCCGGTGGTGAACGCCTCCCGGGCGGCGTCATCCAGCCGGCCGGGGGTCACCTCGAAGGTCCGGTGCCACTGGCCGAGCACAGTGACCGGCTGGTCGGTGGGGAGGCCGAACGCCTCGGTGAGCGCGCTCATCACGGCGTCGAGCTGTTCGTCCGCCTCCAGGGCGTAGGTGAAGCGGTCTTCGTCGTAGGCGGGCAACTCGTTCTCCGGGATCTCTCCGTCGTCGTCGAAGTACGTGTTGAGGGCGACGCGGTGGGTGGCGTCCATCGCGCGGTAGTCGGCGATGGCGGCGTGGACGACGGCGACGGGGGTCAGGTTCGTGGTCATGACGTGGCGGTGCTCTGGGCGCGGGGCGTTGCGTCCGAGGCGTTCGCTGGCCCCGGGTCCGGGGCACGCGACTCGGCGAGACGGGCGGCCACGGCGCGAGCGACGGTCCCCAGGTACTGGGCGTGGCTTCCGGTGCGCTCGGCGAAACGCTCGTTGGCCAGGGCCATGAAGCGGTTGTTCGGGGCGCCGCTGGCGCTCAGGAGCGTGGAGAGCTGTTCGGGAGTCGCTCCGAGGAGATCCGTCGCCATCTCTGTGATGACGGGGTGGTCGGCGAGGGCCGTGACGGACTGGTCGAACGCGGGGGAAAGGACGGTGACGGGCACCCGGGGGGCTCCGATCAGGAGAGGCGCTGACGTGTGAGGCCCGGGAGAGTGCCGGGCGGGAGCGGCTTACGTCGCGCGCTCCCGCCCGGGGGCGTCAGGCGGCGCCGCGCGCGATGGCCTGGAGGTCGGCGAAGGTGAGTTCCGGCGCGGGGTTGGCGACGGCGACCGTGGCGTACTCGAAGGCGGCGCGCTCCTGAGCCGGCGTGGGGTCGTATGTGGAGCGCAGCTCCTCGATGGCGGGTGCCTCGTTCGCCAGGAACTCGAACCATGCGGAGTGCGGCCCCTCTGCCTCCCACCGCTCCTTCGCGAGGGACAGGGCGTGCCCGGCGCTCACGGCCTGTGGGAAGCCGTAGCGGGCCAGGCCCCGCGCGGCGAGCCGCTGTTCGACGACTTCCCAGTCGTGCCCGGCGCGGAGCTGCACCGTGCGCACGATGGAGTGCACCGGCAGGTCAGCCCACCGCTCGCCCGTCAGCGGCGAGTTGGAGTGGAAGAGCACCTGCCATGACCCGGGCGTCTTGTCGAGCGTGAGCGGGGCCCGCTCGTACACGAACGCCATCTCGTCGCGGGCCGCGTCGACCCGGGCCGCGTCCCACCGCTCGTTCAGCTCACCGCTGGCCGCGAGCCCGTCAAGGTACCGCCACGCCTTGAGCAGCGCTTCGGGCATCTCGGGGTTCGTCTCGCCGTCGTCGTCGCCGTACAGCGCCCCGGGCTCCGCGCCGATCTGCCTCCAGACCTCTACGGCGGTGAACCCCTCGTTGCCCTCCCAAGCGGTCGTGAACGCGTTCTCCTGGATGCTGTTGACGATGCGGTTCGCGGCCGGGTGGACCTCGGCGAACATCTCGGCGGCCGTGGCGTAGCGCTCCTGGCGGGCGCTCTCCGCCTGCGCCGCCTCGAACGCGGCCAGTTCGGCGGCGCGCTGCTGTGCCTCCGGGTGGGCGGCGACCTTGGCCTCGGCCTTGGCGCGGCACCGGTCGTGCAGGTTGGACAGGGGCCACCGCTCGGCGTCGCGCAGGGCGCGGAAGAACGTGTCGTTCTCCTGGTGGTTACGGGGCCGGATGCGGCGGTTGCACAGGGCGCGGCCGTCCTCGCCGAACGCGTGCCACAGCTCGAAGCTGGAGTTGGTGAAGGACCAGACCTTGGAGTCGTCCAGGTACGAGGTCCAGGAGGGAGGATTGGCGGACACAGTTGTCCCCTTTCTGGTTGGTTCGGAGCGTTTGTTGTCCGGCCGCTCACACCGTCCAACAAGGAAAACTGTACACCACACCAAGGCGCGATCAACAGGGAACGGCCACACCGACTTCCCGCAGATGCTCAGCCGCCGCGCCCAACGCCGCAAGCCGAGACAGGTACGCACCGCTCCACCCACACGTGCACCGGGCCACCGACGAACCGTCGTACATCTGCCCGCCCTTGCGCTCACGGCCACCGCCCAAGTAGCCCCGGTCCAACGGCCGGAACCAGCCCGAGGGCTCCGACGTGCGGGTGATGTGCCGCGCGGCCGGGGCACACAGCAGCCGCAGCGCGGCATCCACCACGGCGGCCACGTCCCAGTCGTCCCACTGCGACCCCTCCAGCCGGGCCGACAACTCCACCCCCGCGTCGGAGGTGGCCGTGAGCCGGCCGTCGGGCCACACCCGCACGGACGCGCCAGGCACGCTCCACCCCACCGACCCGTCCGACTGCCGGGGCACCCCCATGGCGTGCGTACGCGTCATCTCGGCCACCAGCCGCACCGACGCCGGAGCAATGTCCGGGTTCCGGTAGTCGGCGGCGGCCGGGGCGTGCTTGGCGAGCGCGGCCAGCCACGCCCCGGCATACGAGTACGCGGCCGGGCGCAGCGTCACCAGGGCGGCGCGCGCCCCGTCGCCCGCCCGGACGGCGGCCCGTACGAACTCTCGCCCGGGGGTGCTCGCGTACTTCCTCATCCGCACCGGGCCGTGCGGCGTGGCGTGCTCGGTCGTCTCACGGTCGGTGAGCAGCAGCAGGGCAGGCATGAACGTCTCCTTCAAGGTGGTCGCCGGGGCCCCGGCCGTAACCGCTGGCGGGGGTCTCTCGTTTACCCCGGCCGAAGGCCGGGGGCGGATCAGCGGACGTGAACGCGGGCCCGGTCGAGGAACGCGGCGCGCTCCTCCGGGCCGATCTCACGGAAGTGGGCGCAGAAGGTCACCGGCCCGTCGCCGACCTCCGGGTACCGGTGCACGACCAGCGTCCCGCCCGGGAAGTGCTCGGACGGCTCGGTGATCTGGAAAACGATCCGGCTCCTGCCCATGCGGCGCACCCACGCGTAGGTGATGCCGTCGTGGTCGGGCACGGCGAACCGGGCCGGACCGATGCTCAGCCGGTAGCGGGTGCATGCCGTCGGCGCCCCGGGGTGGTCGTGCTCGCCCTTCCAGTGCCCGCACCGGGCGCAGCACGGGGTGAGCGGCGGACGCTCGCACGGCTCGGCGAGGAACATCGGGCCCAGGACCCCGGGCACCATGCCCGCGCTCTGCCCGAACGTGAAGCGCACGGTGCCGTCCGGCTCCAGGGCGGCGGCGCCCCGGGAGTGGAGCGCGGACGCGAGCAGCGAGCGGAGCAGCGCGCCGGATACCGGTACCGCGGCGCCCTCGCGGTCAGCGTTGCTCAGCGCGTACGCCGTGCCGGTCGCGTCGAGGGGACGGCCGATCGCATGCGGCGCATCGACCTGGGGGACGGTGGCGGTGGTCATGTCCGGTTCCTTCCTGGCGGGTGCGCCCCGGGCCGGCTGCCGGGCACCGGGGCGCAGCGGGGGAGTTGGTCAGGGCTCTTCGCGGCGCAGCGTGACGCGGTGCGCTTCCTCGCGCCCCCGGTCGTACTGCTCGCTCAGTCCGTCGGGGAACGACGTGGTGACGCTCTGCCGGTACTCGGCGGCGCCGAGGGCGTACGCGGCCTGTCCGGCGGTGTGCGGCGCGTCGTCAGCACCCCAGACCGCCCACGGCCACATGCCGCCGAGGAGGTACCGGCCATGCGCGTCCGGCACCACGATGACGATGCGGCCCAACGCGTCGAAGTCGTCGGTCCACTGGAGCGTCAGGGTGCCGTCGGCGGAGAACGCGTAGCTCATGCACAGGTCGTCGCGGGCGACGTCGGCGGCGACCTGGCCGACGGTCTCCCTGGTGAACAGGTGCGGGGTGTCATCGAGCCACAGGGACGTGATGGGCAGTCCGACGTACGGGCCGAGTCCGGTCTCCGCGATGGTGAAGAGCTGGATACTCAGGCGCGTTCCGTCCTCGTACGTGGCGTGCGGCATGGGCGGGATGCTGGTCATGGAGTGTCGGTTCCTTCCGGACGGCGGGGAGGGTGCCAGGTGGCGGGGGCTTGCGGCCCGGGGCGCGGGAGGGTGCGCCCCGGGCCGGCTGCCGGGCTCAGCGGCGGCTCATGGCGCCACGGGAGCGGCGGGGAACGCGGGCGGCCGGGCGGGACGCCGGGCCAGCCGGGTCGGCACGCGCGTGCTCCGGCTCCGGCTCTTCCTGCGCTTCGGGCAGCACGGGCGGGGCGTAGCGGGTGAGGATGCGGCCGATGGCGGCGGCGGCATTCGCGTCGTCGCTGAACAGGTCCCGTTCCCAGTATTCGAACGGCAGGCCCCGGCGCTTCTCGATCTCGCCGAGGTACCCGAGGTCTCCCCATTCGGCGCCGAGGGGGAAGGCGGACAGGCACGTCCAGCCGTAGCCGTTCAGCGTCTCCGGGTCTATCTCCGTGACGACGATGTGCCCCCACGGGGAGTGGAAGACGATGCACGGCGACTTGTCGGGCGCGGGGCGCGGCGTACGGGGCTCCAGGGCCCGCAGCACGCGCGCCCCCGGGTAGAAGGCGTGGCCGCGCAACTTGCGCTGCGCCTCGAACATCGGCATGTCGGACAGGGGGTGGAAGCGGGGGATGCGCACGGGCGTTCCGTTCTGTGGGGCGGGGCCCGGGGCGTTCGTGCCCCGGGCCGGCTGCGGGTCAGCGGCGGGGCGGGACCGGGGTGTAGTGGTGGGTGGCGGCCAGCCATTCAGCGGGCGTGCGGGTGTCCCGGTCGTAGGTGCCGACGTTCTTGAATCCGTCGTCCGTGATGCGGTACTCCTCCACGCCCCACGGGCGGTCGATGGCGACGATCAGGGAGCCGTCGTCGTCGCGGGCGAACGCGGGCTCGACGTTCACCGTCTCGGTGGCCACGGCGATCTGCCGGGCCAGTTCAGCCTTCGCGGCCTTGAGGGTCTTGCCGCGCCCGAACATGAAGCGGCTCAAGGTGACGCGCCACAGCTCACTGCCGACTCGGGAGGGGCGTTGCACGGCGATGTTGGGCAGGGGGATGGAGACGGTCTCAACGGACACGGACATGGGAGTGCCTTTCAGGGTGTGAGGGAAGCGAAGGGTGCGGGGCGCGGCGCGGGTGCCGCGCCCCGGGGCTGTACCGGGTCAGGAGGCGGCGGGGGTGAGCGCGGGGCGCTCCAGGTGGATGTGCGTCGGCCAGAGGCGACGGGCGCCGTACGTGGCCTTGGCGTACGCGTGCGCGTCCTCGATCAGGTCCTCGGTGATGCGCCGGTTGAGCGTGGGCGCCATGCCCTTGTGCGTGCCGTCGAGGATGCGGACGACGATCTTCGACCGGCCGCCGTTGTTGATGAAGTGCAGCCGCGTCACCGTTCCTTCGACGTATGCGCGGTCGACCTGCCACCACACCCAGCCCTTGGCGTCGTCAGGGGCAGGGATCGGCCGCCGGCCCGGGGACTTCACGGGCTCCGGCGCGGGCTCCGGCTCCGGGGCGGGCGCGGCCTCGAATGCTGGGTCGGGCTCGATTGCGCTCAGGTCGAACCAGGACTCGAAGTCGTCCAGATCCAGCCCGACGGGGGCCGGGGGCAGGGCGGACGGGCCGGGGGCGACGCGCAGCGTCAGGGCGTCGCCGGTCTCCGGGCGGCGCAGATCGGCCAGATCGTTCAGGAAGTAGCTGAGTCGGATGCACGGGTAGCTGAGGTTGTCCCGCTCCGTACCGTCGGCGTACCGGGTCACGGTGCTCGTGGTGTTGCCCCACTCGATGCGGGAGCCGAAGGGATGTGCGGTGAACCGCACTTCGGTCACGCGGCCGGGCCGGTCGGCGTAGAGGTTGCGCATCTCGGTCACGGCGGCGTCCAGGAGGAAAGCGGCGGGGTCGGACAGGTCGAACCGGGGGAGTCCGGCGGCGTCCGCGTCCCGCTCGAAGTCGCCGAGGATGCACAGCACCTTGAGGTTCGAGCGGTCCCACTGGCCACCGGGGTAGCAGTGGTGGCCGGTCTCCCCTGCCTCGAACGCCAGGTCCAGGAGCGCGGGGCGCTCGGCTTCCGGGGTGTCCGGGTGCAGCGCACGGGCACGGGCATACGTCGACAGGGCGAACAGGTGGGTGCGGGGGTTCAACACGGCGGTCTCTCCGGAGTGTGAAGCGGAAGGGAGCGGGGCCCGGGACGCCGTGGCGCGCCCCGGGCAGGGCGGTCAGCGGCGGTGCGGCTTCGCGTCCGGGTCGGTGCCGTCACACGAGCCGTACACGCCCGGGTCGCCGCGCCACTCGATTCCGATGAAGCATCCAGGCCGGCCCACGGTCGCTCCGGCGTTCGCGCCGTTGTACGTGCCGGTGAGCGACGCGAGGAGCAGCAGCAGGACAGCGGCCACGACGCCAGCCAGGGCGGCGCGCATCTGGCGCCGGGTGATGTGCGGACGGATCATCAGTCGTCTCCGTTCGAGGGAGGGTGGGGCGCGGCGGGAGGGCCGCGCCCCGGTGGGCGGGCGTCAGCGGGCGTGCTCGGCACACGCGTAGATCGGGATGTACCGGTCGGCGTGCGCGGCCTTGACGAAGCGGTCCAGGGCTCCGGGCTCACCGCACGGCGGGTAGCCGAACTGAGTGGTGGTCCCCATCGGTTCGCCCGTGATGCCGTTGGAGTAGGGCACGGCGCGCCACGTCGCGCCGCACGGCCGGTGCGTGTAGTGCGGGACGTTGTTCGGGTCGGTCGTCACGTCGATGACGTCGGCGGGGGCGGCGGCGGGGTCGCGGGGAACGGTGACCATGTCGGGCACGGCGGATCGTCCTGTCTGGTAGCAGGGGGAGGGGGCCGGGCGGCGAGAGGGGGGAGTTGTGTCGGCCGCCCGGCCGGATCGCGGGGCGCGGTGCGCTCTACGCGGCGGTGACGTACTGGGCGGCGACGAACGGCGCGGTGCGGTTGTACTTGCTCGCCCCGGCGATCAGCGCGGGGTCCGTCACGCGGTAGACGTTCACCTTGATCCAGCGGCCCTTGGGGTGGCCCTTGCACGGCGCGGTGCGCTTGCGGGTCTGGCGCGGCTGGTGGCCGTGGTTCGCGGTCCGGTACTCGCTCACGATGTACCGCCCGGCCCATGACCCGTACTTCTGGATGTCCTCGGCGTCCATGCCGATGCGGGTCAGGAAGTCGCTCACCTTCACACGCTGCGTGGAGTCGCGGTGCGCCCGGTTCTCAGTGCGGCGGGTACGGAGCCGGGCGGCGGCGGCCCGGCGGCGGGTACGGCGTTCAGCGGCAGCAGACACAGAGGTCCCCTTGGTTCCGGAGCGTGGGGCGCGCCGGTTGCTCGTTCCGGCGCCGCCCTCTCGGTCGGTGTGAGCACCACACTACACGACCACGAACCAAACTGACAACCAACACAAGACGATAGGGCGGGGCGCTCCTATAAGGGTCAGTGCACGGCGGGATTCAGGTGGAGTGTTGACACTCGCTCATTGGCGTGGTGTACAGTTCATCTCGTTGGACGGCACGAGCGAGCCGCACAACATCAACGCTCCGAACCCATCCAGAAGGGGACAACTGTGTCCGTCAGCCTGGCAAAGTCCTCCGACGCCCCCGGCACCGAAAACATCGAGTCCCTGTACATCACCATCACCCAGCTCCCCGACGGCCGTATCAACGCCGTCACCGTCGCGGACCTGGAACCGTGGGACGACACCACACTCCTCAGTGACTCCCGCAACACCGTGTGGACCACGCCCATCCCCGAGTACGAGGGCGACCCCGCCAGCGCGATCAAGGTTCTCGACCTGGCCCACTCCCGTACCTACCGGCACGAGAACGGCGGCGAGTGGAGCGAGGGGGAACGCGTCGCCCACGCCTTCTACGCCCAGCACAACGCGGAGCGCGCCACCCTGCGAAGCATCGAAGCCCACATCATCCGGGCCGGCCACCTGGACGTGACCACCGGCGTGGTCCAATGCCAGGGCTACGGGCTGACCATCGTCACCGGCAACTGCTACGGCGGGCAGCACGACGTGTTCCAGCGCGCCGACGGAACATGGCAGATCGCCATGCAGGACTGCACGTCCTACGACGGCTGGTACGTCTTCCCCGGCACGCTCGCCCCTGCCACCGCCTCACCGCGCGCCGTCGCCGCCGCGATCCTCGCCCACGTCTACGACGGCTGCGAGATGCGCGGTGAACTGCGCCCCCTCGCCCGCCTCCGCGTCGCCTTCGTCCAGTGGCGCAGCACTCCGCACTGGAAGAACTTCAAGTACCGCGCCCGGCACCGCTTCGACCGCTACCGCCGCCGAGTCACCGCCCGCGTCCCTCGCGGCTGACGCCCCGGTCCGGGCGCGCCGCCCCCGACGCGTCCGGACCGGCCCCGGTGCACCGCGCCCCGCACTGCGCCCGTCCTCGCCCCGCCGGACGCAGTGCGGCGCCCGGTACACCGGGCCGGCATACGGCCCCAGACCCCCCGCGCGCACGCGTAGGACGGTCTCACCGGTTCCACGAACACCCCTTTGTGCTGGTCAGAGCAGTGCACCCCGTCTCACGGGTGACCGACGCTCCGGCGCGCTTCTCTCCCCTTCGTCCTTCTCCGGGAGTTCTCTGTGTCTGCTGTCCGTAATGACGTCCGTACCGCCCAGTTCCGGCCCCTCACCGACCCGTCCGAGGTGACGTTCGCCGCGTACTCGAAGACGGTGTTCGCCCCCGCGTGGAACCTCGTTCCCGACGTGCCCCACACGACGGTGGTGTCCGGCGCGTTCCTCCGTGCCCTTCTGATCGACGCTATCCGTTGCTCGGGTGCCGTGGCGGTCGATGACCTGTCCCGCACGGTGGCGTTCACGTATGCCGCCGGGATGCGCGACCACGCCACGTTCGAGTGCCGCCCCATGCCCACGCCCCGTACGCCGATCTGCGGTGAGTGCGGCCAGTGGGAGAGCGAGCACAGGAATCCCAACGCGACGTGCTGCGACAAGTTCGACGTGGAACCGCGCCCCGACTCCGCGTCGAACCCCCTGTGCGCCAAGTGCGATCAGCCGTTCTTGCACCACGGACGCCGATTCGCCGTCGCGTGCCGCGCCTTCTACCGGAAGTGAGCTGGCCGCCGACTCCGCATCGTTCCGCGGCGCCGTGTCGCGGAGCGGTGCGGGGGCCGACGGTGCCCCCATCCCACCTACGACCGTTGGAGGTCACCCATGTCCAGCACCACCCCTGACGACCGCGAGCGCCCCGTCACGCGGCGGGAGTTCCGCACCCTGGCATTCCTGACGGCGGGCGCGTTCTTCGCCACCGCTCTCGCGCTGTTCTGCCTCCTGGCCCTGGAGATCAGGGGCTGACCCGGCGGCCGGCCGGGGCGCGCTCTCCCGCCGCCCCGGCCCGCTTCCCCGCTCCCGCCGCTTCCCGCCCTCGGCCGTGCCCCCCGTCGTCACGGCTGTGCGCAGGGCGCGCCGTAAGGGCGTCCCCCGGGCCACCATGCGCCCGCCATCCCACCTTCCTTGCTTGGAGTATCGCCGTGCCTGTTCTCCCCCCGACCGTGCTTCCCCTCGTTCCCTCCGCGTTTGCGACCGGTGACCGCATCACGCATCAGGCGTGCACCCTGGAGCGGCTTTCCTCTGGCAACTGGGCGTGCGTGAAGTGCGGCCCCCCGTCCGCGCCGAAGGCCGACGCCCGCATCCGTGAGCTGTTCGTGGCCCCCGAGTGCCTGGACACCCTTGGCGTTCCGATGTTCTCCCCGGCGAACGTCCCGGCCGACATGCCGCTCCCCGGGCGCCCGGTGGCCGAGGGGGAGAGCCCGTTCGAGGAGGGCAGCCCGTACCTGTTCTGCTCGACCGGCAACGAGCGCCCCACCTACCTCGCGGGTGTACCGGCATCCGAGCTCGGCCCGTGGGGGCCCGCTCAGTTCGCCCTTATCGCAAAGGGCAGCCGGGTGCGGGGCGATGAGTTCGAGGTGTCCATCACTGAGACGGGGACGGTGTACCTCCGCATCCCCGGCGGCGCGGTGACGCTCGCATACGTCCCGGCGGAACTCCCGACCGAGTCCGAGACGGTCGCAATTCTCTCGTACTCCGTGCTGCTCCACGCCTTCCCGCCGGTCGTCACGGTCATCGATCTGTCGTGACGCCGCCCGGCGGGGGCGTTCGCTCCCAGTGTGCCCCCGCCGGCCCGCATCCCCCTTCCCCGTTCCGTAAGCACCCGGAGGACTCCGCCATGACCACCGCCGTTGCCGTCGACCATCGCACCATGCTGCTGGCGCTCAGGGCCGCCATACGCACCGCGAGGCAGAACCCGGAGCCGTCGACCCTCGGCGCGCTCTCCCGGGCCCTGCTGGCGCTCCCCACGGAGTCGTTCCACTGGAGCCTCGAAGACGGTCATCAGCGGGTGCTCAAGGCGGTCGAGTTCGCCGAGGGCAGTCAGCTCTTCCCGCGCATCGACCACATGGACGACGCCGTGACTGACCTGACCCGGATGGTGCCGAGCTGGACGCCCGCGTACGCGACGGTGGCGATGGCGGACACCCTGCGGCTCCTGGCCGTGTGCCACGACCGTCGGGCCGACATGGAGGATCGCCCGCTCGATCCCTGGTCACGGGCGGCCGAAGCGGGCACGCGCCTGGTCGCCATCATGCTGCGCCGTACCGATGCCCGGCCCGCTGACGCCCTGATGGTGCGCACGGCCGCAGAGTTCGCCGCGCGGATGCGGATGGCCGTCGCCTCCGGCGCTGTGTTGGGAGCGTCCAATCTCGCCAGTGAGGCCGCACGCGTCTACCGGCTGTTCCCCATAGGGCCCCGTATGCCGTTCGAGAACGGTGGCTCGCCCGGATGGACGCGGCGCGTCGGCGGCACCACCTACCGGTTCGAGCTGCTGGGCGTCGACTGGCACCACCCGGACTACCCGCACGGTCGGGTGGAGGTCCGCATCCCCGGCTCGTACGAGGTCGTCCGATCGTTCACGCTCACCGCCCGCACGAGCCGCAAGGCGATCGACCGCTTCGTCAGCTCCCTGTGATTCCCCCGGCGGGGCGTGCCGTCCGTGCGCCCCGCCGGCCCCCGCACTCCATTCCCCACTTCGTGAGCCCTATGGAGGACTCGACCATGACCACCGCCGTCCGCACCGCCCTGTACCCCCTGATCACCGCCGGGCAGTCCGCCGTACGCGACACCGAGCGCCGCGCCACCCCCGAGGCGCTGCGCACCATCGACGGGGTCCTGTGCTCTCTCCCCGTCAACGAGATGGACGACCAGGCGGACCGCATCCTTCACGCCGCGATACGGGCCGTGTCGCTCGCCGAGGACGCCGAGGAGTGGACGCTCCTGACCGACGTGGAGGAAGGCGTGTCCCGGTTCCTGCATGAGCCGGACGGCGCCACGATGGAACACCCCGCCGTGCGGGCCCTCGTGCTCCTCACTTCCCAGTGCGGCAACCGCTACGGCGTCCTCGTCGAGGACCCGGTCGAACTCCGCGCGTGGCAGGCCTCGCCGGAGCGGCAGGCCTGGAACCGCGCCTTCCTGCTCGGGCTGGAAGCGCTGCGGGAGCTGGGGGCCGCGATCAACGGTTCGGCCAACAGGCGCGCCCTGGACAAGGCCATGACCGAGTTCCTGACCTCCGTACGCCGCGCCATCCCGTACGCGGCCCTGTACGAGGCGCGGCGGGCCCTGGTGGAGGCCGCGCGCGCCTACGGCCTGTTCGTCATCGGGATGCGTCAGCCCATGCCGACGAACGGCCGGTGGGAGTGGGCGCGTCGCATCGGCTCTGCGACGTACCTGTTCGAGGTCGAGTTCCCGCACATGGACGGCGACCCGTACGGCGCCGTCGCCGTCCGGAGGATCGCCGAGGACGGTACGGGCGCCCCGGTGCGGTACATCCCGCTCGGCCCCGACGAGGAGCGCCGCCGCGCCGTCACCGAAGCCCAGTACCGCATCTGACCGCCCGCCGGCCGGGGGGCTTCCTGTCTCCGCCCCGGCCGCTCCACCCGGAGGGAACTCCCGTGCTCTACCTGCCCAAGAACGTTCACGTCTGGTTCGTGCCGCGCTCCGACCGTGCCCTTCACCGGCTGCTGATCGAGGCCGAAGAGCTCGACGGCGTCACCCTGGTCGACGTGCCGCGCGGTCGTGACGGTGCTGCGGAGCTTCCGCACATCAGCGTCACCGACCCCGTGCTCCTCGGCTCCAGCTCCGGCCACTTGCGCCGCCCCAAGGAGTGGGCCGCGAGCACCATCCGCTTCCGCATGGCGACCACGGGCGGCACCGGCGCTTCCCCGGCGTACCGACTGCGCGAGTCGACGCGCGTGTACGAGGTTCCGGCCGCTGAGCTGGGCGACATGGCCGAGTTGCTGCGCCGCGCGGGCAATGAGCAGCGGGTCGTGAGCGTGCCCGTGCCGCCGTGGGTCGCCTACGTCCGCTGAGCCCCGCCGCCCCGGGGCGCTCGTTCCCCGGGGCCGGCCCGGCGCTTCCTTCCCTCGGCCGTGCCCATCACGGCCGTGAGCAGGGCGCACCGTGCCCCGCCGTACCGAACCTGACCAGGAGAACCACCGTGTCCGTTGCCACCCTGTCCGCGCCGCCCGCCCGGTCGGCCCAGTTCCCCCCGCCGGCCGTCCCCCTGCACTTCGCCGACGGCGACCGCTACAAGTGGACGCACACCGGAGACGTGTGGACCCGCACCGCAGGGGTGTGGGTGCCTTCGTCGCAGGACGACCCGCGCGATGACGGCACGGGCACCTGGACCGACGTGGAGGTGAGCGAGAGCCTGAGCCGTGCCGTTGAGAGTTGGGACGTGCGGAAGAGGTTCGTGCCCGCCGAGCCGCACGGCACCCTGCCGGGCAGAGTCCTCGCGCAGCCGCTCTTCCCTGGCCTGTTCGCGCTGCCGCCCGTCCGTGACGCCGCCCAGTACGTGCTCGACCACCAGGGCGCCGGGCTCGTGCCGCTGCGGGAGCTGGTGGCCAGGCACGACGAGGACAGCGCGTACGACATTGCCGCCGTCATCAGCGGTACGGCGATGACGGACGTGCTGACGACGATGGTTGCCGAGCACTTCCGCGCACGGGCGACGTACGACGAAGCCGCGGGAAGGGTGTACGTCCACTACCTGCGTCCGGCGGAACAGCCGGGCACCGTGAAGTGCCTGCACGTGTTCGTGCTCGCCGCGCCCCTGGCGGAGGCGTAGCCATGTCGAACGTCAAGGAGCGGGACGACGTCGGCGACGTGCTTTTTCGGGAGTTCGGCGAGTACGTGAATGCCCTGGTCGAGGCGGGCGAGCCGTGGAAAGAGGTCTGGCACGTCAAAGCGTGGCTGCCGGACACCCGGCTGCGGTGGCTGCACGGCCGCTTTCAGCTCGCCCGCGAGATGGCCGGACTCGTCGGCGTCCGGCTCACCGACGCGCAGATGACGGAGGAGCAGGAAGTGCGCATGGCCCACCTGGAGATGATCCCGGGCGGCGTGCCGAAGCCGTTCCCCTCCGATGGCTGAAGCCCCCAGCTACAGCCCCGGCGACCGCGCTCGGTGGGCGGCTGGCGTGGTCGCCGCCCGGCACGAACTCGCCCGCCGGCTGCACGGCACCGTCCAGTTCGGCACGTTCGTCGAGACCCGGAACGCCCGGGTGCTCGTCGCCTACGGCGCCCGGCCCAACGTGCTGCGCCTGACCGTCTCCCGCTTCGACGGCGCCGCGGCGCCCGTGTCCGTGGAGATGTACGTCGACCAGGCCGACGTCTCCGTTCTGGCCGCCGTCGTGCGCGCCGTGTCCCGGCCCTGGCGGCGGGCCCGTGCGGGCGCCCTGTTCCTCCGCCTCACCGAACCCTTCCAGCGAAAGCAGGCCTGACCATGACCAACAGCGTTCCCCGCACCGTTCTGCCCTCCGTCAGTTTGGCGGCCCGGGTGACGACGCTCCTCGCCCGCACCTTCCCCGAGTACGTCCCCGGGGTGGAGTACGAGGGGTTCCGCGTCGAATCGCTCGACACCCGCGAGCCGCGCCGCATGTTCGTCCGGTGGCACGGCGGCACGCCTACCCGCCCGGTGTGGACGCACGGGCCCGCCCTCGGCCGTGAGAAGTACAGGGCTCAGATCGCCGAAGTCCTCACCCGCGAGGGATACGCGGTGACGTGCGTCCCGGGCCGGATGGACGTGTACGTGAGCGACCGGCCGCACGACACCGCCGGCCCCCGGTTCGCTCCCGTGGCCAACGATGTGCCGTTCACCGGCCCGTGGCTGGTCATGGACTTGTGGACCCGCGCGCACGTCGCGTTCGCCGACACCGAGGAGGAGGCCGCGGCGGAGGCGATGCGCGCCGAGCGGCGCCACGTCCTCACCGACGCCCGCATGGTCACCGCACCGGAGCTGTGGGACTTCCTGGAGGGGGCGGACGCGGTCTTGGGCGACGGGCTGACGTGGCTTCGCCGGGAGGTCCACAACGTGGTGCGGCACACCGCGCCCGTGCGGCACGAGCGCATCGACGCCGTGGTCGACGTCGCGAACGCGCTGCGGCGCGGTGACAGATGCTCGGCGGAAGGCCGGTTGGTCGGGTACGAGAGGCCGTACCCGAGCGCGGGGGAGGACCGGCCGGACATGTACTCGGTGCACTGGGTGCCCAAGTCCGCTGCTCCGGCAGTCGGGTACTTCCCGGGCGCGGGATGGCAGCGGGGGCCGGAGGTCGCCACGGCGATCACGCTGCTGATCGAGGCGGGGCTCACGCCCGTGCGCTACGGCGAGTCCATCGGCGGAGGTTCGGTCATGTGCGAGGCGGACGGGTTCATGGTGAGCGCGGCCGACCCGTCGGACCTGCGGGTGCCGGGCATCCACATCGACGGCATCGGGAGCCCGTCGGCGGATCAGACGGCGCGCGCGCCCGAGGTGTTGCGCGCAGCCAGTTGGCGCGTCGAGGGCGACCGGGGGTGGCCCGGCGCGTGGACGGCATTCCCGCCGGCCGAGTAGCGCGGTGCGGGGTGGTCGGGAGGGTCCGGAGGAAAATTCCGGGCCCTCCCCCACCTCCACCCCTTGGCCTGGTGTACAGTTTTCTTTGTTGGACGGCGCGAGCGAGCCGCACAACGAACGCTCCGAAACGACCAGAAAGGGGACACCCATGTCCTCTCCCACCACCATGCCGTTCACTGCCGCGGCCGTCATGGACGCCGCCCGCACGGTCCTCGGCACCGGATGGATGACTTTCCCCGCCCACAACGGGCGCATCGAGGGAACCGTCCGTTCCCACCACGGGCACGACGTCTCCGTACTCGGCGCCGAGCGCGGGTTCCTCTTCACGGTCGGGCTCCTGCCCGACGGCACGCGGTACGAGCGGGCGACCGCCCCCGGGGCGCAGACTGCCGCCGCGTACGGCAGTGCCCTTGCCAACCTGATCACCCGGGACCACATCCCCGCGCACAACGCCCGTAGCGCCTCGCGGCTGCATGTCGGCAAGCTGCGCGCCGCCTTGGTCCACGAGTCGGCAACCCACTGGGAGTTCGGCGCGGCAACGACCACGTGGAAGGTGCCCGGCGGCGGCCGTGGGCGCCACCACACCCGCCCGCACCCCCGTGGCGCCGGTGATCCGCCCGGCGGCCCTGCCGCCGAATCGTGGCTGCGCCTGAACGGCCTCAGCGCCGATCAGGCCGTGACGGTTCTCCGCGCGATCCAGACCGGCAACCGGGACAAGCGGCAGCGTCAGCCGGTGTACGGCGGCCTCGCGCAGCGGATGAAAGCAGCGGCCCCCGGCCTTCGGCCCATCGACACCTACAACTGGCCCAGCCTCGGCGGGAAGTGCACCACGTCCCTGTGCGTCGATGACGTGGTCAAGGTGGAGCTCCACTACGGCGGGCGGCCCGACGCCGTGAACGTCATCGTCACGGGCTCCGTCGACAACCAGCTCCGGGCCGCCCGCGCGCTCTGACCCCGTACGGCCGCCGCTCCTCCCCGGGCGCGGCGGCCGTCCCCTCACCCCGGCATTGGCCAGGTGTACAGAATTCCTCTTTGGCCGACACGAGCGAGTCGGCCCCCACGCTCCGCCCAACCAGAAGGGCACCACCATGACCAGCCCCGGCGTACTTGCCGCTCTGCCCACCAGGCTCCGCAGAGAAGCGCAGCGGAAGGCCGAGCAGCGGCGCATCCGCGATGCGCGAAGACTCGCCACCATTGAGCGCGCGGCCACACGCATGACCATGAACAAGCTGCGCACCAAGGCCGATGGCGTACGGCGCGAGGCGGCCGAGCAAGACACGTTGAGTCCGCTGTACCCACCGACGGCCAAGGTCCGGAAGGACAGGGAGGAGTTCAGTCGCCTCGCGGACGCTATGGCCGTAGCGAGCGCGCATGGTGCAGCCGCCCAGGTCGCGTACGAGTCCGCGGAGCTGGAACACGCCTGGTTCCGGCGCAAAGCGGCCAAGGAGGACGCCGGCGGCAGTGCGATCGCCGCCGAGCTGGCTCACGGTCTGCGCGACGTCGTCGCCCCTGGGTACGCCGTGACTCAGCTGTGGCGGCGTGAGCCGGGCAAACCCATGGAAGTGATCGACACCCACTTGGTGAGCAGGAGCCGGGCGCGGTCCCTGATCAGTGCATGGTTCAGGTCCTCCGACGGGTGGGTACTGCGCGACTCCGACGACCGGCTGTTCGTCGCCACACCCACGATGGTGCTGGAGCTGGTTCCCACCGACATGGCGCCCCCGCAGACCGAAGCAGACGTGCTGCGGGCCGCTCTGGAGTCGTACGGCTTCCCCGCCTTCGACGACAGCGAGGGCGGATTCACCTGTCTCGCGGTTCCGCTGGACCCGAGCACAGCGGAGATCGACGTCTACCGGGGCACGCACCTGCGGATCTCCTCGGGGGAGCACGCCGACCGCGTCGCGTCCCTCCATGACGAGGTCTGGGGCGCTTCGGTCTACGGCGCCGACGGCGATTACGTGACCACGCTCGACGCCGCCCCGGCCGGCTCGACTGTCGCTGAGGACTCCGCGTTCTGCGCCGGGCGCGTCGCCGCGTACGCCGCCCTGGTCACCCCGAAATAGCCCCGGAGCGCCGCATTGCCCGCCCGCTTCTCGGCACGGGCGGGGAGGTGCGGAACCCCGGTTCCCCCTGTCCCAGAACACCGAGAGGTCACCATGCCCACCACCGTTCCCATCGCCCCTGACGACGCGGTCTTGTCCGCCTGCGAGGACATCGGCGTTGCCGCCTTCTTCGATCCCGGAGACCGCGTGATCTTCGCGCACCCGACCGACGTTCCGCAGTCGGAGGCGCTGAACGGCATGCACATCATGATCGCCATCGAGGAGGCGACGTTGCCCAGCTCCGAGGCGCCGCCAATGCGTGTGTCCGCCTGGGTGCCGGACGGGCCACCCGACTTCTGCGAACTCGGCACCGTCTACGCCTCGGACGGGGGACACCCGGTCGCCGAGGAAGCCGCCCGCTGCGCGCGGGCCGCCGCCGACTGGCTCGCGGGGCGCATGGCCGGCCTCCTGCTGCTGGAAGCACTCGCCGAGTACGGCATCACCCCGGGCAACGGCCTGTCCATCACCTACTCCAGCCACAGCGACACCTACGACGTACTCCTGCCGCTCCCACGCGCCGGGTACGCCCGGCTGGTCATCGCCGACCGGGACGGCTCTGTCAGGCACGTCCCTGCCGCGCACACCGGCTGGAGCATCACCCTGCACGACGAGCACGGTGAACTGGTCGGGGACCCGGTGCACATCTCGGGGGACGGCACTCCCCTGGACTGCGCCGAGGACTCTGCCGCCACCGCAGCGTTCATCGCCGACTTCATCACCGCCCCCGTCTCCCGGCACTGCGACTGCTACGCCCAGGACGGGCACTGGCGGCGGCACGACCGCGAGTGCAACCGGTACACCGCCCCGCGCGCCGTGCGGAGCGCGGCATGACCGCCGCGGCGCAGTGCACCGTGCACCGGGTGCCGGACCGGCGCGGCACTCACACCGCGGCTCTGCCCCTGCCGCCGTGCGGCGGCGGCACGGAGTTCGGCGTCTGGGAGGAGGGCGCCGGCGGGTTCGTCTACACCGCCGACTGCGCCACCGACGCCGGGAACTGGGCCGTCGACCTCTTCGCCGAGGACCCCGAGGCAGAGCTGTCCGTCAAGGCGATCTGCCGGGACCACGCGGAACAGCCGGCCGACTCCTGCGAGGACTGCTACGGCGACGCGGACAACTCGCCGTGATCACCCGCCTGGAGACGTGGTGGTCCGTCGGCGTGACCAGCTTCGCCCAGGACAACGGCTACGCCGAGTCCGAGGTCCCGCGGGAGCTGATCGGGTACGTCACCGCGTCCGTCACCGACATCAAGGCCCTGGACGAGGCCGAGGGCTGGGCATACGACGGCGGCCTGACCCATCTCCAGGTCCGCGACGGGCGAGTGCACATGGCGCTCGCCTTCCGCCTGGAGGTGGAGCGCGAAGCGTGGGCCGCCGTCCGGGGCCTGGACCCGCGCGGCCCGGTCCGCCTCGACTTCGCCGAGCACATCGCCCGCGAGCTGATCGGCCTGCCGTCCGTGTGCGAGACCGACGCGGTGATGACCGCGCGGTTCGCCGCCGGCCGCGGGCCCACCAGCCGCACCTGGACGTGGCAGGACCGCCACCCCGACGCCCGTGATCTCGGGCCCCCCATCCACCTCCCGGCCGTTCCCGGCCGGGCCCCCAGGAAGACGAACTCATGACGCTCACACCGACCGGCGCGCGCATCCTCAACGCCAACGAGAACGGCATGGTCTCCGGACACGCCGCAGCGCTCGCCAAACTCGAAGCCGACGACCTGGTCATCCCGCACCGCGACGAGGGCGGCACCCACCGGATGACCGAGGCCGGGTGGGCGGCCCTGGACGCCTGGCGCCAGGCGCACCCCGAGCGCGGCACCGGCTCGGACCTGCCGCCGATCCCGCCGAAGCTCCCCGCCAAGCAGCACGAGGCGGTGCTCACCGCCGCGCGGCGCCCAGACCAGCTCGTTGCCGGACGCGACGACCGGGCCTACTGGAAGGGCGAGACCTGGTTCAACGGGCGCACGCTCGCTGGGGTCCACGCCGCCGGGTACGCCGCACCGTTCCCGCAGCCGTGGCACCGCGGTGACACCAACTGGGGGACGAGCGTGGGCGGCTCGCTGCATCTGACTCCGGCTGGCCGCGCGTACGCCAGGGTGCGCGGGAACATCAAGGTGGACCGCCGCAAGGTGGTGATCATCGCGTGCGGTTTCGAGAAGCGCCCGATCCCCGAGGGCCAGCGGCACGGCTGGCCCGCCGGGGAGCTTTACACCGGGGGCTATCACCGCTCGCTCCGGCTCGCGGCCGACGCCCTGACCCATCCCGACCTGATCCTCATAGCGTCCGCGATCCACGGGCTCGTCCCGCTCGACCGTCCGCTGCACCCGTACGACGTGACCCTCGGCGACGAGCGGGCGATCACCGTCGAGAAGATGGCCGGGCACACCGCCGGCTGCGGCCTGTTCGACGCTGACGTGGTCTTCCTCGGCGGTCAGGAGTACACCGGGCTGCTGCGCCCGTCCGTCCCGCACCTGCTGGCCCCGCTGACCGGCGGGATGGGCGAGCACCGCGGGCAGTGCAAGCAGGCCCGGGAGGACTCCACGGTGCGCGAGATGTGGTGGAAGCAGGCCGCGGCGCTCTTCGAGGAGCACCATCCCGCTCAGTGACCAAGCCGCCGTTCAGGCATCCTGTCACCACCGACGAGAGGACCGCCCGCCGCGAAGGCCGAGGATATCCGCCTGAGCTACACCAACCCCGTCACCGGGGAGAGGGCGTCGCGTGACGCGGGACGCCAATACGTCGAACTCGACGGTGTGCTCCTCGTCGTGAAGCACTTCTACCGCAGCCGTACCCCGGACTGGTCCGCTGAGGCGTTCACCGATCACCTGAAGAGCAGCGCTCACGTCGAATGGGCGAAGGCCGGCAACGCGTTCGGCTTCGCACACATCCGCCGCCGGGAGCTGCTGGAGCAGATCGCCGCATGCGTCGGGACCGAGGAGTGGACGCAGAAGCGGGCCGCGTGGCTGGCCGTGCCGCGCGACCGGTGGGCGCCCCGCCGGTACACCATCGAGCGGCGGGGCGTGGGGGACTGGTGGGCGGTCCCCAGGTACCCGCAGAGAGACCGAGTGCTTGGCCCGTACCTGAGTGGGGAGACGGCGCGCGCCGACCTGGGCGATGCGGCGAACTGATCCGGGGCGACGGTCCGGTAGGCGTCCGTACGGTTGCAGGGCCCCTCCTGTCCACGCCCAGCGGACAGTACGACGGCCCCAGGTGATGAACCTGGGGCCCGTCGTCGTACAAGCCCTTCCAGGGGTGGACCTATGGTTGTCAGTGGCATGCCGTACTTTTCGCTCATGCAGATACGATCCGTGCTGTCCGCCGCTCTCTCCACGGTGGTGGCAGCCACGACCCTGACGGCCATGGCCAGCCCCGCCCAGGCCGCCAGCAATGCGCAGACCTGCTCTCCGCAGGTCACCATGCGGGGCTACTCCGACGCCCTCGACAAGACCACGTACGAGGGTGCACTCGTCGGCGACCTCTCCTCACTCGCCACGGACCGCCGCGGCCACCTCTTCGCCCTGTCGGACAGGTCGAAGATCTTCGCTCTGGACGACCGGCTCCGGCCGGCCGGGGTCACGTCGCTGGCGGACGAGAACGGCAACGCACTGGACTCCGAAGGCCTGGCCATCGAACGCAACGGTGACTTCTTGATCACCAGCGAACTGGAGCCGTCCGTCCGCCGTTTCGACCAGCGCGGCCGGCTCCTCGGCCGCCTGCCGGTGCCCGACAACTTCCGCGTCGCTCCAGCCGGGCACGGCATCCTGAACCGAACCCTGGAAGGCCTGACGCTCGATCATGGCGGCCGGACGCTCGTCGCCGCGATGGAGGGCTGGCTGACCACCGACGGCGTGACCACCCGCCGGTTCCAGACGTGGGAGCGGCATGGTCGCCACGACTTCCGTCTGGCTCGGCAGTGGGCGTACACCGCGGAGCCTGGCTACGGAATCTCGGAGATTGCGGCCACAGGTGACGGCCGCTACTTGGTGCTGGAACGGTCTTTCGCGGTGAACGTCGGGTGGACGGCGAAGTTGTATTTGGCCGACCCGCGGCGAGCGACCGACATCAGCGACGTGCAGGCCCTGGCCGACGACGAGCCAGAGGTTCGGTTTGCGCAGCGCACGCTGCTGGCGGATCTGAGCGGCACCTGCCCGTCGCTCGGCGCGGTGTCGCATATCCCGAACCAGGCGAATCCGCTGATCGGCAATGTCGAAGGCATCGTCGTGGTCTGCCGGGAGCACGGCGGCCGGCTGCGGCTGCGGCTGACGACAGACGACGGCGAGAGTGCCAGCGAGATCACGCGGCTCTACGACGTGACGGTGCGTCTGCCGCACTGAGTGCCAGCGCGTTGAACGCAGCGGAGCCCCGGACGGTACGTCCGGGGCTCCGTGCTGTTGCGGGTGTCAGGCCAGGAGGAACGCTCCGGCGGTCGCGGCGCCGAGGGACGCGCCGGCCACGGTCTGGGCGATGGTGTGGTAGGTCAGCGCCACACGGGACCAGCACACGGCCGCGGTGAGGCTGTAGGCGAGCAGCCACCATGGGGAGTGGACGACGGCGAGCATCGCGACGACGGCGGAGGCGACAGCGCTGTCCACGCTGATCTTCCAGACGGTGTTGATGGTCAGGAGCCCGATGGTCATGGCCCACAGGGCAAGCATCGCGATGAGGATGCCGGTAGGCGCATGGCCAAGGACCATGACGAGGGACCCGAGGCCGATGGACGCCAGGATGACGACGAAGATGGGAAGCCGCTTCGTGCGGTCCACGACGTGTCTGTCGCCCCACGTTCCTCGTTTGCGCTCCCACTCGATGTAGGCCGCAGGGATAATGCCCGCGCACAGTGCACCGAGCAGGCCCCAAGGGATGCCGGTCCAGTCGCCAGCGGCTGCGACGCCTATGCCCAGCATGCCGGCCAGCAAGACGTTGCGGGGCTGGAATATGTCGGTGACGGTCCGGGCCGCCGTGGTGGTGGTCATGCGGTTGCTCCTGTGCTGGCGAGCAGGTGCTGCGCCTGGGCGTGGTCGGTCTTCTCGTACGCGGCAGCGACGCGGCGCAGCCACGCAACTTCACCGTCCTGGTCGGTGGCCGGCTCTTGCTCGAATGCGGCGACGGGCCCTTCGGGAGCTCCGTCGCTCTTCGCGGCGAGCGCAGCCTTGATCCATTGCGCCTGTGCGGCTGGGCCACGGCCAGCGGCCTCCTGGGCGGCAGCCATGAGGCCGTCGGGCACGTAGTGCCGGAGTTTCTCAATCGCGTCGGCCATGTCGTGTACCCAGCGGTCGAGTTGCAGGTTGGCGTCGACGTCACGGCGGGTGAGTTCTTCACGCCGGGACCGTGGTGTCTCCATGGGGATGGTGGGGAAGGCGTCCATCAGCTCCCACCACATCGGGTAGATGCGGACGAGAGAGAACCAGGAGCGGGTGCGGATCAAGCCCTGTTCGAAGGCGGGGATTGACACCCCGAGCGCGAAGAACACGAACAGCAGTTGCTGCATGGCCTCGGTGCCGGCGTCGAAGTCGTAGGCGAAGGTGTGGGTTGGCGGTTCGGCGATCCAGTACCACATGGTGAGCATGCGGCCGAAGCTGTACAAGACGCCGAGGATCATCGCTACCGCCATCATGCCGAGGCCGACGCGGAGCAGCTTGCGGTCTTCCCGTCGGAAGGCGCCCGCCCACTGGTAGAGGCAGATTGCCGAGGCGGAGCCCAAGTAGATGTAGAAGGCGGTCATGTAGGCAGTGGCGCCCCACTGGCCGGCGTGGTCGGAGACGAACTTGTCGCTCGGGTGCGACCGATCGACGATTGTGAAGAACATGATCGTCATCAGTGAGCCGGCGGCCAAGGCGGTCTTCGTGGCGACGCGCTGGATGAAGCGAGCCACCTGGACGGCGCGTGCCATGTCCCCGTCGGGTGGGTACTGCCCGTACACGGCCACGATGTAGTACATGATCGCGAGGATTGCCATGCCCGCCGAGCAGTGCTTGAGCAGGACGGAAGCGTCGGTGATCTGGCTGTGGTTGAGGACGGTCCGTACGTACTCAGTCTTGCTCCACAGGGCAATGGCGAAGCCGAGGAAGCACATCCACAGGGAGCGGCGGCGAGCGTCGGAGCCACCGAGTGTTCGCCAGATGGCGACAGCGGTCATCAGGGCGGCTACGGCGTAGCCGGTTATGTCGAGCACGGGTGTCCTTGCGTCTACGGGCGGCGGAGCCGGCGGAGGATACGGCTACGGAGGCCGCGGCCACCTGCGGGGTGAGAGAGGGTGTCGCCGAGGCGGGCAAGCATGTCGTCGCTGGTGACGCTGCGCGCCAGGTGAGGGACTATGGATGCGCCGAGTTCAGCGATCCTCTCCTCCGTGGTGTTGTAGTTGGCGCGGGCCTGGACGGTGGCGCCGGCCGGGATGACGCGCCCTACGAGATCCGCGCCGAAAACAGGGAGGAGTTCCGCGAGTGCTGATGCATCGAGGTGGGTGCCGTGCCGGAACCAAGAGTGCATGAGTTCGTGCAGCTTCACGTGCTCGGTCTGGTACCTGGTGGGACGGTTGCGGTGCAGCAGGATCTCGAACTCGGGTGTGGCGATACGCAGACCGCAGGCGGTCTTCGCGGTGACCAGTTGCTCGGGGATCTCGTGAAAGATGAGCGAGACCCCGCGGTCCTCCTCCATGTTCTTCCGAAGCTGCTCAACGGAGAACGGGTGGGGGATACGGAGGCCGACCAGGCCGGCTTCGCACTGCTCGGTCAGCTCGCGCAGGGACATCCGGACCTCATCTTGTGCCACCCGCGCGGCGCGCGGTATCGAAAGGGTGGCCGATTGTAACGAGCGTTAGCGAACACGGGGTGCGCTGCTGGTCTCGTCTGCGGCCTGCTCCGCGCGGCGGCGCTTCTCCTTGTCGACGAGGCTGAGCGCGAGCTGCAAGAGGTCCGCGGGAACGCCGGCGTCGCTGATGCCCCGTCCGGCCAGGCCGGTGATGACACCGGAGCGCTTCTCTGCGAGGAACTGCAATCCGGCGACGACGTCCGCTTCGACCTCGGACTCGTCCTTGAAGTAACGCCAGTCCACCCCAAAGCCGAGACCGAGAGCACGCAAGGTCTCCTCGCTGACGTCAGTGACCTCACCGCGCAGGATGTTCGAGAAGTGGCTGTGTGAGAGCGAACCGCCTGCGTCCTTGACCCGTTTGGCGAAGGTTCTTCCTGAGACTTCCTGGTCCGGGAAGGTCTCGGCCAGCATGAACCTGACCTTGTCTTGCAGCGTCTTCGGCTCAGGCGCCGGAGTTCCATCCCCGCCGTTCATCCCCGGCCCCCACTCCCCATGATTCTGCTGACTCTCCGTATCGGGCGGATGTCTCTTGCCCCCTGCCCCCTTCGTTCGAGGGTCGCGTCAGTTTATCGGCATTTTGCAACCTGACGATCAGGTCCACAGGTTCACAAATGTGGTATTCCACGCACTGACGGGTACCGGCTTGCGGATGCGCGGATAGTGACTGTTAACTCGGTTGAACAGCGCACGATGCCCGCTCGGGCGAACTGGGGCAACCGCACCTCAGCAGCATTCGGCGCCACGAGGGGACGGGGAAGAGATCTGTGAACACGCCGCCGGAGCCCTGGGCTCCGCCCAACGCCGTTCAGGACACGCACACGGGCTCGACGACGCTTTCCGCCGACCGCCATGCACTTCTCCCCAACAAGCCAGCCCTGCCTGCTGGGTTGGCGATCACCCGTCGTAGCCGCTTCGCGGTGAAGGCCGAAGGCTCGGCCTCGATTCAGGCCCGGACCGTGGTGCGCAGTGTGCTGGCCCTCATGGTCGGCACTGGTGGCTCCGCAGAGCTGACTGCCCGTCGAATTGAGAACTGCCTCGCCGAGCTCGTCGCCATCGCCTACACCCGCACCCGTGGTGAGGACATGCTGTGTGAGGTCTGGATGGACGGCGAGCACGTGTTCATTTCCGTGGAGCATGACGAAGCGCTCCCCCTGCACCCGGACCAAACCACCGTGGGCCTGAACGTCGTGAAGACCGTCGCAGACGACTACGGCACCCACATCAACGGAACGATCCATCAGACGTGGGCTGCGATCCGCCCCGTCTGATCGCAGGTGTTCCCCAGGGGAACACGTCACACTAGGCCGCCACAGCCCAGATCGGCAGCGGCACCGGCCGGTCAGGGTCCGAGACGTCCCAGCCCCTCCAAGCAGGGTCGATGATCTCGCCCGTCTCCCGATCAACCGCACCCTTCGGTACCAGGGGCCCCCTGTCCGCGAGCCCCCGAGCCGCCTTCAGACTCCGCATCAGCAGTCGCCACGCCCGGTAGAGCAGGCGCTCCTTCTGGTGCCGCTTCCGGCGTCGGTGCCCAGCTCCTCGTGTCCCGCGCTGGCTCGCCGCGGCGTTCAGAGCCTCTTCATCAGCCTCGACTCCGACCTCCCCTGCGAGTACCGGAGCCAGGTAGAACAGGTCCTCCAGCTCGAAGACCAGGCCGTCAGCGAGCAGGAGTTTCAGGTGCCGGCCTACGGTTGTCCGGTGGAACCCGGATACCTCCGTCAGTTCCTTGGCGGTGCGCCCCTCTGCTTCGTCCAGGATCGTCAGCAGGCGGGCTCCGGTGGTGCCGTGGCCGTACCTGTGGAAGGCGTCGTGGCCGATGAGCTGGCTGAGACTCCTAGTGTCTGTGTGCACGACTGGGACAGGGCTCCTGCCCCCCCTGGTGTCTGCGGATGAGGGGTGTACCGGTGCCGCACACTCCTGCTTCGCCCACTCGGGGAGGCACAGACGCCACTGGGACGCCCGGTCGGAACCACCGCCCGAGAGCTTCAACTGGAGCCAACCGTCCTCCTCGATCCGGCGGTTACTGGCGGCGGCGGTCGCCTTCGAGCAACCCATCTCCTCCGCGAGGCGCCGCACCGAGATGTCGTGGTCGAGCCCCCCAGACTTCTCGCACTCGCGCAGCCGTACGGTCAGGTTCTTGAGGTCGGTGTCCAGGCCCCCACGGCAAGGCCACGGCGAGCGCTCCACGGCTTGGCGGAGCCGGTCAACGCTCTCCCATGCACTGTGGCGACACGAGATGGCTGGCCGATCGGCCACGAACTCGCGGGCCTTGAGCAGCATCCCGGTGAGCTTGCCCTCGGCGTACTCCGGTCCCTTGCGGGCGCGCAGCAGCCGGGCCCACTCGCCGCCGGCCGTCGGTGTGTAGATCAGGGCCTGGTGAAAGTCCGCGGGGCTCCACTCGCGGCCCGATTGAGACGCGGCTACCGCGAGGGCCATCGTGACTCTGTAGCCCGCTTCTGACTCGTTGTGCCCGGCATAGAGACCCTCGACGTCGCCCTCCAGGAGCAGCTGCTTCATCTGCTCGGACAGGCCCTTTGTCAGGGCCGGGTCAACCTTGAGGGCGGTCCGTCGCCGATGCTGCCGAGATGTCTCGGCGATGGTCGCGCGATTCATTTGTCGGCGCGTCGGCCGGATGGACTGGCCGCGCGCAGGGACATGGGGCATCATGACTCCGTGCTCTTGGGGTCTCCCGAGGGCACAAAAAGGCCCTCGGTAACGGGGGTTCGGGATGAACCGGGTGAAATCGCACTCACATGCGAGGAGCCAACGGGCCTATGCCAAGGCCCGAGTAACGAAGCGGCCGAAAGCTCGACGCCACATCGAGTTCACGGCCTGGAGACGGTTCGGCTGCGCCCGCTGCCAACGGGAACGCCCTTCCACCTCCGCGCAAGCAGGGACTAGGTCACAACGACCTCCACAGGGGGAGAGACGGACAGAGCGCGGATGCCACGGTCGCCGAATGCGTAAGGCAGACCTCCGTCGAGGGGGACAGGCAAAGACCAGACTGAAGACCAACGAACGCATGAGGGCCCACCGGATGCCGGCGCACGACGCGCCACCCGGTGGGCCTATCTGTTGTTGCGTGATCCCGCCCGGGGGCGGGTACATTGGTCCTCATAGAGACCAGTCCTCTTGCTAGGTCTCCCAGATGGGCCCCGCCAGGTGCTCGCTGCAAGGTTTCCAGGCCTTATTTTGCAGCGCAGCGGCGGGGCTTTTCCGGTTCTTATGGTCTTGTGGTGATACCGCCGCCCGGAGGGCCCCGAAGGGGACACACATGATCGCGACAGTAATCGTGGGGACAGAGTAGACCTTCCAGTCCCCCTCTCGGGTGCATCTTGACTGGCGCGCCGGGCCGTGTCGGTGACGACGTGTCATGATCGGCGCCGCTCGTACGCCGTGGTGGCGTTGTCGGCCTGGTACTCGCACAGCTCCATGTCGCCGTGGTACGCGATGGGGATGTCTTCCTGTGTGTCCCAAAGAGCCCAGGGAAGTTCCTGCCCCTTGTGGCGCTGGCGGTCCTGGGGCCGATAGCGCGCCACGTACCGCGGCGTCGGCCGCGGGTGAGGCGGGAGCCTGCCTGCGTCCTCGAACAGCCCGGTGAGCCGGCGCTCGGTGTCGGGAGAGGCAGGCAGCGGATCGCCGCTATTGGGGGACGCAGAGGCAGGAAACGGCCACTCGTTGGTGTTGAGGCCGGCTGCCAGCAGCTCGGGGAGCGGGGTCCTGGACCGGCGGGCTAGGAGGTACGTCGTCTGCTCCTGGCGCGTGCCCGTACGACGCTCGCCGAGCGCGACGTGCACGGCCTTCAGCTCCTCCGCGAGCTGGCATGCCTGTTCTTCGCGCCCAACTCGGCGCGCGGCCTCAAGGGCCTCGATCGTCTGTGACCGCCACGCGGTGACTGATTCCTCGGCCGCCATCTGTTCGTCCCTGAGTCGAAGCAACGGGCGGGGCAGGCCTACCCGTAGGTCGTTCCGCAGCCCACGATGCCCGAACGGCGAGCATCGGTGAAGCGGTCTGCGGCTCTTCGCATCCCAACCGGACAGGGACAGCGCGACCAGGTCGACGTCGATCGTGGCGCCAGGGCTCCCGGTCACGAACGCTGCCCGTCGAGCCGCACTTGCGGCAGCCGGTGTCGACGAACACGCTTGAACAGGACCGAGCCTTGTGGGCTGCGGGACACCGTGATCGTGCCGCTGCGGCGGCCGGCGCGGAGCACCTTGCCCACCTCAACGGCCGGCAGGCCGATCAGCTTCGCGCTCTCATCGGCGCGCAGCCAAGTCTCGTACGGCAGCCGGTTGATCTGGTCAGCCAGGCGGGCACTGTGCACAGCCCCCTCCCCTTCACTTCTGGTGTGCCGGTTGCTCATCCCGGCGCCATGGTTTGCCCACACACCATAGTGCACACCACGGCAAAGGTCACGAACTCGGAGAGGTGAGGCATGGCTGGCGGGATTCGGGTTATGCGCTCCCTGGAGACACGGTCTACTCAGTAACGGTTCCGCAACAGCAGGGTGGCCTGTTAACCCCACACGTGCAGGCGGCATATGACGGTTCATCCGCTATTGCAACGTTCCGAACCGGGATGAACGCTCTGACGCTGCGTCAATGCCGCAATTGCCCCGAAGAAGCGTTTTTCGATCTCTCGTGCGAATCGATGCTGGCGAACATGTCCGCGCCTGTCGGAAGATTGCGTATCAGAGCCGATCAAGACGGGGGAGCGATCCGGAATGCCCGAGACGCGCAGCGCGAGCGGAAACACGTCGTGCAACGGCGACCTCGGGCATCCTCTGGAGATTGCCGCAGCCGCAGCGGCGAAGGACCCCACCAACAAGGCGGCCCTCGCCGAGCTGTTCGACGGGCTGTACGAGCCGGTCGTCCGGTTCATGCAGGCGCGCATCCAAGACCCTGCCACGGCTGAGGACTTGGCGCAGGAAGTCTTTGTGAAGATTGTGCAGAAGATCGACAACTACAGCGGGGGCGGCGTCTTCGCGTGGGTGTGGGCGATCTCGCGCAACGTCTACAACGACTACTTCCGCCCGATGAAGAACCGCGGCTTCGAGCAGCCCACCGGCGAGATGTGGCACCTCGATGCGCCGAGCACCGATATGGGGCCCGAGGAACTGGCCGAGTGGGAGGAGCTGCGCCGAGCCATCAAGGGCAAACTGGACAAACTCCCTGACCAGCAGCACATGGTTCTCACGCTTCGCATCACGTGCGGGTACTCCACTGCGGAGACTGCGGAGATCATGGGCAAACCAGTGGGTACCATTCGCGTGTTGCAGTGCCGAGCACTGGCCAAGCTGCGGAAGCTGATGCCTGAGGGCGGCAGCAGTCTGGCAACGTTTCTGTTGTCTGCTACCGAAGCGCAGCGGGGAGACGATGTAATAAGCGCAGCGCCCGTGATGCTGAGGGAGAGAGACGATGCTGGGTCTAGGGGATAGCGCCGTCGCAGGCCAGCTTGATAGCTGCCTGTCCGGCGACGCAGAGCCTGACAGCCCTGCGATACGCGGCATGGTCACGGCTGCTGCGGCTCTCGCCCCGCGGCGTCCCGTCAGTGAGGGGGCCCGTCAGCGTGCCTTCGCGGCCATGATGCGCGAAGCCGACCGGCGCGCGCGTCCGCTGACCGCCGAGCACTCCGAGGATCTTGCCGACCCCGGCATGCACGCCCGTGTGGCTCAAGTCGGCCCCGGCATGCAGATGCGCGTCGCCGACATCGAAGAGATCAGCGACGAACGCTTTGAGCAGATCGCGGCCAAGTTCGCTGACCGCATGCGACGCGGCGCTCCGGACCGCAAGCAGTGAGCGAGCGGGTCCGGGAATTCCAGGTCTACGAAGATGACATAGAGACAGACTGCCTGGTCTTTGAGAACACCGAAACTGGCATCACAGCAATCATCCTGCGGCCGAGCCAGTCCTTCGACAACGCGGTCAAAGCGGTACTTCGCCTCTGCCCAGAGTTGAGCCTTTCGCGCGTCCAGGACCTGGTGCGTACGAACTGCCGGAACATCATCGAGATGAACGAGCGGCTGGGCGTCGACCAGAACGTGCCCCGGTTCGAGGCCGCGCCCGACGCCGGCGTCATAGCGCCCGCCCCGGCCAAGACCAATGGTGCTCGCCGCCGGCCCCGGCCCCCGCGCTGGGCGCGCATCGCCGCCGTGGCTGCGCCTGCTCTGGTGGGCGGCGTTGTCCTCGCCAACTTGCTCCACCCCGCCTCCCCCAAGGGAGCTCCTACGACTACGGCAGCCCCGTCCGTCAGTCAGGAGGACAAGGTGAGCCAGGAGGACAAGGCCGCCAGCACGTACAAGGACCCTGCCTTCAAGAAGATCGCCGAGGGTGGTCGGATGAAGTGCGACCCGATGGGCGCGTACGAGGCGAAGTGCGTGGACCAGGACGGCAAGGTCCTGTTGAGCGAGGCGTCCGTGGGGACCTCGACCGCTTTCACGTTCTCCTACGGCTACGAGAAGGTCGGCCTCCGGCTCTTCCCCGACGTCGACTCCGCCTCTGCATGGAGCGCAGAGGAGGGGAACCGAGACCTGTACCAGAACGTGAAGCAGCACGGCCGCGTCGTGCTGTGGGGAACGGACGCCAAGCGCATCAAGGCGTGGGAGCAGCCCTTCCTCGACGACGAGCGGCGTGCCCGCGACCGGCGCGGAGCTCACCCCGCGGCCTTTGCTGGCGAGCCTCAGCCGCCAATCGCCTCCGCGCCCCTTCCCTACCGGCTCGCCATCCTGGCGTTCGGCACGCTTGGCGTCACCGAAGAATCGGTTCAGCGGGCCGTTCACAGTGATGACGTGCAGTCATTTCAGCTCCTCCAAGCTGTGCAGCTCGTGCTGGGCAACGCGGATCTGGGGCAGCTCGGGACTGTCCCCTCCGGCGGCAACGATGCAGTCGCCGTGGTACTGGACGCCAGCGCTCGGCCCACAGAGCCCTCCCTCCCGGCAGCCGATACGACGTCGGTCACCCCTCCGTTGGCCGTAGGACCCGGCCCGACGGCTCCGACCACTGCAACGGAACCTGTGGCGGAGCCGAAGGCGAGCACGACGGCTTCGACGAAGCCCGAGACGAGCGACACCAAGCCGCCGGTAACGCAGCCGGAGCAACCCACCAGTCCGCCCGTCACACCGTCCGAGCCGACTGCCCCCGTACCCGCGGGCCCCAATCCGACTGACCCGGCGCCCGCGGACCGCGAGCCATGCGGCCCGACTCCACCCGTGCCCCCGACCTCCGTCGACCCGGCGCCAGTTGTCGAAGACCCGGTGAGCGATCCGGCCGCCGGCGACGACCAGCAGGACGTGCAGCAGCCGGAAATGCCTCCGGCCCCTCCCGTGCAGGAGGAGCCGGAGGACGACGGCTTGGGCATGGACACCCTGCCCACTGCCTGGGCCGCTTAGAACGGCGGGGTGGGCTGGCTGGCGCCGCTGTTCCACGGATCGCCGGCCGGTGCTCCTCCCGTAGGGGCCGCGGCCCTCTGGCCAGACACCTTGGTCACCTTCGCAGTGGCGCGCGTCAGCGACGGCCCCACCTCGTCCACGTCCAGCTCGTAGACGGTTCGCTTCACCCCCTCCCGGTCCTCGTAGGAACGCTGCTTCAGGCGTCCCTGAGCGATGACCCGCATGCCGCGCAGGAGGGATTCGGCGGCGTTCTCCGCGGCCTGCCGCCAGACCGAACAGGACAGGAACAGCGCCTCGCCGTCCTTCCACTCGTTGGTCTGCCGGTCGAAGGTGCGCGGGGTGGACGCGATGCGGAACTTCGCGACCGCGGAGCCGGAGGGGGTGAAGCGCAGCTCGGGGTCGTCGACCAGATTGCCGACGACGGTGATGACGGTCTCGCCTGCCACGGAGGGCCTTTCAGAATGGGGCCGACCCGCTCAGCGCGGGCAGGCCGAGGGGGTCAGGAGAAGAGGAGCCGCCAGGTCAGCGGACCGGGCAGGCCGTCCGCGTCGCCCTTGAGCTGGGAGTGGGCGAGCTGAAAATCGCGGACGTTCTGGCGGTCCGCATCGCTCCACTTGGGCCCGGGGCCCGAGGTGTAGTGCTTGCCGTAGCCCTTCTTCACGAGCTGCTTGCCGAGCAAGGTGATGTAGCTGTTGTTCTTGCCCGGCCCGAAGTAACTCGCGCCGGGGAACGGCGGCATCGGCTTCGGGGCGCTGCCGCCGCCCGAGCCGGTGGACCCGCCGGTGACCTTCGCCTTGGCCAGGGTCAGCAGCTTGGCGAAGTTGATGTTGCCCGGATCGCCATGCACGTTCTCAGGGACGTGGGCGTGCCCGCACCAGCCGCGGAAGCTGTTCCACGCGGAGAACGACAGGCGGGCGTTGGTCTTGCCGTACGAGGACGGGTAGGCGAGCCACGTCGAGGGGCCGGTGAGCGGGATGCCATTGTTCTTGTTCTGCCAGGCCATGAACCCGGCCAGGCTGTCCAGGGCCCAGTCCGGCGCGGCCGGCCAGTAGATGTAGTCCTCGCCGGCCTTGGCGCCGTTCCACGACTTCGCGTGCTTGGGGTCGCACGTCCCGACCAGCTCGATCTGGATGCAGTTGAGCGTGTTCGTCTCGACGCCGCCGGCCGCGTTCACCAGGGCTCGGGCGGAGCGGGTGAAGCTGTAGTGCTGGTAGAAGTCCAGGCGCTTCTTCGCGAAGTTCGGCTTCGCGGTGATGTTCGGGGCCTCGGCGCCATTGCCGTACGACGGCAGCGAGGTGCCCTCGGTGGTGTGAATGACGCCGCAGTTCGGCTTGATCACGTCGCCCTCGTAGCGGGACGAGTAGTCGTACGCCCGGGACGCCCCGGCGTAGTAGTTGACGGTCACGATTCCTCCGGTGCTGGTGAGCAGGGAGGGAGAACCGTGCGCGCCCGGGGGTGCTTGCGTCCCGGGCTCAGCCGTCGGACGGAACGTCGTACGGGTCCTGGTCGTCGTCGGGGTACTGGAGGGCGTGCAGCGTCTCGGTGAGGCGGGTCGCGAGGTCGGCGGCCGGCCCGGTGTGCTCGACCGCGACCGGGCCGCCCGCGGCGCCCGTCAGCTCGACCTCCAGGTGGTCTTCCTTGCCGTACTGCTTGCGGTGCTGCCGCTCCAGGTACCAGGCGGCAGCGCGCCAGTCGGGGGGCGTCGTGATGGTCTCTTCCAGCACTTTGCCGGAGTTCGGATCGAACTTGCGATGGGTGGTGACGATGCCGCCGCGGCTGGCCCGGCGGATGTCGAGCGCGGCCGACAGTGCGGCGGCGGAGCGGGCTCGCTCGACCTTCTCGAAGAACTCCACGAACACGTCGAGTTCGGGGTCCGGGTCGGCGCCGGCCGACCGGCCGACGGCTTCGGTGCGGCCGTAGGCCATCCATCGCAGGAACGTTGCGCGGGAGATGCCCGCATGGACGGCCGCCAGATCGATGGCGAGCCCGGCGCGGCTGGCCTCGATCAGGCGCGCTTCGACCTCCGGTGTGAGGAGTCGGGCGCGCGCCGGGGTGTCGGAGCGGCGGACTTTGCGGCGGGGCATGGCGGGGACCGTAGATCAGCTTGGCGGCTACCGTCCTGGGCTGAACATGTGGCCGCAGGCGGGGCAGCACACCCCGGCCGCACGCTCGTTGTCGCCCGTGTCGCTGAATCCGTCGTCGGTGAAGTCGTCGCCGCGCTGAACATCCCTGTCCTGGTCGCCGGAGTCCGGGCCCTGGGGTAGGCCCTCGGGGTCGACCTGGCGCAGCAGCTCCTCCATCTCGTCGTCGGAGATGCACAGGGAGTCGAACAGCTCGGTGTCGGATGTCGCGAGGTCTTCCAGGATCTCGGCGAGTGGACCTGGGCTCCATCCGCCCGCGGCGCCAAGGCGGTTGAGGAGGATCAGGACGGCGTGGGCCTGGCGGTCGTTCTGGGAGGCCCAGCCGCGGGTGACGGGGATGAGCCACCCTCCGTCGTCGTCGACCAGGAGGCCATGTGGAAGGGGTTCCCCTCGGGTCTGCATCTCGATCAGGGCTATGCGGCGTCCGTGCCCGGAGATGACCAGGCCCGTGCGTTCGTCCACGACGGGCGTCTCGATGAAGCCGTGGTCCTGGATAGACGCGATGATCCGCTCTACCTCGTGCTTCTTCGGGTTGACCGGGTCCGGGGGCAGATCGGTGAGCGGGATGTACGTGATGTGGCGGGGGGCTTGCAGGGGGCTCACGGCTGCTCCAGTCGCGCAGCTCGGGCCGAGGGATGAGGAGCGGCCGGCGATCAGCGAGCCCGCGGACTTCAACCGCGGCATCCCAGCTCGCTACCGGGACATGCCGTCATGGCCGGATCGTTCGGCCGCTCCTCGGCCGACGTTGTCCACATGTCCGGACGGGACAACATCGGGGCCTGAGCTGGGCTTTCCGGTGGGTGCGCGTTCCGCCGGGCTCTTCTCGGGCCGGGCGGAACATTGGCTGACCGAACGGGTTGTGTCGCGTGCGCGGTACTCGCAGACGGCTTTGACCTGGTGTACAGTCCACTTCGTTGGCTGCACGAGCAAGCAGCCACGCCAGGTCTGGTGTAACGAATTTGGCCCTCACTCCGTCCATAGCGGCGAAGGCCACCGGCACCAGACTTCACGCTCCAAAGCCGGTACGAGCAAACCGGCGAACCAGAAGGGTCACCAGAGATGTCCATGCAGTCCGAAGAGCAGGACAACCCCGCCGTTGATGTGGGCGATCTGGCGCTGAGAGCGGCCGTGGCCTACCGCGTGAAGACTCGGGTCGCTGAAATCTGCGATCCGCTGATCGAGGCCAACGCCGAGCACATCAAGACGACGAAGGGCCTGCGCAGCACCGAAGCCGAGATGCCTCTCGACAGCGGCGGGACCATGCCGGTCGGCGCGTTCACCCGTTCCCTGTCCAAGCCCAAGTTCGTCGTCGAGGACGACAAGAAGGTGCTGGACTACGCGGACGAGCTGGGCGAAACGGAGTACGTAGTGCGCCCCGCCTTCCTCAAGAACCTGCTGAGCCGACTGTGCTACGACCCCAAGACGCGCGCCGTCATCGACTCCACCACGGGCGAGCTGGTCCCGGGCATCGGATACGACCCCGGCGGTGTCACCACGAGCGTCAGCCCCAAGTGGAACAAGGCCGGCACTGAGGCCCTGGACACCCGGCTGGGCTTCATCGACCTGGCCCTGGAGAACCTGCCCGAGCTGACCGCGGGCGACTTCCTCACAGTGCTGGAGGCAGGCCAATGAACGCTCCCGCCTCGACCGCCTGACCTCTTCGCTCGGCCTGCCCACCTCGCGCTCCGCGGGGGCGCGGGCACACCTCCGCAAGGAAACCTCGTGATCTCCAGCGACACCCGCCTGCGGCTGATCGACCAAGCCACCGACCAGCTCGGAGGCAGCGTCAGCCCGCCAGCCCTCTGCCTGTTCGTCCGGCATCTGCGCCGCGGCGACCTTGACGTCAGCGATTGGCACCGTTGCGCCGATCTCGCTTCCTCGGGCGCCCTGACGCACCACCAGGCACGAGCCGTGGCGCACCAGCTCGTCAAAGCGGGTTTGCTCGACCGCCGCGTTGTGCCCCGTCGCCGACGTGGTGACAAGCAGCACGTCGAGTACCGCCTCAACCTCCCGCAGAAGCAGGAGGCCTCTCAGTGAGCACACACCTCGCCGAAGACCTTGACGAGCAGTACGAGATCGTGGCCGGCCGCAAGGCCCCGTTCACCATGGTCCCGGACTGGATCACGCTGCACGACAAGCTCGACCCGCAGGCGAAAGCTCTGTACGCCGTGCTCGCGATGCACGTGAACGTGTCCAAGAAGGACGGCGTCGCCTGGCCGAAACGTCTGAGCATGGCGGAGATTCTGGGCTGGACCCGCGAGCAGTCCCCGGACAAGTACCTCCAACAGCTCGAAGCCGAGGGGGCCATCGATACGGAGGAGTTCACCCGGCCCACTGGCGCTCGGGGCAAGCGGTACTACGTGCACCAGACTCCGCCGTCTGGCTACACCGGCCCCACGACGGTGGCCGAGTGGTACAAGCGCCGCCGTGAAGCCTTGGACGCGGCTGGTCCAACGCCAAAACCGGGCCGCCCGCGCAAGGACGCCTCCGAGCTGAGGGCCGCGAAGGCAGCCCCGGCGAAGGAGACCACTGCCGCAAAGTCTGCGGACGAGAAGCCGGCCAAGAAGACCGCTGCGAAGAAGACGGCCGCCAAGGAGAAGACGCCCGAGGAACTGGCCCTCGCCAAGAAGGCGCAGGACGGGGCGGACAAGTGGTGGACGACAGCCAAGGAGCTGGCCGACAAGAAGAAGATGAAGCCGCTCATGGGCAGCAAGCGACAGCAGAGCGGCTACTTCCTCAACCTGCGGACGAAGATTCGTGACGCGCTCGATGCCGGGTACGACTCCCGGGTCATCTGGCAGGCCTTGCACCAGCTTGGCGAGTGGTCACCTGCCAAGCGGGAGTGGGAGACCGCCCTTGCGCAACTGAACGGCGTGCCCGTTCCTCGCCGCGGCGGCGGTGGCCGCGCGCCCATCTTCACCAACTCGCAGTGGAGTCAGGGCGAATCCGAGACGGGGAACACCCCGCCTGCACAGCCGACTCCGGCCGCCCCAGACCTTGGGGTGTTCGGCATCCAGTCCGATGACGCCGCCTGATCAGCCGCCCGAAGAGAGGAGGAACGACGACATGTCGCTTACCCTGCCCGCCCCATCCACGGCCCTCGAAAGCCGGGAGCCCACACGCGCCCCGGTGACCGCCATAGCTGGCATCCTGCGCCGTCGCGGCCTCGACCCGAGCAAGGCAGCATTCACCGAGGACCGGCCGGACAGCACCGAGGACTACCAGCGCGAGGTGTACCGGCAGGCCTGGGTGAACTCTCTCGCCCTGTCCGGGCACGCCGAGTACGCCCGATTCACACTCGACTCGCTCGACGAAGAACAGTTCCCCCAGCACCTTCGCGACTACGTCGGTCAGCTCGTGGCAGCGCGCCGCCACAACCGGGCACAGGCGAAGCTCGATCCCGAGGACCGCCGGATACTCCGGCCGAACATCCTCAACCTGATCGCCGCCGGAGGTGTCGGCGCCGGCAAGACGGTGGCTGCCGCGGCGGCCGGGGCGTTCGCCGTCGAGTGCGGCATGATGGCGCGCTTCGTCTCCCACTCGATGTACCTCTCATGGCTCCAGCCGGACAACGCGCCGGCCGGGCTCACCAAGGTTCAGGTCCGGGAACGCTACGAGCGCTGCGACCTGCTGGTCGTAGACGACCTGTGTAACGAGATGGACCAGTACGCCACGAACCACGTACGCACCAACACGTCCGACCTGATCACCTCCCGGATCAACTCCGGCCGGGCAACGCTCTTCACGACCAACCTCAATTCCGACCAGGTGGCCGCGGTGCTCGGCGAACGGCTCGCTTCGCGCGTCGGCAACCGTGCGGCTGTGCTCCGCATGGTTGGTGACGACCGGCGAAAGCCGCAAAGGTGGTAGAAGTCGCGATTTCGCGTGGATAGCGAGGAACCGTCACAGCTCAGGGGGCACAGGTGATCTAGGCTGTCGGCGACCGGGCGCTCACGAGCGAGAGCGCACCGGAACGACGCTCCGGGAGGACATCACTGTGGCCCCATCCTCGTTTCTTGCCGACAAGTCCGAGGCAGAAGTCCGTGCCGCCGAGCGGGTCCTCAAGGGAGGCACCTGGGCGATCACTGCGGGGGCAGTCCTGTTCAGCGTGCTGACCGTGACCCCGCTCGTCGAGTCCGTCACGCCGGCCGACTGGCAGTGGACCGCCCCGATCCTGCCGATCGTCGTGGACGCGGCGGTCGTCATCGTGATTCAACTCGACTCCGTCATCTCGCGACTCGGTGGCAACGGCGGTGCGTGGCCGGCGCTCCTGCGCTGGATGACCGGCTTCATGACGCTCCTGCTCAACGTCGGGAACTCCGCCCTGCACCACGACTGGGTCGGTGTCGCTGTGCACTCCACCGCCCCGTTGCTCCTGATCGTCACTGCGGAGGCGAGTCTTTCGTACCGTCGCGCCATCAGTGCCGCGCTGGCGCGCATCGAGAGCGAGAGGGCTGCGGCCGTCGAGCGCCAGCGTCAGGAGCGCGAGGCCGCAGCGAAGCGCCTGCGCGACGAGCAGCAGCGAGAGCGTGACAAGCAGGAAGCCGCGGAGCAGAAGAAGCGTGAGCACGATGAGCGCATCGCCCGCGAGGCGGCCCAGCGTGAGGAAGAGCGGCTGCGTCAGGAGCGCGAGCACCAGTTGGCTATGGAGAAGGAGCGCGGCGAGCGCGAGGCGGCCGAGCGCAAGGACGCCGCCGACCGGGAGGAAGCCCGCCTTCGTGCGCAGCGCGAGTACGACCTGCGTATGGAGAGCGAGCGGGCGGAGCGTCAAGCCCGCGTGGACAAGGAGAAGGCGGACCGCGAGGAGCGTGATCGTATCCGGGAGGCGGACGAGCGCCGCCGCCGGGAGGAGCGCGAGGAGAAGGAACGCCTCGCTGCCCAGACGCCGCAGCCTGCCAGGGTCTCGCCGGCCAAGGCTTCTTCCGCACAGCCCGTCAACGCGAAGCTTCCGCGGCCGGCGCGAGCCGTCGAAGCGGTGGTCATGGCGAACGAGTTCTCGGGGATGACGCAGTCCGACGCTGAGCTTGCCCTCTTCGAGTTGTACCGGGCTGCTCGTGATGCGAACGACTTCGCCGACTGGGAGAAGGACAACCCGCTGTTCGCGCCTGGCGGCGAGTTCTGCGGCAGCAACCTCGGCCGCCGCCTAGGCCGTACGGATGCCGCTGGCCGGAAGAACGTGAAGCCCAAGTTCGAGCGGTGGTACCTGGAGAGCAAGGAGCAGGCGCAGGAGAAGGAACTGGTCGGCGTGAGCTGATTCGTATCTTCCGCTTCTGTGACGGCGGGCGCCTCGTATTCTCGGGGCGCTCGCCGTCGTCGTATCGACACCAGTGAACGGACTGACCTCATGGACCCCTCACGCCAGGCTGCTGAAGCGCGGCTTCTCGCCGCCGGCCATGCGCGCGAGGTCGCGGACTTCGCCCGCGGCATCGTTGGCGACTCCTCCAGCGACGCGGCTGCGGCCGACCGCATCCGTGCGGCCCGGCGGCTGCGGCTGCTGAGCCTCCAGGTACTGAACTGGACTGTCCGCGCCGAGGTGCTGGACGGAACGCCGTGGCCCGAGCTGGCCGCCGCTCTCGGCCGCGATGAAGAGGCACTGCGCGTGGAGTTCGAGGCCGGCACGCTCCACTGGGCAAAGGACAACGACGCCGACCTGGAGCAGCCGGAGCAGATTCTCGCCACGGCTTCGGCCCTTGACGCCTGGTACGAGCGGCACGCTGACGATCTGCTCGATCCGGCCACCCAAGCACCGGTTTCCAGTCTCTTCACACCCCCGAACGCCTAGCCAAGGTGGTAAACTGTAAACCACGCCAAAGGGGGATGTAAGGCCTCCTGAAGGCGCACCATGCCCCGGCACGAGCGAGCCGGGGCGTGAACGCTCCGAACCAACCAGGAAGGCATCACCGTGGCCGGACGCGTCGCCCCCGAGCGCCAGAGAACGACCATCACACCCAACGGGCACCCGTCATGGCCCATGCTCCTCCTCGCGGGGACGGAGAAGTCCGGCAAGTCCTACGAGGCCGCCAAGTTCTCCGGAAGCGACCTGATCGGCCGGACCTTCTGGGTCGAGATCGGCGAGGGCGAGGGCCACCACTACGGGTCTGTCCCGGGCGCCCGCTACGAGCTGGTTCCGCACGATGGCGGCTTCCTGGACCTCCTTGACGCCATCCGTTGGGCCGCCTGGCAGCCCCGCGGCGAGGACGGCAAGCCGAACGCGATCGTCCTGGACTCGGCGAGCATCCTGTGGGATCTCGTCGGTGACGAACAGGCCGTGATCGCCCGCCAGCGCGCCGCCCTTCGGGCTGCGCGGCAGAAGCTGCCCGCTCCTGAGCCGAGTGACTACACCATCACCAGCGACCAGTGGAACGTGGCCAAGCGGCGATGGGGCATGGTGATCGACGCTCTGCGCCATCACGACGGACCGGTCATCATCTGCGCGCGCATGGATGAGGTCACCCTGTTCGACGCAGCCGGGCAGCCGACCAAAGACCGCACGTGGAAGATCCAGGCAGAGCGGAAGCTTCCCTTCGAGGTCACGGGCACGGTCCAGCTCCGCGGGTACCGGCGGGCGTTCCTGACCGGGATGCGCAGCCTGCGCCTCAACATCGACCCGGACGCGACCGTCCCGTACCCAGGGTTCTCCCTCGACAAGCTGATGCGAGATCTCGGCCTGCACGAGCTGCCCACCGCTCAGCGCACCTACGTGGCCCCGCGGCCCGAGGCCTACATCGAGGAGCACGCCGCCGAGGTAGAGCGGCTCGCCGTACGGACATCCCGCTCGCGCGACGCTCGCCGGCAGGCGGCACAGGGACAACTGCCCGACGCCGAAGAGGTCTCCACTGCCATCCGGACCGCCTTTGAGTCCGACGGTGACCGGCGCACGGAGCTGGTCAAGGTGCGGTCCCACTACGGGGCGAGCGTGCTGGCCGAGGTCAGGGTGAACACTCCTTGGGGGCACACGGACGCCAACTCGGCCATCGACACGGCGCTCACCCACCTTCCCCAGCCCGCCCCGGCCGGCTCTTCCCGTCCGACGAAGCCGCAGGCCTCGCGCCAGCCTCAGCAGCCGACGCCACCGGAGCAGCCACAGCAGCTCAACCCGAAGGAGATCGAGAAGTACCTCATCGACGCCCTACGCGAACCGGAGAAGGGCCGCGCGCTACTCACTGGGCTTCAGGAGCAGTGCGGTCCGGGCCCGCTGCGGCAGACCGTCGTGAAGACCGAGTGGGGCACGATGGAAGCGAACTCGGCGATCAAGCTGGCGCTCCTCGCCATCGACGACCGGCTCAAGTCGGCGGCCCCCGAGCATCCGTCCGCCCCTGCCGCCCCGCCCGCCGAGCCGCCCCCGCCGCCCGGACCCGCCCCGGCGACTCCCCAGCGCCCTCGCGCGCAGATGACGGCTGAGGAGCGGGCTTTCGCCAACTCGCTCGCGGAGGCGGAGTTCCAGGCGCAGATGCTCGGTGTGAACAGCATGGATTTCCTTGACGAGCTGCTGCCCGAGAACGCGACGAGCATTGAGCAGATCCGCGGAGGCTCGCGGCTCCTCGACCATGTCCGGACGCACCGCCCCCAGGTGCTGGAAGCGCTGCGGAGTCAGGGGATGACAGTGGCGGCGGACGAGTACGCGAAGTTCGGCGAGCGGGTGCCTGCGCGGGGCATCAAGGAGTTCATCAAGAAGGTTCTCCAGCCGCGATGACGGGTGACGTGGCGTGCCGGGTGCTGGAGGGGGCGAACGGGATCTCCGCGGCCCGGCACGGGCGCGGCTTCACGTCACGTCACGTCACGCCATGAGGCCCACAAAGACCATCCAGCTCGGGTGCGCGCCCGGGGCTGCCGGTCCGTTCGGGTCCGCGTACCCACCAGCCGCAGAAGGGTACGGCCCACCGAAGGTACGGGGTACGGGGTACGGCGGCGGCAAGGTACGGGGTGCGGGGTACGGCCGACCTGCCCGGGTACGCCGCCCGAAGGTACGGGGTACGGGGTACGGGGTACGGGGTACGGGGTACGGGGTACGGCCCCGGGTGCGCGCACACGCAGGCCGCGGGCGAGGGTACGGCTCCGAGGTGTTCCCCAGGGGAACACCTCAGCCGGCCGTCGGCACGACGCGGACCACGGCACCGCGGCCGAGAGCCCGGCGGGCGGGTACGTACCTCTGACCTGCACGTATGCGGCCGTACCCAGGAGGCGGCCTGCGCGTACCCGAACCCGTACCCGTGCTGCTCCCCGTACCCGTACCCGATCCCATCCGCTAGGCCGTACCCCCGCACCCCGTACCCCCGCACCCCGTACCCCACGCGCGGCCGAGCCCCGTACCCCGCCCGGCCGTCACGGCGTACCCCCGTACCCCAGCGGCGGGGGTACGGGGGTACGGGCGAAAACGAGAGAGGGCGTACCCACTGGGGTACGCCCTCCGCTGCGATCGAGCCGCGCTACGCGCCGGCGCTCTCCTCGCGCTGCCTCTTCCGCTCGGCCGCCGCTGCGGCGGCGCGGTCCTGGTCGGCCTGCTGCTCCTCGCGCACCAACTCCAAGAAGCGCTCGGGGTACTCGTCGGCGAGGCGCCGACGAGCACGGGCCCGCGGGTTCGACTCCGGGGGGAGGTGGCCGCGGCGCGCGATCAGGGCCGCGGCGACGTTGTGCAGGAGCTGGCTCTCGTGGTCCGCCCGAGCACGGAACGCGTCGAGGCGCGCCCGGCGAGCGTTGTTGCTCTCGCCCTCCGGCGCCGGAACGAACTTCTCCGGGGCCTTCACCAGGTCGGGGATCAGCCGCCGAGCCTTGCGGGCAAGCTCCGGGGAGCGGATGGCATACGCGGCAACCTGGTCCACGTCCCCGTGCACCTGGTCGTAGATGAAGGCGGCGAGCGCCTGGCCGAACTGCCGGTTGGTCAGCGCGCGGTAGGCGTCGATCTGCTCGCGCACCTTGGCCGGGTCCGGCTCCGTCCACTGATCTCGCTCGGGCTTGGCCTGGCCGCTCTGCTGCGTTGCCGCCATACCGGCTGGCCCTCCTGAAGTTGCTCGTGGCCGGCCGGTGCCGACATGGGGTGCAGGGCGAGGTGGCCGCCGTGCGACCGATCCCCCCGCGGGCCGGATCGTCCCGGGTAGCAGCCAGTACCCGGCCATCTTGGCGCTCTTCCTCGCGGCTACGCTCCGGGTCACCAGAAGATGGACCAGGAACCGCGTGGATGCTTCCTTCGGCGGTGAGATCGGCGGCACGACGGCCACCTCGATGCGGATGATACCCGTGCAGCCCCCGCAGAGCCGCACGCTGCGGCGTTATCCGGCCGCTGTAGGCGATTTCCGGCTAGTGGCGGACTCGATGGCCGGAGCGACGCGGGTCGGCTTCCAGATCAGGTCGTAGGCGCTCTGGGATGCGGCCAGGAGACCGACGAACGTGGCGAGGGTCGGCACGCCGTGCTGGAACTGCTCCAGGCCGCCGACCGAGACGACGGTGACGACGCCGGCGATCAGCGCGGAGGCCACGGCGACGACCTTCTTCATGGGGGCAGACCATCGCGGCTGCTGGACTACGGCGGTGAGGAGCGGCAGTAGGGCGCCGACGGCGGAGCCCGTGGCGATCGAGTCGAGTGTGGACGACATGGTGAGTTCCCGTCTGTCGGTGGGAGGGACGACGGGACCCTGCACCCGGGCCGGGCCTTACGTCGCGGCCACGTTCACCGGCCGCCGTCGTCGAGGTCCGCGGCGATCTCCTCCGGCGGCTCAGGGGCGGGCCGGGCCAGGGACCGGGCGACCAGGCCGCGCAGATCGCGGATGTACTCCAGAGCCGCAGCCTTCCAGCGGCGGTCCTTGCGCTGCTCCTCCTGGAGCTCGCGGACCTCGCGCGTCAGCTCCAGGTGCCCGGCCTCCAGCATGGTGACCCGGTCGACGGTCTGCGCGTGCATGGTGCGTTCCTGGTCGAGGAGCACCGACTGTTGATCGAGCATGCCGCGCTGCTGGTCGAGCAGCGAGGAGAAGCCCGCGGTCACGGTCTTCATCGCCTCGACGTACGTCTGGCCCTCGGTGGCCTCGGCGGTCAGCTTGGCCTTCACGGTCTCCACGCGTTCGTCGGTCTCGCCTCTGCGCTTGACCTGCCGGTAGCTGAAGAAGGCGCCAGTAATGACGCCGAGGGCACCGAAGGCGGGAGCGAAGACGGGCGCCGCGGAGTTCAGCCAGTCCATGGCGCCTCCTCGTGGTGAATGGATTGGGTGCGCGGGAGCCGGGGCCGTATAGCCCGCGGCTCCCCGCAGCCCGCACGTTGCACTACTGGATTCGCTTACGTCCTCGGGTACCGGGCGTCAGGGGGCCACGGGCAAGGGCGACGAGGAGACGACGCCGGCCGCGGCGTTCCACCCCTTTCGGATCGCGTCGAGGATCAGGTCATCTGTGACGGCCGCCGCCATGAGCGCCGGGTCGGGTGCCCCTGCGGCAGCCGCGGCGATGAGGAGACTCGGGGACACGACCAGGCCCGGTGTCATGGAGGCAGCCATCGCCTCGCTGGGGCTGAGCGCAGTACGGGCGAGGCTTATCCGCAGTGGGTAGCCCGGGGTGTCCGGGCTCTCCATCAGTACCTCTCTGGCCACCACGGCGATGCCCATGCGGATGCGTGGCAGTAAAGATGCCTCGCAGGCCAGCGCGCACATGGCGGTGAGGGAGAGCGGGAGTGTGGGCATGGCAGAGCGCCTTTCTACTTGGTGTAGGTCACTCGGAGCTTGGGAGGGTTGGTCTGGCCGTAGCCGCGGGCGCGGCCGTAGTACGTCGAGGACGTGCTGTTGGGATCGAGGGCGATGCCGCGCCACGACGTGGAGTCGAACACCGTCGTGATGTCGACCCATTTGCCTTCGTTGCGGGCCCAGGAGATGGTCTTGGACTCCGAATCGGAGGAGAAGGCGGAAGGCCGTGACGTGTGCTTGTGGGCCTTGATGACCGCTTTGCCGCCGCTGTTCGAGTACCAATGGTCGAAGTACAGATAGATCTCGGCTTTGATGATCGTGGCGCCGACCAGGTCTGTGCCGAGTGCGGACGGGAAGCCGATCAGGGAGGCTTGGACGCCGTTCGTGGAGCTGTAGTAGCCCTGGTAGCAGGAGTTGCCCCAGTAGCTGTTGTAGGCGCCGCGGTTGGCGTACGACCCGCTCCAGGTCGCCGAGTACGTCTTGGTGTACTTCTGCACCGGCGGGGTGGTGGAGCCGCCGCCAGTGTTGTATCCGCCGGTCTCCGGGATGTGCGGTCCGATGTCCTCGACGTAGAACTTGCCGAGCGACGTGGAGGCTCCGTAGAGAGCGATGGTCTGGCCGCTCGGTCCGAAAGCGTTCACGAAGGTGATGAGCATTCGCTTCGTACCCGCGCCCAGGTCGCTTCCGGGGACGATGTGTTCCAGTCGGGTCGTGAACGAGTTGCCCACGGCCATGGGCCAGATGGCGATGTGCAGTTGTGGGCTGGTGATGGTGGGCGCGCCACTCCCGCCGTTGCGCAGTCGTAGCTGGAGTTCGCCGCCCGCGGCCGACGGGTTGGCTCGGACCTCGAACACGATCCGGTACATGCGCGTTGGGTCGATGTCGACGCTCAGCTCCACGAATCCCAGCTCGCTGCCTGAGGCCGTGACCGTGCTGGCTTGGTAGTCGATGGCGAGGATGCCGCGCGGCAGTTGGTCGAGGTACGTCGTCCAGTCGGCGCCGCCGACAGCGAAGCCTTCGGCGACAGTCAGGCGTTGGAAGCCGGCACCGCCGTCCTGGTCGATGGTGGCCACCGGCAGACCGTCGGTGCTGAGCGTCAGGTAGTTCGGTCGGCCGGTCATCAGCGCCACGGCCTCTTCGCCGGCGTCATCGAAGAGTTGCAGGCCCTGCGGGCTGATTTCCGCGCGGGCCCCAGCGGCGCCGGACGCCATGACGACCCGGCAGGCAAGGTTGTCGTACTGCACGGTGCCCGCGGTGCCGTCTACCGTCGAGCAGGCGAGGCGGAGCTGCGTGGTGCCCGTTGGTGCCGCATCCGTGGGCAGGCCGGTGATGCGCGTCCACGCGCCCTTGACTGCGACACCGTCCCCGGTGGTGATGGTGCTGTACCCGAGAACGTTGCCCAATGCGTCCAGCCACTGGCCGTACAGGCTGATCCGGATGCCGTTCCAGTCGGCCGAGGCCCGGTAGTCCATGGCGAGCCACAGCTTCTGTCCGGGCACGGCGGGAAGGGTCGCGAGAGTCATGAACCGGGTGACCGCGGTGGCGTTTACGGCCGAGACCTGGAGGGCCCGTGCAGTTCCGTTGCCCGGCGTGACGATGGACCAGTACGGGCTCCCAGCCACCCTCTGGTCGGAGACAGCACCCTCGAAGCTGGGGTCGGCGATGATGTTGCCGTCGGTGCCGATGGACAGCCGGTCGGCAGTGAGCGACCCAGCCTTGATGTGGGTGGCATCGATGCTGCCGGCGAGGATCTTGGTGGCGGTCACCGCGTTCGCGGCCAGCTTGTCGGCAGTTACGGACAACGCGGCCAGCTTGTCCGCCGTGATCGCCAAGGCCGCGATCTTCTCCGCAGTGATGCCGAGCGCGACGATCTTCTCGGCCGTCACCGAGTTCACGGCAAGTTCCATGGCGCTGATCGACCCGGCGACGACCATGCCGGCCGCGACGACCGTGCGGGCCTCGACGTTGTCGAACCACACTCGCCCGACTGAGGCTTCCGACGCCTCGACGCGCAGGGAGGCGCCCACCGTCCCAGCCGGGGCCTGTACCTGAGCCTGGGCACGCGCCCAGGGGCCGCCGAGCACCAGAGGCGCGGTGGCGACGCCGTACCCGAGGACCCTGCCGTCGGCGTCGTCGTACCGAAGGAACAGCTTCGCGGCCGAGCCGTCAAAGTCGGCAGACGCCTTGGAGTCGAAGGCAAGGAAGTGCCGCTCGTCAGGTAGCACTCGCAGGTAGGCGAGTTGGAGGCTGCGCCACTCCTTGACGGCGTTCGTGCTGTCGACGGACAGGGCGGTCGGGCTGTTGTTGCCGGGTGTGGCGAGAGTCCACTCCGGGTGGTCGACGATGAGCTGCGTGGTCTGCGGCCCCTCGAAGCTGGGGTCAGGAGCGAGGTTGCCAGCGCCGAGTGCAAGCTGGTCGGCGCCTATGGCGCCGAGCTTCACCTTGGCCGCCGAGACGGCCTGTTCAGCGAGCTTCGTCTCGGTGATGATCCCGTCGATCAGGTCCTTCGGCACGGCCTGGCGTGGGGTGCCTTCCACGACGGTGGAGGCGAGGCCGGTGAGCGCCGCGGTGTTCGCGGCGACGAGACAGACCCATACGGCGTCGTAGCCCTCGATCGCGATGGTCACGGTGCCGCCGAGCGGAGCGGTGATCGTGGCGACCTGTGTGCTTACGTCCGGTGTGAAGTCGGCGGCCGTGCCGACGTGGACTTGGACGAGCGAGAAGTCGGACGGTGACTCGTATGCGTCGTCCCATTCGCCATCCCAGCTCACGAGGAGCCCGGCGAGGACCGCTTCGAGGGCGGGAGGCGTGGGAGTGGGCGGCGGGGCTGTGTTGACGGGGACCAGGGCGACGCCGCCGTCGGGCTGGACGCCGACACTGCCCTTGAGGGTGCCTTCGTCGTCGTAGATGTCGAGAGAGCCGCCGCCCTCGATCGATGTGAAGCCGGCCTGCGTGGAGCGTTCGAGGGCCTGGAGCCGACGGTCGTAGTCGGCCAGCATTTGCGCGAAGCGCTGCGCATCCGACTGGTTGTCCAGGTAGTTCGCCATGGCCGCGGATGCTGGGGTCCGTGATCGGCTTGCGTCTCGGGCTGCTGTTCCCCAGGGGAACAGCAGCGGCTGGCTCAGTAGACGAACTGGTCCGAGCGCTTCAGGGTGAGGGTGCAGAAGTCGTCTGGGCTCAGCTCGTCGCTGATGATGCGGTGCCAGATCGCGACGTCTCCGACCCACGGCACGTGGACCTGGACGAGGATGTCGTCGCCCAGGGACCAGCTCCCGAAGCGGGCGTTGGGGTGATTGCGGATCTGCACCGCGGGGATCTGCAACGCCTGGCTACGGCCCGCCAGCTCTCGGTGTCCCCTCGTACGCAGCGCCGAAGCGGAGGAAAGAGTCTTGTCCACGACGGTGGCGACGCGGCGTAGTCGACCCCGCCGGCGGTCGAGGTCGGTGACCTGCGCTCGCTTCATCTTCTGCCCTTCGCCTTTGCCGAGGACGATGACTTCGTTGGCGTACTCGTCGCCCAGGCCCTCCGGCTTGGCGATGGCGGTGACGTTCTCGCCGTCGGCGAACCTCAAGTCCGACCGCTTCCGGCCGAGCCGGGGCTTGCCGAGCCGGATGCGGTGCTCGATCTGGTTGCTGGTGCTGTCCACCCAGGCGTGTGTCTCGATCCAGTCGAAGGGCTGATCGCGGGTGAGGGAGTCGAGTGTCTGTCCGCAGTCCGGGTTGTTCCACCAGGCCAGTTCCCACGGGTCAGTGCCGTCCGCGGCGCCCAGTTTTTCGCCCAGGTCGTGACTGTCGATCTTGAGGCCGATGTTGCCGAGAGGACGCGACTGGACGTGGTTCCACACGTTGCGGAAGGCGTCGTACACGTCGACCCTGGGCCCGCCGTAGGGTTTCGGCGGCTTGGGGACCTTCTGCTTGCCCTTCTTGCCGTCCACCCATCCGTCGTGATTCTTGTCCTTGCCGGCGTACGGGTCCTTTGGCGTGATCAGCTTCCCCGAGATCAGGTAGCTCTCATACGGGATGCCCTGCGGGTAGCAGGAGAAGCCCTCGCACGCGATGGTGTACTTCGCCGCGTCGTAGTTCGTCTTGGTGACGATGCCGCCCCAGCGAATGTGGCCGTCGACTTCGGCGTACAGCTTGGTGCCCCATTCCTGGAGGAGCGGGGCACCGTCCGAGCCGATCATGCGGGCGTACTCGGGCTCGATGGTGCCGCTCATCGACCCGGGGCCGGAGAGGTCGCGCTTTGGGTTGGATGACAGCGCGAAGGGCACGTCCCAGTCGAGGATCGTCTCGTCGAGCGCGCGTTGGGCGATGAACCGCCAGCCCTCGGGCATCAGATTGCATCCTCTGCCGGGTCCTCCACGAACTCGATGTCGAGGAAGACCGCGGATCCGCCGTCGGCCTCCAGGACGCCGGTGTAGCCGCTCTCCCCAGCGCCGACCAGGAGGGTATCCACGACCGTGCCGCGCATGGCCGAAGGGATCGATAGGGTGCCGCCGCCGACGAAGGTGTGCCGTTGGGTGTTGCCGGTGTAGTCGCAGTGGAAGCGGACTTCGGATGTCTTGAGCGAACCGAGCTGCACGGTGAGTCGGCCGTAGGAGTCCTTCTGGTTGCGCTGGTCAAGCTGGGCCCACGTCCCCATGAGGGTCGCGGACGTCGCCCACTCGGGGATCTCGATGTCCCAGCGGGCCCCGTTGGGGAACTCCTCCCACGATGGGTACTTCACGTTGCCGACTTCGTCCGGGGTGTCCCACGTTCCGCGGAGCGCCCGCACGACGCGGCGTCGGCGCGGGTTCGCCATCTCCCGCATGTCCTTGATCATCGCCTGCGTGATGGTGCTCGTGTTGGCAGGGATGTCGATGCGGGCGAGGGTGATCGCGCTGTCGTTTGGCCGGACCTGCTTGACCCGGGTCGTTGTCTTCGGGACGTTCGAGATGACCCGCGTGAAGACGTACGGGCCGTTCGCCGGGTCGGAGGGCTGGGGCCACGTCTCGCCGTAGCTGTATGGATTCTCGATGCGCGCCACGATCAGGTCGGATCTGGCCGCTGCGCCGGTGGCCGCCACGTTCACCTGGTCCGCCGTCGGGAGCCGGGCCGCGTATGCCTGATACTTCGCGCCGGCAGCTCGGTTGAGAACGGCGCACGCTCCGGTCATGACCTGTACGGCTGCGCCCGGAGTGGCCAGGGACTTCACCTGGAGATCGGAGTTCCCGATGATGCCCTCGGCTCCTGCGAAGGCGGCGTAGGCGAGGAGGCGGGCAACTTCGCTGGAGTGCTCCGCTTCTCCTTCGGTGAACCACGGCACTGAATCCCACGGCATTTCGGTGTCCTCCGCTGCTCGGTGATGGGCAGCGGGACTGTTCCCCAGGGGAACACCTTGTGTCGCGGGGTGGCCGCGGCATCTGTTCCCCGGGGGAACAGCTCGTCAGAGGTAGGCGTACGCGTCGCGCCAGGCGACGGTCATGTACGACATACCGGTGACGTCGGAGCCCCGGAGCACCAGGTCTTGCCGGCCGGTCGGCAGCAGCAGTTCGGGGAGCTTCGGCGAGGCGCGGGTGAGGTTGCCTGCCACGGAGGCCGAGCCGTTGCGAAGCACGGTCAGAGCCCATGACCGCGAGTCGATGATGACGCGCTCACCCACCGCGAGAGTGAGGTCGAGGCCCACGGTCCACTTCCCGACGAGTTCGCACGACGGCTTCGTGACGGGGCCGTAGATCGTAATGACGGCCGGTGTGGGTCGAGTGCCTCTGACCAGGAATTCGCCCGGCACCTTCGTGGCCCCCTGGCCGGTCATTTTGAGCGGTGTCGTCAGTGGCCCCTTGAGGCCCCGGTGGGGCGCCGGGTTCATCGTGACCGTGGCGACCTGCTCCACGTCGTCGTACGCGATCCCATCCACGGAGACGAAATTCGCGACGACTGCGGTGTAGCCCTGCCGCGTGAGGCGGTTGGGTGCCGGGGCGGCCTTGCGCGGACGCCCGTAGAAGCGGCGCGCTCGGCCGCCCTGCGTGGTTCGCAGTACGGCCGGGGTGCCGAAGCGTCTGCGGACGGCCTGGGCGTCCCATGCCTGTTCCAGGGCGGAGAGCGCGTCGAGGTTCGCACCGTGCCGGCCGAGGCGCGTGGGCGAGGCGTCCACGGTGTCGACACCGATCTCGAAGTTGATGGTTGCCTTGCCTCGGAAGTCCTGCCCGAGCCGAACGCCGTCCCGCCGTGGGTTCGGGGTATCGCCCGAGTCCACGTCCTCATAGGTGATCTCGTACGGGGTCGGGTCGAGCAGGTAGTAGCCGCTGCTGAAGGTCCCGAAGGTGAAGTTGGCAGCCGGATAGATGCCGTTGCTGCTGTAGGAGAGGTTCCATTCGCCCTCAGCCAGTGGCATGTGCGCCTCCTCGGCGGATACGGCGCAGCTCGAACAGGGCATCGCCCAGGGCTTCGCTCGGGGACATGGGGGTGCCGGCCATGGTCAGGTTGAGGTCTCCGCCGACGAGCGGGGTGTTCCCCGCGGGAACAGCGGCGCGGGGGGCCGACAGGGAGCGCACGGACTGGGCTCGGTTGAGAGCAACTGCCCCATTTGCGTACTGCTTCAGTGCTCGCCCGGGGTAAACGACGGTCCCGCCGAAGAACTGGGCGACGGTGTCGAGGATTTCTTCCGAGCGCTTGCGCTTGGACGGGGCCAGCGGGATGTACGCCTCGCCGGGGTAGGTCTCCGGCTCCGCCCACAGGCGCATCTCGCCAGCCCTTGCAATCTGGGCGATGTGCCGCTCGGCTCCGTTCGCGAACGCCCTCACGCGGCCGGTCATGCTGCGGATGCCACCGTCGGCGTACTTCACGATCCCGCCGTCGGCGTGGCCGGAGACGACGGAGGGCTTGCCCTCGGAGTTGTACTTGACCGTGACGGTGACGGTCCTGCCGGTCAGGTTGTTGATGCGCTGCTGGATCGCCTGGACCTGGGCGATTGGCGTCCTGTTCGGTGCCGTGATCTCGATCTTCTTGCCCTTGAGGTCTTTGACCTTGTAGCCGAGGCTCTTGATCTCCTCCTGGGCGAGCTTGGTCGGCGCCTCCATCTTCAGCTTCTTGCCGGCCGGCAGGCCCGCGACCCGGTTACGAATGCCAGTCAGGTCGGTGGTCGCCTGCTTGACCAGCGTCTGCACGGTGATCTTCTTGCTGCCCGGGGCCCGGGACAGGTCGCCCACGAGCGCAGCCAGGTTCGACCTCGCCGCGCCGGTGGGCGCGGAGATGGTGACCTTCTTGCCGCCAGGCAGCTTGGTGACCTCAAAGCCGAGGTTCTGCAACGCGGCGATGGCGCCGGCTGTCGGGGTGGCCACGGTGATGGTCTTGCTCTTGGGCAGGTTGAGGAGCTTGGTGGACAGGCTGAGGATGTCGGCCGTGGTCTTCTCCATGCCGTTGGCCTGGAGCAGGACGGACACGGAGGACGGGATCAGGCCCATCTGGTTGGCGAGGCCTGCGGCCTGGTCCTTGGTGAGTCCTAGGTCCGTGCCGTACTTGATCGCCGCGTCCCTTGCCTTCTGGACCTCCCCCTCGGCCTTCTTCATCGCCTCAGGGAGGCTGATCTCGTTGGCCTTGGCCATCTCGAAGGCAGCGTTCGCCGCGTCGAGCGAGGAGTCCCGCAGCTCGGTCAGGTGAGAGTTGTAGTCCTGGCCGGCCCGGGTAGCAGTCCGCAGGCTGCCGTCGTGGTTGATCAGCTCCGCCCCGGCGTTCTTCAGCTCGGTGGTATTGGCCTTGATGGCGTCGTTCACCGACAGAACCGCCGCGTTAACCCGGGTCTGCGCGTCGTGGAAGGACTGGGTGCCGCCCGTCAATTCGTCCAAGGCACGCTTCAGGGAGCTCACGCGGCTGTCGGCGGTCGCCGTCGAGCTGGACATGCCCTCGACCGCGGTCTTCAGTCTGGTGAAGGAGTCGGTACCCGCGTTGCCGCTGGTGCTGGTGGCGTCGGCGAACTCTTTCTGCTTCTTCTTGCCCTCCTCCAGCTCGCCGCTCATGGCCGCGAGGCCGTCGGCGGCGTCCTTATAGCGCTGGCCCTTGTCCGAGTAGACCTGTTTGGTCGCCTTGCCGCCGGCCACGTCCTCCCAGATCTTGTTGGCCTCGGCAACCTTGCGGAGCTGCTTCTCCAGCGTTTCGAGGCCGTCGCCCTCGTCGAGGTACGCGCTCGTCAGTTGCTTCAGGCTGACGTGCGCGTCGCGCATCTTGTCGACGAGCTTGCCCTTGCCGTCCGCAATCTCGGTGTCCTGGAGAAGCTGTGCGGCCTGGGCGCGAACGTTGGCGTCAATCGCGCCGTTGGAGTCACGCAGGGCCTGGGCGAGAGAGCTGATGCGCTCCTTGTGCGCTTCGGTGGCGCGAGCGGATCTTTCCTGACTACTGGCCCACAGGCCGACCGTGATGGTGGCGGCGGCGAGGACTGCGGCCAGGGGCCCACCCAGTGCGGTGACGATGCCGCCCGCCGCGGTGCGCAGGCCTCCGGCCGCGACACCGACGGCCCGCATTGATCCCGACAGCCGCCCGCCACTGCTCGCCGCGGTGGTGTACGCGGTGCCCATGCGCTGCCACAACGAAGCCTGGGTGGGCACACCCGCCGCCGTGGTGGTGGAGACGGTGCCCACGTTGCGGATCGAGGTGACGAGCCCCTGGACCTTGCCGGAGATGCTGGTGACGACCTTCAGCATCAGCAGGGTGCCGAGGAAGGCACCGAGAGCGGTCCCGGCCCCGGGGACCACGTTCATCAGCCCGTTGAAGATGTTCAGCAGGCCGTTCAGTGCGGATAGGAGGGTTCCAAGCCCGATGCCGGCGGAGGACAGGGACGCGAAGGCACTCGCGATGTTGGAGACCAGCCCGATGACTGCCGGTCCGACCGAGCTGCCGATGGCGTTGAGGAAGGCGCCGACCGCGGGCATCAGTTCCGTGCGGATCTGACGGATCAGGTCGGTGATGCCGTTGTCCTTGGACATTCGGCCGAGGCCTCGAACCAGGTCACCAATCAGAGCGTTCAGCTCGTGGAATGTGGGGGCCGCGTCGCTGAACATCTTCTTCATCGACACTTGCCCTTGGGCAGAGTTCGCCCAGCGGGAGAACCGGCCCATGGCTCCTTCGAGGCCGTCGAGGAGCGCGTTGCCTGCGTCCTGTCCGGCCCGTCCGACGCCGGCCAGGCCCTTGCCCAGGTCGAGTGTTGTCCGGCCGAGTTGCTTGGCCTTCTCCGCGGCGTGGTCGAGGAACTTGCCGAGCGAGCCGGTTTCGCGACCCGCCTGCGCGGAGGCCCGCAGCCAGAGGGTGAACTTCTCCCCGCCCTCAGCAACGCGCTCGACGAACGGGCCGGAGGCAACGAGGAAGTTGCCAGCCGCGGCGGCCAGGTTGGCGACGCCGTCGGTGACGTTGCCGATGACCTTGCTATTGGTCTTGGCGACCGTCTTGAAGTCTTTGGCGAACGGGCCGCTCTGCATGGCCTGCGCGCCGCGCTTGGCCAGGTTGCCCATCTGCCCGGCGGCGTCCCCGAGGGACGACTTCAGCAGCGGCAGGACCGCGGTGGACAGAGGCTTGACCTCGTCCGCGATCTTCGAGAAGAAACGTTCCTGTACGGACTGCTTCAGTTTGCGCCACTCGCCGCTGAGGCTGGCGACGGTCTTGACGGTGGCGCGGGCCGACGTCGACAGGCCCTTGAGGGACTGGTCGAGCGCCTGCTGTTGTGCCTTGGTGAGCTTGGTGCCCTCAGCGAGCTGGGACTGTGCCTTGAGGGTCTGCTTCAAGGCCTCGCCGAAGCCCCCGAACGCGACCTTGGTCGCGATGGCCGCGGTGCCGGCGGCGACGATCAGCCCGGGTATGGCGCCCAGGACGCCGACGGCGGGCGCCGCTGCGGAGACAAGCGCGGTGAGCCCGGCGCCGTACTGGGTGAGGGCGGCGATGGCCGGTTGCGCGAGCGAGACGATCGCGCCCAGGGCAAGCGACCTCAGCCGACCGCGACCGCTCCGGCCGCGTCCCGATCCGCCGATGTCGAAGGGGACGTTGACCGGGTTCTGGTCAGCCTCACCCTGGGCGCGGCCCAGCAGGCTCCGGATGCGGCTGAGCAGTCCGCCGCCGCCCGTGGTGCTGTCGTCGTCGGGCCGAACGGGCACACGGACGTCGTTGTCTGCGACCCGGCGGGCTACTTCCTCCAGCTCGCCGCGGAGCCCGTCCCGGTCGACGCGGACGATGACCTTCGCGGTGAGCCCCGCGGAGGCGTCCTTCACCGCCCTCTTGAGGCGCTTCCGCAGGCCCTTGTCGTCGACCTCGATCTTGACCTTGGCAGCCAAGCCTTCTGCGGCCGTCTCGACCTTCGTCCGCAGCTCGCGGGCGAAGCCGTCGAGTACCGCGACGACCGTGACTTCGAGACGGCCGGCCTGCAAGCCCTCAGACACTGGGGCGCACCATTCCTCTTCGGGCGGCAGCCGCGAGCATCTTGCGGTGGCCGTTCAGTGGGGCGGGCTGCTGCGCCGGCGAGCTGTTCCCCTGGGGAACAGCCGGGGCCGTGTCGTACGGGCGATTGATCGTCCGAGGATCTTCACGGCGCCTGTCGGAGGCGAGCAGTGAGATTTCCTCGATGAGCTGCACCAGGAGTTCGGTGTGCACCGTCCAGCCGCCGATCGGCGACGAGGTGGTCCGCGACTCTTCGGGCAGGCCGTCGAGGAGGACCGTCAGTCGTCGGAGGCCGATGAAGCCGGGCTGTCCTGGACGGAGCCAGAGCCCTCGGGCGTCGAGCTGGTGGTACCGGCTGAGGTCGGACTCGACATCTCCCCATCGCTCGCGGAGGAGTCGGCCGACCTGAAGAGCTTTCCCAGGTCCACCCCGTAGACGGCGACGAGGGCCTTGGTCAGGCGGACGTAGTCGCCGATGGACGGGCGGACGCCCTTGAACTCGCGATAGGTCTCCTCGCCGAGGAGTGCCAGGTAGATGTCCTTGACCGCACCGTAGAACCGGGCGGGGAGCTGGGGCCGGCGGAACAGCATCTCGACCACTTCCCCGGTGGTTGTGCTGCCGTCCTCGGCATTCACGATGTCGCCCAGGACCCCCATGAGGTCCAGCTCTTCCGTGAAGAGCGGGTCGAGGCAGTCGGCCGGGATCTCCGCCGGGAAGATGAACTGCTCACCGCGCAGGAGCACGGGGATGCCGTGAGGGTACTGAACCTCGCGGCGCTCAGCGTCGAGGTCGATAACGAAGGTCATGAGCCGGTCCTCCCGGGTGGGTGTCGAAGCCCGGGGAACGTAGAGAGACCGGTGTGCTTGCGTCTCGGGCTCGGTGCGGGAGAGCGGGAGCCGGCTCCCTTCTATCAACCTTGATAGAAGGGAGCCGGCTGTCCGGACTGTTCCCCTGGGGAACAGGTGGGCCGACTTTCCCGGCATGTGCCAGCAGCCCAGAGGTGTCTGACGGATAGCCTCTACCTCGACAACATCTCCCACCTATCTGAGAGACATCTGTGGCAAACGAACTTCGCCGCCAGAAGAGGACGGCAGGTAACAGGGCAAAGGGCGACAAGGGTGGCGCCGGCGCTAAGCCTTCCGTACCAGCACCCGCCGCGGCGCCGCCCCCCCCCAAGTTCTTCCAGATGCCGACCGCCGCTGCGGAGAACGGCGACGCCCTTGAGCTAGACGTAGCCGATATCAGCGCAAACCCGTACAACGACCGCGACTTGGGTGACGTCAGTCAACTCGGCGACAGCATCAAGCGCGACGGGCTGCTCCAGGACATCGCCGTGATGCACACGGCCGTGTTCGCCAAGCACTACCCGGAAGCGGCCGAAGGCATCACGACGAAGTACGTGCTGGCGTTCGGCGAGCGCCGCTGGCGGGCTCACATCGTCATCGGTGAGCCGAAAATCCAAGCGATCCTCCGCGACGACGTCGCGGACCGCATTCGCAGGGTCCTCTTCATCGAGAACTTCCACCGCAAGCAGCTCTCGCCCATTGAGGAGGCACGGAAGTTCAAGCGACTCAACGTCGAAGAGGGCATGAGCTATCGCGAGATTGTGGAGGAGCTGCATCTCGGGGGACCGAACCACGTCGCACGACGCTTGGAGCTGCTGAAGCTGCCCACGGCGCTTCAGGAGATCGTCGGCACCGAGGATGGCCCGGGTGTCACTGTTGCCCGAAACCTCCTGGCGAAGCTGGCCGACCCTGACGACCAGATCGCCGCGTGGGAGCTCATCCGCGACAACGACCTGACGGTGAACGCGGCCGTCCAAGCCATCCGGGACAGGACATCCGATTGCGCCCCGGAAGACGAGTCGGAGAACGTACCAGAGGACGATTCGGCTCCTGTGGACGAGGCGAAGCCGGCGACGGGGCAACCCGGGGAGGCGGAAGCCGACGCGGAACAGCCTAAAGACCAGGAGAAGGCGGCCTCTGCCGAGAACGGCTCAGCGAAGAACGGCGACGACCGCCCGGCCGCTACTCCTGCACCGCGCAAGAACGTGGGCGGAAAGGTCACCGCCGCAGACAAGGACACCGTCGAACGCAACCACGCCTCCGCGGACCGAGACTCGGCCTGCCAGGGCCTGGTCTCCGCAGACCAGAAGCTGTCTGTGGAGCAGCACAACGCGCTGTACGCCCGCACCCTGCTCGCTCCCATGCAGCAGAGCGCCGCACGTACTCGCGCCCATCGATGGCTGCGCGAGGCAGAGCGCGCAGAGTTCACCATCAGCGACACCGACTCCTACTTCGAAGCCGTACTGTCGTCGGGCAAGGCCGAGCTGATCAACCGGGTCACGCTCGCGACTGCCCTCGCAGCGGGTGAGATCCGGGCACGCGACGGGCGCCGGCAGTGGGACCGTACGGACGCCGAGCACGTTGGCCTGCTCATCGAAACCACGGGGTACGTCCCTGAGACTGCCTGGGAACGCGCCCAGCTCACCAAGCACGACATCGCGTTCCCCGGCGCTGAGAACGACCCTGACCCCGAGCCCATCAACTGACTGGACCACGATGTCTTCAAAGACCCTTCCGCGGCGCAATCTGCGCCCCGGCAACCGGAACTGGCCACTGCTCATGGCTGCGTTCATCATCACCGGCGGCAGTGCCAAGACGAGCTCCATCGTCATGCTGGCCACAACGCTGGCTCTGCGCGGATACAAGGTGCGAATCTTCGACTTCGATCACCAGCGGAGTGCCAGCCACATCATGTGCGCGATGGACGAGCTGCCTGCTGGGCACGGAACCATCTACGACTTGATGCACGGCGCGGAACTGGAAGCCTGCACAGTGCAGGGCCGCTACCTGGCTGTTCCCGCAGAAACGAACCCGGACAACCCGGCTGAGATCCTGGAGCCTGCCGAGTACGAGCCCATCAAGAACCTGAAGATCGTCCCGGGTTCACGGAATGTCAAGAACTTCGACACGGAGACCACTCAGGAGGGCAACGAGCAGCTCATCATGTGGTTCCGTGAGCTGTGTGACTCCTACGACGGTGACGACGACGTGTGGCTTCTCGACCTTCCGGCGTCGCTGTCCAAGCTGGTCGTCTCGGCGCTCATCCCCTTCCAAGAGGACGACGAGATTGTGCCGCCGGTACTGGTGACGAGCAAGGAAGAGACCGATCTCAAAGCGACGTTCGAGGAACTGGCTGAGATGCGGTCGCAGCAGAACAAGAACAAGCGCGGGCGGAGCCGTAGAGTCGAGCCCACCGTCCGGCACATCCTCATGGCCGGTACCCCCACCCCGGGCCACCCAGATCCGGAAGGCGACATGACGATCGCTTCCATGGAGGCGACCTACGGCGAACACTTCGAGTTGCACAAGGTCCGGTACAACCGTCCTGTGCGGCAGCAGCACCGCCGCCAGGCGCCCGTGCACACGTTCGCCCAGCGCAACGCCGCGGCGATCGAGGACTACGCCAAGGTGGCCACGGCTCTCGGATTCAATGATCTGATCCCCGGCTGACGCAGCGCGAACAACGACAAGGCCCGTACCGATCGTGGAAGTCCGCAGCTCCCACGCCCAGTACGGGCCTTCCGTCGTACATGCTCCAGGTTACGCGGCGTCAGCGAAACTGGGGTCGTTGGTGATCAAATACCAGGCGTCGGCGTCGTCACCACCCTGCACGGCCAGGCGCAGAGGCAGGACCGCCTCCTTCGCCTTCTGGAGGTCGGTCTGTACGCCTTCCATCTGCATGGCGCGGGGGATGACGTAGCGGTACAGCTTGGCGCCGTCTATGACCTCGATGACGGCGGCGACCTCCGAGCGTCCGCCGATCCGCGGCGGGGTGAACTTGTAGTGCTTCGGCGGGGTGCCGGTGCCGCCGGCCGGGGTGATCTCGGTGATCGTGCCGCCGCCGAAGACGGCCTTGAAGTTCTTCGCGTTCCACTGCTGGAGATCGACCTCAATGGTCGCCGAGTCGGAGGTCTGGAATGTGCGGGACGGGAAGTCCGTCTGCGCGCTCTTGACCTGTTCGAACTGGGGCTCCTCGTTGAACTTGAGCGAATCCTCGGTGGTCAGGCCCACCGAGTACCAGCCTTCCGGCATGGGGATCGCGGCGTCCGCCGGCGCCGCGGTGCCGACTGGGGCAAGCCACAGCCGGGTGCGGGCAGGAACGACGATCTGTTGTGCGTTGGTGATCTCGCCAGCCATGGCGTTCTCTCCTCGTGACCAGGTGTTGGGGCCGGGTCACGATGGAGAGAGCGGCCGGTTAGCGTCCCGGGCTCAGTACGGCAGTGGGCAGGGAAGCAGGGGGCGGGAGTTTCTGGCGTCGAGGAGGAGGCGGGCGATGCGCTGCTTGAGGAAGTGCTGCTCGATGGCCGTCCGGGTGTCGAAGCAGGCGCGCGGCGGGGGCAGCAGATGCCTGATCGCGCGGATCGGAATGGTGACGGTCCGCGTCGCCCTGCTCTGCCAGGAGGGTGCCAGGAAGGGCGTGTCGTCCGGCTCGCGGTCGAAGCCGACCTTGGTGATGTGGCCGATCGTGGTCCAAGCGTCGGACTCGCGGAGGTTCGTGCCGATGGGTGCGGTGTGCGCGACGGCGCCGGTGGAGTTGAAGGTCACGGTGTCTCCGGGGTGGGGTGGAGGGAGATGAGCAGGCCCATGACCCAACGTGGCTGGCCGTTCTCCAGTGGAGATTCGAGCAGGACGCCCGAGGGCTGCACGTGGCTGACGACCGGCTGGCCGTGGGGCGGGGCGTGCTCGGGGAGTTCCTTCGCGGCGAGGGCGCAGACCTTGAGGATTCGGGACATGGCGGCTGGTCCGGGCCAGCCGCCTGGGTCGCCGTACAGCTCCAGGGAGACTTCCGGCTGGGTGAGCCACGTGAGGTCGCCGAGGTTGCCGCCGGGGCCGAGCGCGACGCGCAGGTGCGGCCAGGGGGCTTCCCTGGCGCCGGAGACGCGGCCCGGCCCGCCGAGCACTTCCTGAACCTTCGGGTGATCGGCGAGCCAGGCCAGTACGGCAGCCACCGGGTCGGCGTCAGCGACGGCGTAGGCGTCCACGGTCAGCCGCGTTCCCGGGCGACGTAGCCGTTGGCGCGGAGTTGGCGGGCGTAGTCCGGCGAGAGGTTGGCGGTGTCGCCGGGCTTGAAGTCCTGTCCCTGGATGCGCAGGTGATGGGCGAAGGTGACCTTCTGCGGCTTCTGGCCGGCTCGCAGCGCGGGGCCGAGGACTGTCTCGGTGGCAGCGTCGGCGATGGTGGTTGGGGCCTCCGGCTCGGGGGCTGTGGCGGCGGTCTTCCGGGCGGTGGTGTTCGTCATGGGCCGGAGAGTGCAGCCCGCGGCGGCTTAGTGTCGCCCGCTCCTCTCGGTGTTCCCCGGGGGAACAGTCAACGGCGGGCGGCGACGGCCGCGGTGGCGCGCGCCATGTAGTAGGCGCCCTTCGCTTCCAGGTTGCCGGGGTAGACGGTGCCGATCTCCGCGGGGATGACCCACTCTCCTTCGGCGACGACCTTCACCGTGAGGGTGCTGCCGGTGACGATGGCGGGCAGCGTACGAATGTTGCGGGAGATGCCGTCGGGGATGCTGCGGGCGTGGCAGCGGCAGTTCTTCAGGTTGGCGACCGCGCGGCTGGATTCGTCCCGGGGCTCCTTCATGTAGGTCAGGGCACCGACGCCGCGGTGTTCGCGGTCCCACCTCATGGAGTTGATTTTGAAGCGGAGGTTGCCGGGTACCTCCTGGCCGTGAGCGGCGACGTGGGTGGGCCGGACCTTGTCGTCGGCCACGGTGATCCACTGCTTCGTGGGCGGGGCGAACACCTTGGCCTGCCGCTCGACTTCCCGGCCGATCTCGTGGATCTTCGGCGCGATCAGCGCAGCCAGTTCCTGCTCCAGGGTCGGGTTCATGGTGAACTTCGCCATCAGGGAACCTCCGGGGGGTTCCGCGTAGCGGTGACCGCGATGTAGTCGGCAGCACCGTAGCCGGGCACCTTCTTCAGCAGGGCCGTGACAATCGTCCAGGTGAGGGTGCCGTCGCCGAGGACATCCCCGGGTTCGAGAGGCCACGCGGCGGGGTCGGCACGTAGGGTCCACGATCCGTCGGTCTGTTCGGCCGCCGCGCCGGGCCAGGTGCCGCGGGGCTCAGGCCGGGCACCTGGCGGGGGTGGGACGGGGACACCGTGCGCGTCCCGGCTCCAGGGGTGGGCCAGGACGTACGCGGTCAAGTTGCGGTCCGGCAGGAGGACGGCCATGGTCAGCCTCTTCCGGTGACGACGAGTGCCTTGGTGATCCCCGTGTGGACTGCGACGACGTACGACGAGAACGCCGCGGAGGTGCTCTTCCGGTACGAGTTGTAGAGGTCTGCCATGGGTGTCCTGTCTGGTCAGCCGGGGTTACCAGCGGCTGTAGCGGCGTCCGCGTCCGTATGGCCAGGGCGCGGCGGGGGTGACGGCGATGGGGCGGTAGAGCCGCTTGCGGTAGCCCGAGAGGGAGTCCAGCGTGGGCAGGGCGCCTGGCTGGCCGGCCACTGGAGCAGAGTCGTAGCTGATCGACTGGCCTTCCGCGGACACGGACGTGACGCGGCGTTCCCCCTCTGCGGAGGACGGACTATTGCGGATGCGCTCGGAGGCGTGCGCCACGACGTACGCACGGATCGGGTCTTCGACCGCGGCGTCCAGGCCCACGAGGAGCTGCACGGTATACGTGTCGCGGTCGTCCAGGTTGGCGACGTGGCTGATTACGGTGGTGACGTCGTCGAAGTGCTGGATCGGCCATGCCTGCGGGTCGTCGAGGTCGTAGCCGAACAGCGGGGTCACCTCCAGCAGCGTGCGCGGCTGCGGGATCAACGGCCGTCCCAGGTATGCCTCTACGTCCGCCTGGGCCTTGGCGATGGCGTCGCGGTACTCCTCGCGCTGCGCCGCGGTGATCGGCAAGGAGACGCCCAGTTCACTGGCGATGTCCTCGGCGGAGGCGATCAGGGCCGTACCGAGTGGAAGGTCAGCGCGGACCGTGCGGTCGGTGGCGGGTGTCTGGTCCTTGCCGGGAATGAAGGTGACGGCGCACCAGTACCGGCCGTCGGGGAGGTTGTCGGGGAGCGTGAACCGGTACACGGTCGCGCGCAGCCGCACGGCCGGCCCGGAGGTCGCTACGACGGCGCCGCTACGGTCGGGAGTCGCATACAGGTCGATTCGGCTGACCTGCCCTCCGGATGGGTCCGGATCGCACCAGGCACCAGCCCAGACGGGTCGGTAGTCGTACACCGCCACCGGATGTCCCCTTACTCGCTGTCCGCGGACGCGGAGAGCTGCGCGCGGAGCCGGGCGATTACGCGCTCGGCCTGGTCGCGGCGCAGCTCGGCGCCGATCGGAACGAGGAGACGGGTGGTCGGGGTGTTGTAGGCGCCCATGCCGACGTGTTCGACCAGGCGGACGGTGCAGCGCAGAGAGCCGCCGTGCGGCATGACGGGGACGAACACGCCGTCCGGGTTCGCCGGGGGCTCGCCGGTGGCGTCATCCACGATGCGGTCGCCCATCTTCGCGGGCAGGAGCTGCTGCGCCGTCGTGAGCGGCACCGGCTCCGGGATCGGCTCCGGGGTGCGGGGAGGGGCGAGTGGTGCGACGTCGGGGATCTTCGTCTCGGTGTCGGCTGGGGCTGCCTTGTCCTCGACGATCTCCGGCATGGGCGGCTCGGTCGCTGCGGGCGTGTTGTCCTCGGGGGCGGTTGTCTCCGGGGTCGTGGCCTCGGTGTCGTCTGAGGCGGTCTTGCGGGTGCGGGGTGGCACAGGGTCCTCCTGCCGGTGTACGGGCGTTGGCGGAGGAACCCTGAACCCCGCGAGGGGCTTACGTCGCGGGCATCACGGCGCGCCCCGGGCGCTCACGCGTACGTGAACCCTCCCGTCTTGCTGACGGCCCCTGCTTCGTCGCCGATGACTACGTTGACGGCTCCGGCCGCGCCTGCGGGGGCGGTGACCTGGAGTCGTCCGGCGGACAGGATCTTGAGATTGGTCCCGGCGGTGCTGCCGAACTTCACGTCGGCGGCGCCGTCGAGGTTGGTTCCGGTGATGGTGACGACCGTTCCGCCGGCGGCCGGACCGGTGCTCGGGGTAATGGTGGCGATCGTCGCCGGAGGGAAGAGCTTGTCGATCTGCGACTGCCGCAGGACGGTTCCCGCCTTGAACAGCAGGGTGCGGATCGAGCCCTCGGGCACGCCGTCGCGGGTGTCGTTGGGACGGGTGCCCATGTCGTGCGGGCGGGTGGAGTAGATGTCCGCGGTGGTCTTCTTCTCGGGGTCGGTAACTGCGGTGGCGGGGAAGGCTGCCTTCGTGATGCGGGCGCCGGCTGCGTTGTACAGGCCCATGGGGAGTCCCTTCTCGGTGGTCTGAGGTGGGCAGGGTGCCGGAAGGGACTGCCTTGGGTCGCGCACTACAGGATGCGCAGGTCGTCCCATCCGTCTGCGGTGACGGAGAAGACGAGCAGGCCGGGTTGGGACACCTCGCCGGAGCGCATGACCCACCAGTCGGAGCCGTTGTCGAGGGTGGGGGCCTGTACCCAGAGGCGGCCGTTGCCGAGCTGCTGCGCGCGGAAGTGATGGAAGTGGCCGCTGACCAAGATCTTGGCGTCGGCGATGGGCTGGCGGCCGAAGGACTGGCCCTTCCACCATTCCGGGGCCTTCTCTGGGCGGGCGTACTGGTGACCGTGGTTGAGGCCGACGATCGTTCCCGCCATGTCGAGGGAGACGGTGTCGCGCCAGGGCTCGGGCATCACGAAGGACACATGGCCGTAGGCGTCGGGATTGCGGCCGTAGGCGTCGGCGATCTGCGACATGACTTCGATGCCCCAGTCGTCTTCGGGCGGTCCGACGGCGTCCTTGCCGCGGCGCACCCTCGCGTGGTTTGAGCCGACGGTCGCGGCGACGACCCGGGGAAAGGCGGTGGCGAGGCGGTCCAAGCCCTCGAATGTCAGCCGCCGGTGGAGCCGGACCATCTGTGTGAGCGTCAGGTCGTTCGTGAAGGCCTGCGCGGTGACGTTCTCGAAGCCCTCGATGCAGTCGCCTGCATCGAGCCAGTACGCAGAGTCGGGTGCCCGGCCGACCTTGGCGAGGTCGCGTAGATGGTCCTGGAGCCGGTCGAACCGCTCAGCTACTCGGCCCACCAACTCCTTGGTTCCGCCGTCGCGGCCGACCTTGCCGGCCTGCGGATCTGCGTACACCACGGCGAGGGCCCGCGCGGGCTGTTCGGCCGCCGCGCGCGGCTTCCGGCGGCGCCGTATGGCGTCGCGTACGAGGGCGTTGAGGTCTTCGGCGGACGACCAGCCCGGTACGGACGGCTCGATCAGGTACCGGCAGCGCCACACGGGGCGGGTGACGGCGTCCTCGCCCTGGGCGTAGCGATGCCAGGCGGCCGGGTCGTGGCGGGCTTCGACCAGCCGGACTCGGTACCCGTCGGGGACTACCAGGCCGAGTCCTTCGACGCGAGCGCGCCATCCGGTCTCGTCCTGGGGTGGCGCGTCGGCGGCCGGCGCGGTGACGAGCATCGAGCCGCCCTGTTCGTACCGGACGCCGGGCTCCCACCCCTTGGGGGCCGACGCTGCGGGCCGGGTGACCTCAGACGGCGTGGACTGCTCTGCGGAGGCCGGGGCGAGCAGCGCGTCAAGGTGGTCGTCAAGACTCATCGCGGGCACCTGCATCCGTTGGAGGCGCTGCGGCGGCGGTGCCGGGCGACAGCGGGGGCCTGGACCTGGTGGCCGCTGCCGGAGAGTGCGTCGGCGATCTGCGTTGAGCTGATGGCCGGGCTGTCGAGCACGTCGCGCACTTTCTGCGCGGTGCTGGAGTCGAGTTCGTCGAGGATGGTCCCGACAGTGCACCGCGGGCCGCGGGGGGCTGGGGGCGCCTCGGCGAGCTGGGTGAGGGCCGCCATCAGCCCGTTCGTGTCTGCCACGGCAGTCCTCTCTGTACAAGGGAGCGGGGCCGGACCGTACGGTCCGGCCCCGCTTTGCGTCTCCGCTGGTGAGCCCGGTTACCGGGCTCGCACGGGTCAGGCCGTGGGCGTGGTCCAGGTGCCGATGACGAAGGACTCCGGGCGGGAGACCTCAAGGGCCAGCCGCTCGTCCGCTCGGAACGTCAGGACGCCGCGCTCGAAGTTGTCGCTGTTCTCGCTGGACACGGTGACTGAGACGTTCTCGCGGTCGTAAAGCTGGGCGCCCATGCCGAACGACCCCAGGAGGTAGTTGTTGTCCGGCATCGCCGTGGTCTCGACCACGTTGATCCGCCAGACCTTCTTCTGCGCGCCGACCGCGACCTGGAGCGCGACGCGGAACGCGCCGTTGTCGTCGGTCTCGACCTCAACCTGTTCCCACATCGTCGGGGAGAGAACGATGCCGGTGGGCTCGTACTCGGCCAGCAGCGACTTCGTCATCGCGCGCCGCATCTGGATCGAGAACTTGTCCTTGGCGTCGCCCGCGTACTGCTGAACACCCGGGGTGTTGAACAGGCCGGTGATCGAGGTGCCGTCGCCGCCGACCGAGTGGAGCAGGTCGTAGTCCTCGGCGAACTTGATGCCCTCGATGAGCCGGGAGTTGATGAACTGCTTGAGTCGCGGCTCGTCCGAGAGGATGTTCTTGTGCCCGTCGATCATGTGGGCGATCTCGGCGATCGGGAACGCGACCGGCTCCAGCTTCAGCTTCGAGCGGGGGGCCTTGCCGAACACGTCGGTGTCGAGCCCGGTCGGCGCGGAGACGCCGTCGGCGGCCCGGCGCTCAGCGACCTGCGCGGCGTTGTTGACCCACCCGGTCTCGCGGATGCCCAGCAGGACCGCGTTCTTGGTCTTGGCGCTCGGGAACAGATCGCGGATGTGCCACTTCCGGCGCTGGGCCTCGGTGATGCCAAGATCCTGGACTCCGCCGAGAGCCTGGTGGGTGTGCGTGCCGGCCGACAGGGAGAAGATGCTCTTCCCCTCGATCTCGGCTCGGATGAACGGCCTGTCCTTGAAGTCGGCGCGGGCCGCGGCCTTGTAGGCATCGGACTCGACGAACATGTCGCCGAGGGACTTGACCTCGGTGCCGACCGCGCCGCCGCCGTAGAACTGTCCGGCCGCGGACGAACCGTCGGGGGCGTCGAGGTAGCCGCTGAGGGCGTCGGCGCCCTGGGCGGCGTCGAGGAGGCCCTTGATCTCCTGGGCGTCCTTGACGGCCTTGACGTACGCGTTGCGCTGCTCGGTGGAGACGACGAACGCACCGTTCTCCTCCTTGAAAGTCGAGGCGATGCGCTCGGCCTCAGCCGACTTCTCTCCGAGCTGTTCCTTGAGCGAGCGGAGGAGGCTCTTATCGGTGGTGGCGGTTGCCATGTCGGTTGCACTCTCCTGTGCTGGATGGGCGATTGCGTGCGTCGCTCGCCCGGCCAGCACCGGGACGCCTCAACGCGAGGCGTATGGAAGAGGAGTGCATGGGTTTACGTCGCGGGCTCCCGGGCGCGAATAGTTCGCGAAGCCGGGAGCCCGTTGTCTGCGCAGGTCAGAGAGCCAGTGAGGCGAGTGCGGCCTTCACCTCGTCGGCGTTGAGACGGACCTGATCGTCGTCGTCCTGGTCCTCGGTGTCGTCGGTCGGCATGTCGGTCGCGGGTACGTCGTCCGAGACGCTGTCCTCGGGGGCGGTGGTCTCGTCGTTCTCACCCTCGTCGTCGTCCCAGCCGTCGGAGACGTCGTAGTCGGCGTCCCACAGATCGAGGGAGGAACCGGCCGGGGCGTGGCGCTTGTCGTCGTCCATGGGGAGACCCTTCTTCGCGAGCGTGGTCAGCAGGTTGGTGATGACGGGTTTGAGGTGCTGGAGGTGGGAGGGCCCGGCGTCGGAGACCTCGATCAGCGATGTGGCGTCCTGGAGCGCCGTGGCGGTGGGCTGCATGAACCGGGCGTCGATCTCTTCGTCTCCGTCGACTGCGTGGCTCTCTCCGGTGACGGGCAGCGCCACGGTGGTCAGTTCGACCGGGGTGGGAGTGCCGAGGTCGACGTCCCGGCCGGCCGTGGTGTACGGGATCGCGTATGTGTTGGTCTCGTCTCGGGAGTGGCGGGAGACGATGACGCGGTCCGGGTAGGTGGCTTCGATCGCCACGTAGCAGTCGCCGTCTTCGGGTGACAGCAGGGTGCGTGCCGCGTCGGTGAGCCGGGCGCGGAGCTGTTCGTAGGAGAAGGGCATGGGGGTGGTCAACGGAACCTCCGTGAGGGGCACAGCAAAGGCGGTCTTGGCTTCGAGCACGATCTGGGCCGCGGACTTGTGCTCTGCCGCGTGGGTGGCCGGGTAGATGCCGAGTGCGTCGTGATGCCGCAGGTTGCAGTAGCCCTTGGCGTGGTCGGCGGTCATGTGCTTCGAGGCGATGTCCACACAGCGGTCGAAGTCGCCCGCCGCGCCCCATCCGATCTGTGCCGCTCCTCCTCCGGAGGCGTACCAGCGGCGGAGCTGTTCGGCGTCGCCGCGGTTGCCGTTCGCGCCGCCGGCCTTGGCCTCCATGACGACCTGCGAGGCGGTCTTCGCCTCCATCGGCGTGGGCGTGGCCTCGGGTGCAGCGGGGGTCTGTGCGGTCGGCGCCTGTGCACCGCCGAGCGGGACGAAGGAGATGTCGGGGCCGCGCACCACGGCGATCTGCTCGAACGCCACGGGTGTTGCTGGGATGAGCTCGGTGTCGGGCAGGTTGTAGCCGAGGGTGATGTGCGGGGTGAAGCCGTGGTTGGTCTGGAGCTTGTCGGCGTACACCGAGGTGCCGAGGGTGTCGACGACGCGTTGCCGAAGCTCGGCCAGGCCCGGTACGTCCAGGGGAACCCAGGTGGGTTCGCCGTCGCCAGTGTCTGGGAACTTGCCGATGCCGCCGATGCTGCCCGTCAGGGGGCTGAGGCTGCCGACGGCCGGAGTGACGATTTCGCGGAGGTCATCGGGGTGGCCGCCGAGTGCTGCCGCGTCGCCGAGGTAGGCCAGGGTGACATGCAGGTCCGCGGGCGCCGTGCCTTCCGGGTGCGCGATGCGAGCGGCGACATCCGGAGGCAGCTTCAGCGCGACCATCGCACCGCGGCCGGCTTCCGCTTCGGCGGCCTTCAGCTCGACCGCCGACCAGATCGCCTTGCGTTCCAGTTTCTGTGCACCGGCACCGGAAGCGGTCTTCACCTCCAGGGAGCGGGTCATGGGGTGCGCTCCGTGGAGCACGGGGCTGATCTCGTACAGGTCCAAGTCGTGGATGACGCGGACGTTGTCATGCCGCTTGGACGCGCCGCCGACGGTCACCTTGTAGCCGATGGAGAACTGGGCCTCGCCGTTCTCATGCCACTGTTTGACCTGCTCGTAGGTGTCGCGGCCCCGGGTGGTGCGCAGGTTGTACTGGACGGTTGAGACCAGCGCGCCGGCCTCGCGCGGCCACACCGTCCCGCCGGGGATTGTGCCGAACCGCGGATCGCCAGGCATCCACTCCTCGACCTCCAGAACGGTGCCGACCGGGTCTTTCCACTCGTGATGCCATGCCGCCTTGACCCGGCGTGTGGCGAGGGTGCGGGTGAAAGCGCCGGGGACGATCAGGTCTGCGACTTCGTCCACGACTCCGGTCACGGCGTAGATGGCCCGGACCACGCCCTTTGGCTGGGTGGGGCGGCGCAGTGGGGCGTTGGGCGGCGGCGGGGTTCTCGGCACGGCGGGTTCCTCCTGGGCGGGTTCTCGGCGGTGCGCACCGTGCCTCCGCGAGGTGGTTAGCGTCCCGCCGTGCCCGTCGCCCAGGTCACTTGAAAGGGTTGGGACGCTTCCCCTTGCCGGTGTCGTCCTCTTCCTCGTCCTCTTCGGTGGTCCCCTCTGCGTCCGCCTCCTCGTCGGTCTCCTCGGCCGCTGGGCCGTCCTCTTCTGGGTCTGCGGGCTTCGTGCCGTCGGCGGGGATGACTTCGTCAGCCGTGCCGAAGTCGAGGGGAAGGCCGCCGCTTTGCGCCTGGTCGGGAGCGGTCGGGTCTGGTGTCGCGGTGGGGTCTACCGGTTGGCCGCCCGGCTGCTCGGCTTCCGGGCCGGCGCCGCGGGTGCCGCCGGTCTCGGACATGCCTGCGTCGTCCACGTCGATGGCCCAGGCGTCAGGGTCCGAATAGCGCCACACCTGCCCGGTCTCGTCGCGTACCCAGCCGGTGAGGGTGCCGTCCTCTGCCTTGTCGAGCCAGGCCTGCTCGCCGGCTGGGCCGGAGAAGGCGGTGTACGCCTGTGCGGGGTCGGTCTCGTCCCCCTCGTCGTACACGTCGCCGGCCCATGGGCGGGCGTCGTCTCCCTGCGGGGGCTCAGGCTCGGGCGGAGCCTCGGCCGGCTCTTCCTCGGTGGCCGGGTCACCGGGCTGGGGCAGCTTCTTCACGGCGTATGCGTAGTCCACGCGATGCAGGGTGTAGGGCAAGGTTGGCTTACGTCTCGCGCCGCCCCCCTGCCGGATCGCGTAGCGAATCGCTAGGATTCTGCTATGGCTAAGACTCAGTTGAATGCTCGGGTGCAGCCCGAACTCGCAGAGCAGGTGCGAGCCGCTGCCTCTCGGTCCGGCATGGAGATCAGCGACTACATCGCCTCGGTGCTTGAGGCCGATCTCGCTGCTGCGTCCGGGAGCGCGGACATGCGTGAGGCGCGGGCTCGTATGCACGCCGCGGTGGCCTACAAGAAGTGGAAGGCCGACGGGCAGCCCGAGACGGGCGCGATGGAGATGGCCGAGGTCTTCGGCGCGTGACAGCGATTCCTGCTCGATTCGCCGCGAACGTCGGCGAGACCATCAAGAACCTGCCCGTCCCCGACAAGGAGGAGCTGCACACAGCAGTCCTCCAGGCGTGCTCTGACCCCTGGTTGTGGCCCCAAGCCGACAAGTACGACCTGGACGAGGCGGTGCGTGTCATTTCGACGCGCGCCGCCATCGTCCATTACGTGATCATTCCGGGGGCTGACCCTCACCTGTGGGTCTTCGCCATCACTGTGTGACTTCGACGACCGTCGTGTGCTGGCGCAGCAGCGCGAGCACCGCGGCGGTGTCCGTGGCCTCCAGGTCCCTTTGCGGCCCGAGCGGGCCGAGCAGTATCGGCTGCCCGACGCACTGTTCGACCAGCGCCCGCACGCGGCGGGAGCCGACGATCGGCTGCTCCTCGCGTCCGGTCACCTCGACCTGGTAGCCCGCGCCGTCGTCCAGCGTTCCCGTCACCAACATGCTGTGCTCCTTCTACCGAGTGGCGAGCAGTCCGAGAAGGAAAGCCCGCAGGTCGTCGTCCTCGTACCAGTCGCCGGAGAACAGCGTCGCCAGGCCGAGCGGCACGATGTCATCCGGGATGCCCTGCGTCGCCCGGTTCCCGAACAGCCGTCCCAGCAGCACATCCAGGGAGGTGCGACGGCGTGCGCCGGTCCGCCCGCGGTGGGTGCGGGAGAAGTGAAATGCCTCCTGCGCGGCCATGAGGTCGGGGTAGTTCCGCTGAAGGTGAGCGAGCAGCGCGTTCGCGGCCGTGCGTCGCCCGGCGTCGCCGAGGTCCGCGACCGTGGCCGTACGTCCGTCATAGCTGCCGGCGTCGCCGTTCCGCGCTGCCAGGAACCGTGACTCGGTGGGGGTCAGCCAGTCCCGCGGCACGAACCGGGAGACGTCCACGAGCGCGCGGATGGCCTCCGGGTCGCTGTCCGGGGTGGTGACCAGGTTGGACCCGGCGGCCGGCCCCATGTCGCGGAACTCGGCGAGGGTGTCCCGCACGATGTCCGGCAGCGCCGCGGCGTATGCCTGCTGAAGGCGCCGTGCCTCCTGCCTGGCGGACTGGGCTTCGACGCGGGCCACATCGATCTCTATGTCCACGTCCGGAGCGCCGCCAGCCGCCGCTGATTGCAGGTCGCGCAGGCGCCGCTCGGCCGTGTCCGCGTGGCTGGCGGCGTGACGGACGGTGCCGTGCGGGTCGTCGCCCAGCTCGGGTGCCGCGGCGGTCAGGCGGCCGGCGACGTGACTATCCACGTCGAGTCCAGCGGCCCGTACGGCGGCCAGGTGCCGCAAAGCCTGCGGGCCGGGGCCACCGTCGACCGCACGGTCTGGCATCCAGCGGACACCGTCTTGCACAGGCGGGAGCTGCCCCCCGGCGAGGGCGGACCGGTTGGTGGGCCGGTACCAGCGTGCCCGGCGGGAGACCTGTCCGAAGCGTCCCGGGGCGGGCATGAGCCGTGCCCAGTGGGCGATGCGGTCACCGAGAGGTAGCCCGTCGGCGTGGCCGGGCAGGTTAGTTGCTGCGGCCAGGCGGCGCAGGCGGCGGGCTTCGGGCCACGTCTTGACACGCTGCACCAGGTTGCGGCGGAAGCGTGCTATGCGCTCGCGCATGCGCCGCAGGCCTTCGCGGCTCTTCCTCCATGCCTTCGCCAATCCCTTCAGGAACGCGGCGATCACGGCGACGATCTTCCGTGCGAGGACGACCAGCGCGGCCACGATGTGTGGGAGGAGCCCGGACCGTTGGCCGGCGGGCAGGGAGGCGGCGATGCGCTGCGCGGTGACATCACGGTTCGCAGCCATCCGGGCTGCGAGCTGAGCGACGATTGCGGCCCGGCGCTCTTCAGTCAGTCCGCCAGCAGCGGCGCTCTGGAGTGCGTCGCCCACGGCGTCGTCCACGTGTCCGGTCACGGCGTCATCAACGTGCGAGTCCCCATCGGTGCTGTCCGGCTCGGCCCGGTTGCGCAGGGCATCGGGTATTAGGCGCAGGAGGTCGGCCGCGCGGTGGGCGGTGTCCTCTTCGGTCTCGCCGTCGAGCGGCTCCATGTCGTCGAGCGTGCGCAGGGCGGCCCGGATGGCGTCCGTGCGGGAGCGCGCGGCCTCTCCGCGCAGGGAGCGCACGAGTTCCGTCCGCCCGTCTCCGTCGATACCGGCGTCGGTGATCGCGGAGAGGGCTCCGTTGCGGGCCCGTCGCATCGCCGGGCGCAGGGCCTCGGGGGTGAGCTGTGCGGCGATCTGTTCGCGGAGCTGGTGGATGCTGCCCGGCGTCGTCGTGCCCTGGATGGCGTTGTCGATGACCGCACGCGCCACGGAGTCCGCGTAGTCGGCGCGGAGTTGGTCGGCGTCGGGCGCCGGGTTCGGGTCTCTCGGCTCAGCCTCGTCGTCTCCGGCCGGGGCCTGCGGCTCAGGGAGCTGGTACAGCGGCTCCCCGGACCCGAGGGAGCGCTTGAAGCGCATCCCGTCCTCGTCCTCGATCGTGAGGACCCGCACGCCACCAGCAGCGTCCTCGATCTTGACGACCTTGTACGAGGCGAGGGTGTCGGGGGCGAACTCGCCCGGCAGGGCGATGGTGTCGCCCACGCCGACCGCGCCGATCGTGCCCGGCTCGGGGCGCCCAGTATCGTCCGGCTCGTCGCCAGCGGAAGCAGCGAGGTGGTCCGCGGCTCGATGCGCGGCCCGCCCCTCCGGGGTGGAGGAGTCCGCACCGTCACGCAGATCGTCGGCGAGCGCCGAGGCCTGATCCGGGGTCACCGGAAGGTCGTTGGCGATGCGTGCGGCGGCCTGCTGGGCATCGGGGTCCCCGGTCGGAGCGTTGCCGCGGTCAGCGATGGCGTCGCGCTCCTCGGGGGAGAGCTGCGGATCGACGGTGGGCCCAGTGACCGGGTCGACGGCAGGAGCTGGCTCGTGGGCGGTGATCTCGCCGTTGTTGTCCGTTGCGTCGTCCGGGCCCAGCTCGGGCGCGCGGCCGTCAGCGTCGAGGGCCCGCAGGGCTGCGGAGTCGCTGGGGACGCTGAGCTGTTCCGCTTCGCCGGTGGTGGTGTCCTCGATGTCCAGGAGCGACGTTTCGCCATCCTCTTCGGTGTGGGTGACCCGGGCGGTACGTGGCCCGTCGGGGGTGTCGCGCACGAGCACGTCCCCTTCCTCCAGCTCGCCGGCTGTGGTGGGCTCCACGTGGTCAACCTTGCTGCCGGCACCGGTGTCGTCAGCGACACTGCCCACCACGTGAAGGTCCGGGATGGGCAGATCCTTCATGCCCTGAGGGGTCGCGACGCTGGCGGTGTCGCCGTCCACGTCCTCGACGGTGCCGAGCATGTTGCCGTCGCGGTCGGCAACGACGTTCCCGGGTCGTACGAGGTGGCCGTCGGTGGTCCAGCCGGTGGGCCGGGCCGCGCCGCCGTCGGTGACGTTGAGGGAGGTCGGCGACTGGGCGTCGTCGGTGCGGTCGTCACCGAACTGGACGCGGGCGTTGCTCGCGCTCGCGCCGGTGACGACCCCCTCGCGGCCGTCGTCGTTGGTGACGACGGAGCCGGGGAATAGGCCGTTGCCACTGCGGTCGGTCGGGACGCGGTCGGCGATCCGGCCGGTGAGGACGTCGGAGTCGGCTCCGGTCTGCGGGGCTCCATCGACCTGGTCGACGTCGTCGCGGGTGGCGCGCGCCGCGGCGGCGTCCGGCGTGACCCAGATCGAGCTCCGCTTGCCGCGGCCGTCGGGGGTGTCGGCGATCAGGACGCGGTACATATCCTGCACGCGGCGGGCCTTGGTTGTGGGGACCTTCTTGGGGCCGTCAACGACGTACCCGGCGAGGGTGCGCGGGGTGCCGCCCTCGGTGGTGCCCTCGATTCGGACCAGGTCACGGAGGCCGAGGTCGCTGACCTTGACCCATTCCGCGGGCCGGCCGCCGACCGGCTCGGGCGCCGAAGGCTCCTCGGCCGACTCGGTGTCGGGGGCCGGTATCTCCTCCTCCTCCTCCTCCTCCTTCCGGGTGCCAGGGCGCTCGGTGCGCGGCGCGGCCGGGGCCGGGCCGATGCTGCCCGGCTTGGGAGTTTCGGTGGCCGCACTGTTGGTGTCGGTGCTGCCTGCGGGAACGTCGGTCGGCTCGCTGCCCGACTGCGCATCTGCGGATGGGGCGTCGGTGCGGGCGTCCGGGTTCGGGTGCAGTTCCTCGGCACCGTCCGGCGCCGTACGGGTCTCCGGGGCGTCCGGCATCGCAGCCTGGTCAGGGGTAACGTCGACCTGGGGAGCCTCGCCGACTCGACGGCCGTAGGTGTGCTCATCGAGGGGCAGGTTGATGTCGTCCACGGAGGCGAGCCGGGCTACGTTCTCCCCGACAGGGATGATGAACGTTTCGGAGTCGGCGTTCTGGCCGTCCCGCGGACTGAGGCCGACCGTGATGCGCCAGGCCTTCTGCCGCTTGCCATTGGTGGTGAGCGTGGCCTTGCGGGGCTCCCCGATGACGTATCCAGTCATGCGGCTGGTGGCTCCCGCGTACCGGCCGGTGATCCGGCCATCGAGGTACACGACGTCGCCCTGCCGGATGTCGCTGACAGGAACAGTCTCTGCGCGGTCCTTGCCGCCATCGGCTCGCAGCGCGTCAAGGACCTGCTTGGCGGCGCGGTCCTTGCGGGTGTCGTGGTGCATGGCCCGCGGGTCCTCGGGGCGCAGCACGTCCAGGTACCCGCGGATCTTGTCGGCCAACCAGCCGGGCCCGAGGATGTATTTGTCCTTCAGGTTGGCGGGCTGGTGCTGGTAGTGGGTTGCGTCGAGCCACCGCAGCTCGTCGTGCAGGTGGTCGAGGTCGTCCGCCACGTCCCCGCTGATCGTCTCCCTGCGGCCTAGCCTGTCGACTATCCGGCGCAGTTCCCGGTAGCGATCCATGTCGGCTGGGGTGTCGTTCAAGGTCTCCAGGCCGCGCAGATTCTCGTCAGGGAAGCCGAGGCTGCGGTTGGTGTGCCGCATGTCCCACGCAAGTTTGGGGTGGACGATGCTCAGGTCCGGTTCGCCGCGCTCCATGTCGCGCAGTACGACATGGGCAATGGCCGCTTCCCGGCTGGAGAAGTGAAGCGACGGGCCGAAGGAAGGCTCGCTCCACCACACAGGATCAGGCTCAGACAGGTGGTATCCGGAGCTATTCGGATCACGCAAAGTGCCGATCAGTCGGCCGTTGCGCCAGATCTCGCCGTCGCGGTCCGAACTGATCACTGGGGCGGGCACGAAGCCTTGGGTTGCGAGTTCCCGCATGCGCTCGGGCGATCCGAAGAGGGCACGCTCACCCTCTTCGCTGATGACGCGGTCTTTCCCGCCGTGCTCGTACTGCTTCATCTCCTCGGCCGTGGGGACGCGTCGGCCGTTCACAGAGCCCGCACGGCGTTCGCCCTGCGGGTGTTCGGCGTTGACGGCGTACTGGGACGTGGCGGCAGACGCCGGCTCGGCGCCTGCGGCGGCCGTGTCCTGGTTGTCCGAGCCTTCCGCAGCGGCGGGTGAGGCGTTCGGAAGGTTCTGCCCCCTGCCGTCCCGCCGGTCCGCACCGTCCGGGCTGCCGCCCGTCTGGCCGGGCACGTTCGCGTCCGGGGTCTCAGTCCGATCCGCGTTGCCGCGGTGGAGCTCGGCCGCGTCCTGCCGGGCCTGAGCGACGGCGCTGCCCAGGGGCATGCCCTCGGCGGTGTGCCAGGCGCGCAGGGTCTCTTCGTCGAGGTCGGGACTGGCCCAGTCGATCCGGTCGCCGTTGGGGTTCCGAAGCTGCTCGTACTCACCCGCGAGGCGGCGCGCACCGGCGGCGCCGCCGATCTCCTCACCGTTGGCGTCCCATCCGGCCAGGTGCATTCCGCTCGCAGCGTGGCCGAACTGCCAGGTGCGGCCGTCGTCGTCGGACCAGGTGATCAGGCCACCGTCGGGGGACATGGCAAGGGTGTCGTTGTCGGCCAGGGCCCGCAGGTAGGTGGCGTGCTCCTCCGGGTTGGCGCCCCGCGGGGTGGGTGCCTGCCCGGACCGGTACCGGTCCTTCAGGTCTGCCAGCCGCCGCGTGCTGCCTCCGCCCGCGGAGCCGCGACCGTCGTCACCGCCCGAGTGGTCGTTATTATCCGGAAGGTCGGGGAGGTGCGGGAGACCGCCGTTCGGCACGTCTCCGTCCCGCCCGTCACCGTCGCGGTCCCGGCGACGACGCCGATGGCGGCGCCGCCGCTCGTCGCGGTCGCCTTCCTCCTGGTTGTCACCATCAGGATGCTCAGCGTCGCCGCCGTCCCGGTCGCCGTCGTCCCGGTCCGCATCGTCCGTGCGGTCGCCATCGGGGGTGTCGGACGTAGGCGCATTGGCGCGGTCACCGCCGTCCGGCTCATTCCCCTCGTCTCCGGCCGGCGTCCGGCGAGGGGCATCCTGGTCCTCAGCATCCTCGTCCTGGCCCTCGTCGTCCTCGCGGCCCTCGCTCTCGTCAGTGGACTCCTCATCGTTGTCCTGGCCTGCTCGGTACCCGTCCATGTCGGGACGCGTGGCCAGGGCCTCGTGAGCCCGCTGGGTCTGCATCGAGTCGATGCGCTCCACCCAGTTTTCGTCGTCATCTGCGGCGATGTAGTAGTTCCAGCCCAACGCGTACTGGTTCTGGAGCTGTTCGAGGCTGGACCCCAGGCGCAGCTTCCAGCCGTCGACCTCCCTGCCTTGCCTCCAGAACGTGGTGCGCTCTGGCGTCTCGTACAGGTAGCCCTCGAACTGTCCAATTCCACCGTGGCGTTCCGTGCCGCGGACGCGGACCAAGTTGCCCTCCGCCAGAGACTCCGGGGCAACCGCGGTGCCTTCAGGGTGCTTGGGCATGCGGGACTGGGCGGCGTACGCCTCCTCGTCCTTCGGCCGTCCCCAGTTGGTGAGCACGTCCGTGCGCGCACGGTGGGTGGCCCGCTTGCGCACCGCCGGCTCTGGGTTCTCGACGATCACCACGTGGTCGTCGGGCTCCGGGTCACGGGTTCCACGGTCGGAGTCCAGCGTTACGGAGCGGACAGCGCCCTCAAGACCGTCGCGGTGCGTGTGGATGACGTACTGCGGCGAGTGCATCCCGTCGAAGGCGTCGGTCGTTCCATGCCGGGGGTGTCGCACGGAGTGGAAGATGTCTCCCTGCCGCAGCTCGGAGGCTCGCGCCCACCGCATGCCCTTGGGCAGCTCGGCCTCACCGATCTTCAGCTCACCCGTCCCCGCACGCGGATCGGCGGCGGGCGTCATGGGCAGGCCCATCGCGGCCCGTCGGCTGTTCATGTGGTGCCAGCCGTCCCAGTTCCCGGTGTCATCCTGCGTAGCCCAGCCAGCAAAGGCGCCCCTGTAGGCACGGCCATCTGCGATGGCCGCGGCCAGCGGTCGGAGCGCTTCAGGGAATTCGCCGGACACCCCGTACGCCATCTGGTCAGGGTTGTCTCCGCCAGCGACGTTGGCGATGAAGTCCTCTGCCTGCTGCGCGGAGAGCCCGTGTTCCGTGGCACCCTCGCGTGCTCGCGCGATCTGCTCGCGCACTGCTTCGCGGGCCTTCTCTCCCGCATCCCGTGACATCTGGTTGAGCCGTTCGTTCGCCTTCTTCCTGCCGCTCCGGGTGGCGATGCTCTCCATCAGGACGGGGCGGATGTCCGCCCGCAGTTCCTCGCCGAGCTGTTGCACGCGAGAGCGCAGCTCTCCAGCCTGGTCGGCGAGGAAGGGACGCGCGCTCTCCGGCATCTGGTCGAGGCGGTACCGGGTGTTCTCATCGAACTGCGCTAGCGGTTCGGCCTCGTACGCGGAGCTGATCCAGAAGCGCGTCTCCCAGGGGTCTGACGGCAGTTCGCGGTCGCCCTGAGCAGCCATCACTCGGTCGAGGAAGACGTTGCGCAGCCCGGCGGGCTGGGGCTCGGCCCACACGCCGACCCACCGTCGAGGTTCCTCTGCCCGGCTTCCGCCACCGGGGAAGCTCAGCGGCGGCAGGTCGGTCGAAGCGCCCTCGTCCGTCGCCGCGCCCCCGCTGGCGGTGTCGGTAGTAGCCGGGGGCCCCAGTTCCGGCCTACGCGGGTCGATGTGATCCGCGATCCGCCGCTCCGCCTCGTCCTGGGACACGGCGCGACCGCGCGCAAAGCGGATTCGGGGACCGTCTTCCCCGCCCTCGTGGGTACGGGCTATCGCGAGCGCGGCGCTGGCCGTGGGGTCGTCGTCCCCCAACCCGCGGACGAACCAGCCGGTCCCAACCGAGCCGTGGCGGTCGCTTTCGGCACGCCACCCGCCGTTCTCACCGTGCAAGCGGCCGATGCGCTTGCCGTCGAGGTAGACCGCGCGGCCGGCAGACTGGCCTTCGACGTGCAGCTCACCGACCTCGACGGGCTTACCGTCGTGCTCGCCGACCGTCTCCCGCGCCTCCTGCGGGCCCTTCCACCCCAGGGTGTTGGTGGGCTCGACTTCGTCGTCCGGTGCCGGAGCCATGATCGGCCCAGGCGTAGGCAGACGCTCGATCTTCTCGTCCGTCAGGACCGTAACGGCGTTGCGATTGGACGGCTGCTCACCTTCTCGGCCGACGTAGAGACGCCACGCCTTCACACGCTGCCGGTCGCGGGTCGCGGTGACCTTCATGGGAGCGGCAAGGAGATACCCCTCCCGTACGACCGAGTTGCCTGCGGTGTTCTGCGTTTCAGCGCGGATGTAGTCGCCGATCTGCGCCTGGTCAGGGTTGAGGACTTCGGAGTCGTCCGCGAGGTCATCGCCGTCCATCTCGTCCGGCGCGTCGGGCACGGCCGGGGAGGCGTCGCCCCGGTCAGTTTCCGGCGTGGTCAGCTCGGATGTCTCTTCCAGCGCGTCGTTGTCCGGCTCCTCGGCGCGGGGCTCGTAGGGCTTGTCATACGCATCCGGCTCGCCGATCGGGGGCAGGGTCGCGGCGCTACGGGCAGAGTTGTACTGCTGGCGCTCCATCTTGCGTGCGGCGCCGAGCAGCACCTTCTTGTTGCGGCGGCCCTCCAGGGTGTTCTCGTCCTGCTGGGCGGCGGCCTCACGGGCAGCGGCGGCGAGCGCGCCGGCCTGAGCGGAGTAGGGGGAGTAACGGCGGTGCCCGGGGTTCCACGGCAGGGTGTCGATCGGCGTGCCGTCCGCGTACTCGCCGGACAGGGTGAGCTTGCTCAGCTCCCGCACCTGGGCCGGGGTCAGCGTCATCTCCGTGATGGCACGGTCCGGCGTGATCAGGCGGCGCTCCACCTTCGTCGGCGCGCCGTTCTCGTCGGTGCGACCGTCGAACTTCCGACGGTCAAGGCCGTCACGGATGATCCCAGCGGCACGCAGCGGTGCCGGACCGGCCTGGACGGGTAGCTCCTCGTGCCACTGCATGTCGCCCGGCGAGCCGCCGTCGGCATCCTGACTCCACCAGTAGCGGCGGCCGTTATCACCGATGCGTGCGCGGACCCAGCCGATGGTGTTGCCGTCGGCATCCACGATGGTGCCGTGTCCAGCCTCCATATCGAGGTCCCGCAGCCGGTTGCCGTTCGACAGCTCCGCACCCTCGCGGGTGGCGGCCTGCGCGATCCGGTCGGCGTTTTGCCGCTCCTTGGCCGCCTCCGTGCGCTTGCCCCCGAAGGGGGTGCCGTCCGGCCGGGTCACGTCCTTCAGGGCGTGGGAGCGGGTGCCGCGCTCGGCCCGCACGAGGACGGCCCCGTTGTGCACGGCCATGACCTCGCCCGGTCCGTCCGGGCTGTTCACCTGCTCACCGACGGCAGGGAAGTCGTCGGCTGCCGAATCCTCGTCCGCAGCCGGTGTGGCGTCGGTGCTGGCTGCCTCCGTGTCCCCGGCGTTCTCGCCAGCGCCGGTGTCGGGTTGCGTGTCCGCGGAGTCGTCCGCCGGGTCCGGGGCCGGGGCCTCGGCGTCCGGCTCGTCCTCGACGCTGCCCGCAGCGTCGGTGACGCTCTGGTCCTCGTTCTCGGGAGTGATCGAGGCGAGGTCGGCGCGAACGGCCTCCGGGTCGAGCGTCGTGGTGTCCTCGGGCGCCGCGGTGACGGTGTCCTCCGCGGGCGTCTCCGGGGCGTCCGACTTGTCGGGCTTCGGCTCCTCGGCGGCGCTGTCCTCGCCCGCGGTGGTGTCCGGGGCATCCTCGCGAAGGGAGTCGAGGTCCGATCGGACCTGCTCCGGATCAAGGGTCGTCTCCCCGCGCTCCTCGCGGGCCCGCCGGATCTTCGCCTTCTTCTCGCGCTCCTTGGCGGCCTTCTTCGCCTCGGCGTCCGGCCAGGTGATGCGCGGCCGGCCCTTGGCATCGGTGGTGATCGACGGCGGGGCCGGCGTACGCGGCAGCAGATCGGCGTCCTGAGCTGCGGCCGGATCGTCCACGTCGCCGGAGTCCTCGCCCGCGGCGATACGCGCCTCACGAAGCTGGTGCTCCAGGCTCTCCAACCGGGCCCGCTTCTCCCGGCCGGCCTCCTCGCTGGTGGTCTGCTTGCCCTGCTCACGGATCAGCGCACCGACCAGCTTCGCCCGCCGCTCGGCCGCCTCCAGCTCGTCGGCCTGCTCGAACGGGCGGTCCACGCGTTCCCGGGCGGTCTCGGCCGCGCGCTCCTCCTGGCGCAGGCGGCTCTCCGCGCGGACGATCACCTTGTCCACGTCGGCCAGCGAGTCCTCCAGCCGCGTGATGGGCAGGGTGCTGTCCTTCTTCAGGTCGTCCTCCTGGTAGGAGTGACGGCTGCGCGGGATGTCGGGGAAAGAGATGTCCACCAGGTGGATGCGGCCGTAGTCGCCCCATGCGGTGCGGTACTGGGCGGTGACCTCGATGTTGCCGACCCGCCCGATGACGACCTTCGGGTGCCCGCCGCTGCGGTACGGGTCCTTCTGGCCCTGGCGGAGCACGGCGTGCGCAGCGGTAGACAGGGCCTTGGCCGCCTCGTCGCGCTTGGTGAAGTCGCTGGTGCCGATGGTGGCGTTGAAGTTGTCGCCGCGGGTGTTCTTGCGCCGGCCGACCACGTCCTGGAGCTGGGCGACGAGCTTGGCGGTGTCCTCGCGCAGCCGCTCGGTGGCGTGGATGGTGGTCTTGTAGCCCTCGATCGTGCGCTGGTGGCCCTTCAGCTTCCGCCTGAGCACCGCGAGGGACGCCTTCACGTTCGCCTGCTCCAGCAGGTACGGGTTGCCGGTGGAGATGGCGGTGACCTGCTCGGCGTTGAAGACGCCGTCGGGGATGTCCTCGACCGTGCGGTCGGTCAGGTTGCCCTTCATGAGCTGGCGGATGAACTTCGCCTTGCGGGCCACGGTTTGCCACGAGAAGCCGTCGAAGGACTGCTCCGTGACGTACTGGAAGATTGCGACGGACGGATTGGCGTTGCCCTGCCGGATGATGCGGCCGTTGCGCTGTTCGAGGTCCGCGGGCCGCCACGGGCAGTCGAGGTGGTGCAGCGCCGTCGCGCGGAGCTGGACGTTGGTGCCGGTGCCCATCTTGCTCGTGCTGCCGACGAGCACGGCGATCTTGCCGTTGCGGGCGTCCGCGAAGAGGCGCGCCTTCTCGGCGTCGTTCTTCGCCTCGTGGATGAAACGTATCTTCTCGGCCGGGACGCCCTGCGAGATCAGGAGTTCCTTCAGCTCCTGGTACGCGGGGAAGGGGGAGTCGGCCAGCTCCTCGACGCTGGACGGGCCGTCGTTCTTCTTCCCCTTCTTCTTGGCCTTGCCCGGGTCCTTGGGCGTGCCCATGTCGAGGAACACGATCTGAAGGCCGCCGGGTGTCTCGTGCGGCGTCGGGTCGTTCTTCGAGGTGGGGTAGACCGCGTCCTTGGTCTCCTCGTAGATCCGGGCGATGTTCTCCGCCGCGCGGGGCAGCTTGTTGCCCTGCTCGTCCAGGCCGACCATCCGCGGGTCGAGCGAGACCTTCCGCCCGTCGCTGCTGATCTTCAGCATGTTGTCGTCGCGGGGGTCCACGTAGCCCTGCTTGACGTCGCGGGCGCGCCGGGCCAACTGGTCCTGGTAGGCGAGCATCAGGTCCGTCGGTTCGACGGAGATGGTGATGGCCTTGCCGCCGGAGATGTCCGGGGTGTCGAGGTACTCCGCCAGGTCCTCGGAGGTCTTCACGTCAGCGACGGTCTTCCAGATCCGCAGCAGCTCCGGCATGTTCCGGAACGCTGCGAAGCGGGAGACCTCCTTGAAGCCGGAGCCGTCCGCGGCCAGCTCGACGCCGGAGACGATCTTTCCGTAGGTGGAGGCGAACTCGTCGAAGTCGCGGACCCGCGCGGCCTCCAGGAGGTCGGGCCGCAGGTAGCGCAGCATGGTGTGCGCCTCGGTGACCGAGTTCGAGATCGGGGTGGCGGTGGCGAAGGTGACGACTCGGCCGGACTTGGTGTTCTTCCGCAGGTACTCCAGCTTCATGTCGAGGTCGCTGGCGCGGTTGGAGCCCTCGATCGCGGCGCCGGGGATGCCGGAGTTGGTGGACAGGTTCTTGTAGTGATGCGCCTCGTCCACCACGACGTAGTCGATGCCGGTGTCCTCGAAGTACAGACCGGCGGTGTCCTTGGACGCCTCGACCTTGGCGGTGATCTTCGCTTCCAGCTTCTTCAGCCGGTTCTGGATCTCCTTGACCATCCGGGAGTCGGTGCGCTTCCCGGGGTTGTCCAGCTCGTCCTGCTCCTTCTGCCGGCGCAGGGCCTTCTCCAGGCTCTCCTTCTCCCGCTTGACGTAGTCGAGCTGGACCTCGGGGCGCATCGGGATGGACTCGAACGCGTTCTGCGTCAAGATCACCGCGTCGTAGTCGCCGGTGGCGACCCGGGCGATGAACTCGCGGCGCTTGCGGCCCTGAAGGTCATCGCTGGACGCGGACAAGATGCGGCCGGCCGCGGCCGACTCCGGGTACAGCTCCGCGAATTCGTCGTGGAACTGCTGGAGCATGTGGTTCGGGACGACGATGGCGGCCTTGTTGATGAGCCCGAGGCGCCGCAGCTCCATCACGCCCATGGTCATCTCGGCGGTCTTGCCGGCGCCGACCTCGTGCGCGAGCAGCACCGCCGGCTCGTTGACCATTCGGGCGACGGCCGCGTGCTGGTGCGCGTGCGGCTTGAACCAGTCGGCGAGGCCCGGCATCGTCCGGCGCTGCCCGTCGTACGAGCGCAGCGCCAGGTTGTTGTGCGTGTCGTTGTAGAGCTTCTTGATCTGCTCGGAGCGCTCCGGGGCGGCCCACAGCCAGTCCTGGAACTCCTCCTTCAGCTCCTCGGCCTTGGTCTGGGCGGCGGCCGTGGCGTCCTCATCGACGTACGTCTTGCCGTCTTCGTCCTTGTAGGTGACGCGGATGCGGCCGTTGGTGAGGATCGCTTCGGCGAGCTTGACCGCCGGGAAGTCCTCGGTGCCCCAGACCTGCGTGGCCGCCCGGCCCTTCTTCACGCCGTCGGGCGCGTCCACCTTCCACAGGGAGCCGCCCTGGTAGCTGACGCGGACCTCGCTGGTGTTGAGCTTGTCCCGCAGGAACGCCTGGACGATGTCGCCGCCGAGCCAGGAGGCGCCCATCGGCGCGTCGATCTCGCCGGGGGTGATGTCGGGCGGGAGGACAGCTTCGAGCTGCTGGACGTTGATGTCGAAGCGGGAGTCCTCGGCAGCCAGAGCCTGCGCCTCCTCCAGGCGCTTGCGGACGTTGCCGGAGAGGTAGTCGGCGGCCGGGATCAGGTCGCCGCCGTTGTGCGGCTCGAATACCAGCGGCCACTCGTGGCCGGTCTCCGGGTCGGTGGAGCGGGCCGCGAGCAGCCTCTCGCGGGCGACCTGCGGGGTGACGCCCATGACCTGGGCGAGGGTGTTGGTGTCGAGGGTGCCCTTCTGCTCCATGACGATCGCCATGGCGTCTTCGGGGCTGCTCGCACGCTCGGCGATGGTGCGGTGCCGGGACTGTCGCTTGGCGAAGATCGCGGCCGGGCTGCTCGTGCCGGTAGTGCCGTCGTAGGTGTCCAGGGACAGGACGACGGACATCGTCGGGTCCTTGGTGATCAGGCCGCCCATCTGGGGACGCTTGCGGTACGCCTTATCGACCTGCTGGCCGGTCTCCGGGTCGGTGGCCTTCCGGGTCGCCCAGTCGAACCGGTTCAGGGAGCCGAACTTGGCGTGGTACGCGTCGTAGCGGGCTTTCAGGTCGCCGCGCAGCGTCTCGATCAGGGCGTCGTCGGCGTCGGCGCGGGACTCCTCGGCGATCAGGGCCTTCATGGAGTCGCGCAGGCCGAGGAGTTGGGTGGCCTCCTCGACCTGGGTGCGGGGCACGTCGAAGGGGACGACCATGCCGTCGCGGACCTGGGTGAAGGTGCCGCCGGGGGAGAGCTGAACGTGCCCGTCGATGCGGTCGGAGCCCTCGGGCAGCAGCTCGGGGCGGCGCCGCTCGCCGTCGTCCGGGGTGTACGACAGGCCGGCGTCCTTGGCGCGGGCCACGACCTTCTTCAGCGCCTGGTTCAGGGAGGTGTCGAGGTTGCCGTCGCCGTCCACCCGGAGTTCGCCCGGCCCGTACATGCCGTGCCCGACGGCGAGGTGACCGAGCACGTTGTTCGGGTTGGTCAGGAAATACGGGTTGACGTGGACCTTGGGGGCGTCCGGCTTGTCCGCCTCGTCGGGGTCCTGGCCGGGCAGGTCGGTGACGCGGGCGGAGTGGACCCACATCGGCGGGTCGTCCTTCTTGCGCTCGGAGGGCAGCTTGACCTGCCCGTTGCGCAGCCGGCCGGAGGTGTACTCCTTGTCCTTCTCGCGGCGCCGGAGGATGAGCAGGTCGGTGACCACGTCGGTGCCGGCGGTACGCCGGTGGGCGCCGGTGGGCAGGCGGATCGCGCCGACCAGGTCGGCCTTGCGCGCCATCTCCATGCGCGCGTCCTCGGCGCGCGGCGTGGAGCCGTCCATGGTGTAGCGGGAGGTGACGACGGCGACCAGGCCGCCGGGCCGGGTCAGGTCCAGCGACTTCAGGATGAAGTGGTTGTGGATGTTGTGCCCGCCCTTGTTGTGGCGGAGATCCACGACCTGGTAATCGCCGAACGGCACGTTGCCGATGGCCATGTCGAAGGTGCCGTCGGCGGCCCGGGTCCGCTCGAAGCCCTCGTTGCGGATGTTGGCGTGCGGGTACAGGGCCTTGCTGATGCCCGCGGTGATCGGGTCCAGCTCGACGCCGGTGATGTCCGCGGACTCGGGCGCGTACCCGATGAAGTTGCCCGAGCCGGAGCCCGGCTCCAGGACGTTGCCGCCGTCGAAGCCCAGCTCCTCGACGGCCTTCCAGACCTCGCGAATAATCGACGGGTCGGTGTAGTGGGCGTTGAGCGTGTTCTCCTTGGCCGCGTCCCACTCGGCGTCGCTCAGCAGCTCCCGCAGGCGGCTCTGGAGAGGGGCGAACTCGGGCTTCGGGCTGTCCACGAAGGCCTGCGGGGCGGCACCCCACCCGGACCAACGGGCCAGGGTTTCCTGCTCGGCGGCCGTGGCCGGACGGGCCTCGTCCTGGAGGCGGCGCAGCACCTCGATCGCAGCGATGTTCGCCTTGACTCGGGCCAGGACCGAGTTCGGGACGAGACTGCGGCCGTCCTCCGGCGGCTGGTACTGCGGGGCGCGACGCTCCTCGGCGTCGCTGCCGAAAGCTACGCGGCTGCGATCCTCGGCAGGCTCACCCTCGGCATCTCCTTGTCCTCCGTCCCGCTCTCCTTCGGCAGGTCGTATAGCATCTCGTGCAGGACCGCTTCCCTCGCCCGCATCGTCGCCATGTTGATGTCCGCCATCGCGTCCCTGAAGTCCGCTCCCAGCGCCGTCCCCTCCCGGAACTCGTCGCGTCTCTCCGCGATCTGCTCCTCGATCTCCGCGCTGATCTGTGCGAAGAACGTCTCCGGCGGTGTCGTCGTCGCCAGCTCGGCCAGCGCCGTCGGCCGGTACGTCTCCCAGTACGCCTTCACCAGGGCCTTGTAGCCGCTCACTTTGCTGCTCCTTCTGGTCGTCCTGCTGCGGGCCGGCGGCCTGCTGCGGAGTCGGGACATCTTCACCCGGCGCGTCCGTGTCCGGGGCATCGGGGTTCGGGTCAAGCTGTTCGTCGTTCTTCGGGCGGGGCCGGCCGAGGCGGGCGGCCGAGGTGTCCGTGGCTCCTCGTTCGCGGTCGAACTCGCCGGCGATCTCCCAGATCGCGCGGCCGGACCGGTTGCCGTCCTTGTCGCGGAACTCGTTCAGCTCCTGGTTCAGCTTCGGGGAGCCCCAGTCGACGGTGCGGCCGTCCTGGTCGCGCAGGCGGCTGCCGAGGTACAGCGTGAACCGGTCAGCGGTCTCACGGTCCTCGAAGTCGCCGTAGGAGTGCAGCCCCCGCGTTCCGAGTCCAGACAGGGAACGGGCGGTGCCTGCTGCCCGGACCTCGAAGCGGGTATGGCCGCCGCGCCGATCCTCCACAATGGCGAACCCGCGGTGATCCGCCAAGTGCAGGATGATGGCGGGGTCACTGGCGAACTTCCGCATGAAGTCGCGCTGTCCCTCGGGGGTGTCGTCGCTGCCGCCGCGCTTCCAGAACTCGCGCAGCTCCTCACTGTTACGGGGCCGGCCGCGTTCGTCGCCGAAGGGCCGCGGGCCGACATGTCCGACGGCCACATTGGCGTCTGGCACACCGGTGCGGTCAGCGACCTGCTGCGCGGCCTGCTGCTCGGGGTTGGCAGAGGCGGGGGTGGTGCGGGCCGCGGCGCTGGCGCGCTTCTTGGCCGCCTTGTCGGCGAAGGCCTTCTGCGCTGCGCTCGCAGCGCTCTGGACCATCGCCCGGCCCTCAGGCGTGTTCAGGCGGGACTGGTAGTCGGGGGCATCCCAGTTGAACGGCTCGCCGTTGAGCTGCGCTGCCTCCAGGCGCTTCACGAAGTCGGCGGCCTCGCCCTTGCGGGTGGGCATGGCCAGGCGGACACCGCTGTCGGTGAGGATGACGCCCCACCCGTAGTGGATCTCGCCATTGCGTCGCTGGACGCCCATCTCGCCGATGACGAAGTGGCCGTTACGGGAGAGCTGCGGGTTCTTGAGCTTGTCGAACAGCTCAGCGGTCGAGGCGGCGTGCTTGTCCTGGGCGTCCTTGTCAGAGGTGTAGGGGGTGAGGTTGCCGCTGGTCCAGTGGCCGCGGACGTCGTCGAGCGTCTTGAAGCGGCGGGTGGGGTCCTTGCGGCGGTTCGCGGTCGCGGCCTTCTTGGCCGGCCGGGGGTGGGCCGACGCTCCCTTCGGCGCCGGGACCGGCTCGTCTGCCCACGCCTTCGGGGTGGGTTTGCCGTTCTTCCTGGCCTTGGGGATCTTCTTGCCGTCGTGCGCCTCGAACCGTTCGACCGCCAGGTTCAGGGCATCGCCAAGGTTCTGCGCATAGCGGGCGACTTCGTCGCGGCCGTCCGTCTCAGCGAGTTCGGCGAGGCGTTCAGCCTCTTCCGCGAGGTCTCGGAGGGTCGAGAGGTCGTCAGCGTCGTACTCCCCGCGGGGCTTGCCCGTCTCCATGGGGATGTCGCCGTTGATCATCTCGTCGAGGTCGAGCCCGTCCCCGGACAGCTCGTACAGCTCGTCGAAGGCATCGCGCGCCTCGGCGTTGCTCCAGTCGCGGGGCATGACTGCTTCGAGATCGGCGAAGTAGTCGTGCGCCAGTTCGGCGACCGCGGCGCGCGCGTGCTCTGTGTCCTGGAACTGCTCCTCGCGCTTGGGGTTCTTTTCGGTGCCCTTGGGCCCGCGGGCACGAAGAGCGTCCCCCCGGCCGGCGACGTGTCCCGCGCGCTCGCCGCTGTCGATGGGCAGCAGGTTCGGGTGATGAGTGGTGGGCCGGTTGCCGTCGAGGTTGGAGGGCAGCGGGTCGCCGTCGTCGTCTTTCTCGTTCGGCATGACCCGGCCGCGGGGAAGGAGGAGGTCGTCGTCCTCTGGCTCCGGACCCTCGCCGTGGTCCTCGCCTTCCCTGTCCTCCCCGATGTCCTCGCCCTCGTCGTCCTTGGCGTGCGGCTCGTCGGGGGTGTCGCCGTCGTCGCCCGAGTCGTCGGTGTCAGTGCCGGTGCCGCGGCGGGGGTCCGCGGTACGACGTTCGTCCTCGTCGCGGACCTTCCGCTTGCTGCGGGTGGGGGCGGTGCCGTCGGGGCGAGCCACCATCGTGAGGCGGGATGCGTGGACGGTGGATTGTTGGTGGGTGGCCAGGTTCTCCACCAGCACGTTCCGGCCGCCGAGCGCACGGATGACGCGTGCCATGCCGCCGCCCCACATGCGGGCGATACCGCCGGTCTCGATGAACCTGCCCTTGGAGTCACGCGGATGCAGATCGGGGTTCCAGGCGCGGCGGCTGCGCTTGGCTTCAAGGGTGGCGGCGAGGCGGTCAGCGGCGTTCGTGATCTGCATGCGGCGGACCATGCACACCCGAGGGGGTTAACGTCGCGTCCTCGAATTCCGGCCGGGCGGGCTACATGGTCTCCGTGAGGATGTGCAGGAGGAACCAGCCCGAGAATCCAGTCCAACCGACGGCGAAGATGGCCCGGCCCGCCTTCGAGGTACGGGTGCGGAAAAGCTTTCTGGTGTTCTCGCTGAGGGTGTCGCCGTCCCGCTTGTTGACCAGCGCCCACGTCTCGAACAGGCCGAACAAGACCGTCCACACGGCCCAGACGATCGCACTCACAGGGTGTCTCCTTCAGTTCGGTACCGCAGGCGGCAGCGGCAGTTGATGGTGAGGTGGAGGGGGGCGAGCTGGTCACCGGGGAAGCGCATGGGGAAGCCGTCCACGTCGAACGGGGTGTTGACGGGCAGGGTGGTGCCGTCGACCGCTTCGTGTGCGGCGCGGACACGGTCGTCACGTCGGGTGACCCAGGTGCGGACGATGCCGGGACCGATCGCCGCGGCCGTCGCCTCAGCGGTCCCGTTGACGGTGGCGACCGCCGCGGCTTCCGAGGCCCCGACGATGGTCTGGGGCGCCATATCGGTGAACGCGGTCCGCACGAGCGCGACCAGGTCGTCGAGGTCGTCGGTGACGGCCTGCCCCTGGGCGAGGAGGGTGGCGAGGCCGGTCAGGAACGATCGGGCCGCCTTGTCGGCACCGGCCACGGCATCGAGCAGCCTGACGGTGATCAGGGCTCGGGCCGACGACGGTACGGCTGTTCCGAAGGCAACTGCGGTGCGTTCGGCGACGCTGGAGGCGAGGCCGGCCAGGACCCTGGACAGGGTGGTGTCGATCTCCTCAAGCCACCGGTCGGTGCCGACGATGCGCTCGATGTCGAGCGGTTTGTCCCCGCCGCGGGTGTCGGTGGGCCCGTCGTCCTTCCAGAAGCGGGTGCCCTTGCGGGCCTTGGGGGAGCGCAGTCGGGCGGTGATGACCCCTTCCTGCCGTGCGAACAGCGGGGCCAGGACGGCGCGGATGGCCTCCTCGGCCTGGTCGAAGTCGTCGTCGGTGGCCTCGAAGCCGGGCGTGGTCCCACTGGGCAGTGCCTTGACCTGGATGCCTCGGGCTTCCTCGACGGCCGCCGCCGCGTCACCCGTCATCCGGTCCTGGCCCTGGTCCTGGCGCGCGGAATCGACTGCTGCGGCTGCTGCACCCGGCACGCTGGTTGAGGTCTCGTCAGCGCGGGCGCCGGCCACCGCCGCGGCGGCTGCACCGGGTACGGCCGCCGTGTCTGCGTCGGCGCGGGCCTGCGCAACGACGGCCGCTGCATCCCCGCCGGCGGCGTCGGGGTTCGGCGGGAGGGGAGCGTTGGCGCTGGGCTGATCGGTGCCGGACGGGAGCTGCGGCGCGTTGCCGCCGGAGGCGTCGCCGGGGCCTGCGATACCGAGCGCCGCGGCGTCCTCGGGCCGGGCTGGAACGGGCGCCTTCTGCGGGGAGATCCACAGGGCTCGGGTGTGGGGGTTGTTGAACGCGGGGAGCCCTGCGCGCTGTCGGTACTCGTCGGCGGAGATCAGGCCTGCTTCCCACTCTTCGCGGGCCTCGGCGCGCCTTTTGCGGCGGGGCAGTTCCAGGGCTTCGACGGTGCTGGTGTCGAAGCGGATGGCCCGGTCGGGGCCGCCGAGGTCGCTGGCGAAAGCGTTGGTGATGAGTTCGAGGTGGGGCAGCTCAGTGTGAATCCAGAAGCTGAACTCCTCTTGCTCCGCATTGTCGAAGGTACGACCGCTGGCGTTGCCGGTGACGGACTCGGGCACGCCGAAAGCCGCCAGGATCTCGATCTTGGCGTTCTGCGCGGCGTGCTCGTACGCCATCTCCCGGGGGCGGGCCGCCAGGTCGACGTAGTTCATTCCGCCTGGGCCGGAGCCGACGACGGAGACGTGCCCGGCGAACTCGCTGCCGGGCAGGAACCGGGCCTCCAGCCGGTCCATCTCCCGGTCGGACAGGGAGGTCGTGTCGACGGCGACGATGCCCCCGGGGCGCGCGTCGTTCTTGATGAAGGCCACGTTGTAGAGGCGGGACAGGTGGTCCAGCTCGACACTGATTCCGGCGGCCTCCAGCGGTGTCGTGCCGGAGAACGGGTCGGTGGGATGCGGGTCGCGAATCCAGCGAACCCGCTCGGGGGACAGCTCTCGGACTTCACCGTGGAGGGTGGTGAACTCGAAGTGGGCGATGTACTCACCGCGCGGGTCGGGAACGGGCAAGACCCGGTCGGGTGGTAGGAGGTCGAGCCGGGTGATGGTGCCCCTGTTGGAGCGGGTGACCTCGACAAACGCGCCGCGTTTGGAGAGCAGGATCTGCGCGGACAGGCGCTTGCGGAACTGTGCGCCGGTCTCGACCGGGTTGGCCTGGCCGTTGAGGACCCGGAGAAGGGGGTGGTCCTCGATGACCTCTTCGAACTCCCCGTTTTCGGTCAGGCCCCGGCCGATCTCCAGGGGCAGCCGGGAGGCGTGTTTACCCATGGTGTCGATCGCCTTGTACACCCAGACGACCCGCTCATAGCCTTCGGTGACGACGCGTCCGATGTCCCAGCCGTCGGCCCGGCCTTCCGTGCTCCAGATGTTCGAGGTGCCCGCGTAGCTGGTGGAGGTGTAGCCGCCGGTCCAGGTGATCGTCTTCGTCTCGGTGTCCTGTGGGCGGGGCGAAGCGAAGCGTGCACGCAGGGCAGGAAGCCATCGACGTCGTGCCACGTCACGCCCCCTCGCTGCTCAAGAACACGCCGAGCGCGAGCACGAGGGCGAAGAGCAGGGACCATGGCGTCAGGTACAGGGCGAGCCCGGTCAGGACCCACAGGCCGGTCGACAGTGCGCAGTAGCCGGCCACCAGCCGGACCCAGTGTGGGAGCGGCGGCTTGAGGTACAGGACGGTCAGCCCGCCGGCGGCCAGGCAGAGCCCAGTCAGGAGGAGCGCAACGAGCGGGGCGGCGAGGGAGATGGCCCCGAGCAGGCCGACGACCCCGGTGCCTACCAGGAAGAGGCCGATCAGGTCGCGTGCTATGCGACGCCGGGGCGCCCGGTGGTCGGGGGGCGGAGACTGCGTTGGAGGATTCACGCGGCGGACCGTAGGAAGCCGCGGGGCTTGCGTCTCGGCCTGTCCGGTTGAGATGTGGCGTCATCTCATCGCACCCCAGCCGTTTGGCCGTTCGTTGTATGAGAGAAGGCCCGGCGGCCGGCGCCCGGGGCCGATGCGAGAGGAATCCGCGC
>NZ_CP191858.1:0-50318 GCF_050953795.1 Streptomyces kronopolitis
GTGCGGCCGGAATGCCTGGTGCTGGGTGACCAGTCCGCGAACCTGCTCGACGCCAGCCGGCGAGACCGGATCACGCACATGGCGCGTATCGGCAAGGCCGACAAGCGTGGGGCTGCAGCTGCGGCCCGCGCGATCCGATCCGCGCTCCTGGCGGCAATCGCGGCCGGCGTGCACTCGCCGGCCGCTCTCGCCGACGTGGTGACGGCGACTCAAGCGGCCGGCGACCCGTACGCGGATCAAGAGCGGCTGTTCTGACCTGGCGGCCGCCGACCGGCGCGCGGCCGGCTCGACCTGGCGGCCGCCGACCGGCGCGCGGCCGGCTCGACCTGGCGGCCGCCGACCGGCGCGCGGCCGGCTCGACCTGGCGGCCGCCGACCGGCGCGCGGCCGGCTCGACCTGGCGGCCGCCGACCGGCGCGCGGCCGGCTCGACCTGGCGGCCGCCGACCGGCGCGCGGCCGGCTCGACCTGGCGGCCGCCGACCGGCGCGCGGCCGGCTCGACCTGGCGGCCGCCGACCGGCGCGCGGCCGGCTCGACCTGGCGGCCGCCGACCGGCGCGCGGCCGGCTCGACCTGGCGGCCGCCGACCGGCGCGCGGCCGGCTCGACCTGGCGGCCGCCGACCGGCGCGCGGCCGGCTCGACCTGGCGGCCGCCGACCGGCGCGCGGCCGGCTCGACCTGGCGGCCGCCGACCGGCGCGCGGCCGGCTCGACCTGGCGGCCGCCGACCGGCGCCTAACGGTTCCACTCCACGGAAGGTGGAACCGTTAGGTACGGCGGCACGCTGAGCGGAGCGCCCACACGGCGCTTGGCCACTGCGCGGCAGCAGATTGCTCTCCCTCAACTACGGCCGGGCTGCTGGTCCGCTCACACGCTCGCATCCGTGACGGCGGCGGTACGGCGCTTGGTCTCGACTCCGCGCGGCCGACGGCAACGGAGCGCGGCCGCCTCCCCACTCCTTCCGTAGCCAGCCTTATTGGCGGTCACAACGGAATCGCTGCGGGCGGCGGCCCGCTGGTCATGTAAACCGCTGTGCGGTGCCGCTCCTTGGCGGGCTTCGGGCCTGTCCTCGACAACGCGCCGGAACTCTTCCTTAGCTGATTCGACGGCAACCACAGAACGGCAACCCTCGACGCCTGCACGCGGTCTCCGGTGTGCGGAGGTACGTAGCTGGTCGGAGTCCACCCCCACCGGAGATCAGCCACGAGCCGGCCAGCGTCACCCCCACCGGTGGCAACCATGTCTCCGTGCTTTTGATCGTCACGGCGCGCAACCGCCTGAGACTCAGAGCCGGTGATGCTGTCCACTGCTCGCGCCCGGCAACGGTGCCGCACGCGAAGCGAGGGCAGCAACGACTCTCCGACTCGGCGGCCAGTCGGCGGCCGCGCTGGTGCTCGGTGGTTCGGTCGTCTACCGGGCGGAAGTTGGCCGGTGGGTCTTGTCGGGGTCCAGGGGCGGCGCCCCTGGGGGTGGGCGGTCCAGCGCGCCTAGGCGCTGGCGGGGGTGTGGGGGCTGGCCCCCGCGTAGCCGTCCTTATCGCTTCCTCTTCGTCTTTCCCCCGTCCTTATCGCTTCCTCTTCGTCCTTCCCGGCTCGTCGGTGGTGGCTTGCGGTGCGGGGTCGGCCTGCTGGGCGTCGGCGGGCGGCTGGGTGAGCTGGCGCCGGAGCTCGGCAAGTTCACGCCGGAGCTGATCCGCTTCGCCGCGGGCCTTCCTGGCTTCCTCGCGCTCGTTGTTCACGAGCTGGGCTTGGGCCTCGCCGGACTTCCTGGCGTTGGCGAGTTCGCTCCGCCAGTCCTCTCGGTCCTTGTCGTGCTGCTCAGTGAGTCGGCGGTGCTGGTCTTCCAAGAACTCCGCGCGGCTGGTCGCGGTGCTGGCCGTGCTCTGTGCGGTGTCACGCTCCTTGCGCATGCCCTCGGCGTCGCTGATGGCGGTGGCCTTCGCGGCCTCCGCCTTCTTCACCGCGTCCTCTGCGCGCTTCTCGACGCGCTTGACCTCGGCGTCAGCCTTCGTACGAGCGGCCTCGACCTGACGGGTTACCTCTTCCTCGGCGGTCTCGCGGGTCTTCTTGATCTCCTCGGCGGCCTCGGCTCGTACTGCCTCGACCTGACGGCGGGTGGTCTCCTCGGCCGTCGCGCGGGCCTGCTTGACCTCCTCGGCGGCCTCAGCTTTGATCGCCTCGACGTGGGTGGCGGCCTCCTTCTGCGCTTGCTGGATCTGGCGTCGTGCCTCGTCCTGGAGCGTCGCGATCCGAACGGGGGTGTCCTGGCGGATCTGCTCGGCCGTGGCGCGGTCCACTGCGGCCGCGCCGCGTGCCGTCTCCGCCTCGTGCTGTGCCTGGCGTGCTGCCTCGGTCGCCTTCTTGGCGGTGCCGGTCGCGTCCTCCGCGGCCGCCTCCGCCTCCGCCTGCAGTTCGCCGGCCTCGGTCGCCTCGCGTACGGCGGTCGCCCGTGCGGCTTCCGCATTGGCTACCTTCTGCGCGGCTTCGGCCTGCACCGTTTCGATCTGCGCGGCGGCCGCGCCCGGATCGCTCAAGGTGGCCAACTGCGCGGACAGTTCGGTGAACGTGACGGTGAGCCGTTCGGCGAGTGCCTGGGCGCTCGGCAGCAGATCACGCGTGCGCCTCTCGGAGAGTGCAACGGGGCGCCCCTCCAGCTGGTCTGCCGGGTTCGCCTGTGCAGCTGCCTGGTTCTCCTGCTGCTGGAGCTCCATGCGGCGCTTGTAGGCGGTGGTCCGGTTGTGGTCGGGGTTGGCGCAGTAGGCGGGGGGCCGGCCGGGCGTCGTGGCCTGTTCGCGGGGCTCCTCGCATCCGGGGAAACGGCACGTGCCCGGGGCGGCGGCGTCGGCCTGTGGCTCGGTGGTCTGCTCGGTCATCTTGGCGGCTCCTGGTCGGTTAGGCGGCGGTGGAGAACTGGGTGCGGGCGAGGGCGGCGAGTCGGGCCCGCTGCTGGCCGATTCCACGGGTGCCGGCGAGCGGGGTAGCAGCGTTGGGCCAGACGGCCTGTGCGGCCGCGGCGTACGCGGCGCCGGCGAGGATCGTCACGGTATCGGCGTCGGCGATACCCATGCGCCGGGCCTGGGCGCGGAGCTCGGCCGCGGTGATGCTGCCGGGCTCGCCCATCCGCGTGTTGTACGGCGCGGTCATGTCGTCCAGCCGGAGCAGCCCGTGACGGGCGCTGAGGATTAGGACGGTGCCGCCGGCGGCGGTGAGCGCGTCCGCGGCCCGGCGGCATGCGGCGTGATACGAGCCGGTGTAGAGCTCGCCTGCGGGCGCCGGACGGTCCAACTTGCCTGCGGAGCACGGGATGACCACGAGCGGGCCTGTGGGAGCCTCCTGGAGCCCGTGAGGCGCGTTCTCCGGCTCGACGGCGAACAGGGTGAGCTGTTCCGCCTCCTGAGCGGGTGCGGGGGTGCCCTGCGGGCTACTGGCGGTCTGCTCGCCGGTCGGCTGTGCACCGCGGCGGCGGAACTGCAGGTGTTCGGCGAGCGTCCAGCGCGACCAGTGGCGGTAACTCGACGGGTGGCGAGGGTCGATGTCGGCGACCTCGTGCCCGCAGAAGTCCACGCGCATCTCATGGAGCGGTGTGCGGAGCGTGCGGCCGCGTCCGCTCCGGCCCGGCTTCCAGGTCACGCACGTACGGCCGATCGACACGAGCACGCCGTAGCTCTCGTGCTTGCGCCTCCACCGGCGGCTCTGGTCGACGTACTCGACCCGCGTGCCGGGGCCGATGATGCCGGGCCCGGCGGCGCTGATGGCGGTCTGCTCGTACGCCGGCTGCTTGTTGCTGGGCTTCGCGGCCGCGGTCGGCTCGCGTGCGGGCTCAACGGCGGTCCGGTCGGGGGCATGGACGGCGCGCGGCGTGACCGACTGCGGCATTTCGAACCTTCATTCCCTCGATACCGACTTACGTTTAGTATCGTACCCTAAAACAGAACGAAACAAAACGAAATGACGAAACAAAACACAACGAATCAGGGGGATGTCACGGCATGCCGTGAATAGCGCTGACCTGTGGAAACGTCGGATTCTGCCGAGAGATCGCGCTGTTTCGTCGCCGAATTGGGGCGGAATACCGCCGCGGCGGTCGGCGCGCTCGTCGGCGGTCGCACCGCCGAGTTGCTGGCGCTATGTCGTGGTCATGTCATAGCGGTTCCGACAGAGCCGGCGTGCTGATTTCCGATTCCCTCACAGAGTCGGAAATCACTGATAGTCTGCGGCCGACACGTTAAGTAACGGCCGTAGCTCGGCCGGCGGGAGGGGACACCTCGGATGAGCACCGCACGCGAATTCGCCTTCGCCACCGCGGCGGACCTCGGCGGCCGCGACCAGTACACCGCCTGGTGCGCGGCCGCCGGCCTCCCGGCGGTGGACGGCGGGTACGGCATCATCATGGCGACCGACGCTTTCGGGCGGCGCGTCACGAAGCTCACCACGGACGTGGAGTACCTGCGCGGGCTCGTCGCCGGCAGCAAGGTGCCCGGTCTGCTGGCCAACATGGAGGTACCGCCCGGGGTGTTCACCCAGGAGCGGGACGGCTGGCCGGACGAGTGGGCCGCACCCGACCGGGAAGGACGCTGACCAAATGGGAGTCCTTGAGTCCGTGGTCTTCAGCCCCTGGTACCCGGGGGTCATCGTGCTGTTCACCGTGGTCCAGGCGGCGCGAATCCTGCGGGACCGCGACACCCGCGGGAATCTGGAACGGCTGTACCTGCCGCTTCTCGGCGGGGCGCTGATGGCGGCCCTCCCGGCGGTGTGGGCCGTCCTCGGGGTCACCGGCCGCTCCGACCGCTCCGTGCGCGAGGTCTTCGCCTCGCTCGGCGTCGGCGGCCTGATCGGGCTGCTCATCGGCGCGTGCTGGGTCATCTCGCTGCGCGTCCTCGTCACCGCCCGTGCCGGGCGGCGCTCGTGACGAGCATGCCCACGGTGACCGCCTCGGCGGACGGCGCCGCGCGGCTGTTGCCGGTGCAGTTCACCGCGGCCGCCGATGCGGGCCGGGTGATGACCCCGGCCGGGTACGAGATCGACGCGGACACCGCGCGGCGCTTCGAGCTGGCCACCCCGGCGAACACCCGGCGCGGCCGCGAATCCCGTACGGGCCTCTTCCTGGAGTGGTGCGGGGAGCGCGGCCGGGTGCCGGCCGACCCCGGCACGGTGCCGGACTACTGCGCGCACCTGGCCCGGCTGCGCCATCCGGCCGCCACCATCGCGGCGTACGCCTCGACGCTGGCGAACCTGCTCGCGGTCAACGGCCGGCCGCTCAACGATCAGGACCGATACCTGATCCAAGGGGTTCTCGACAGCCGCGCGGTGGAGGAAGCGACCGACCCGGATGACCCGGGCGACGCGCTGCAGTCCACCGAGTGCACCCGGGAGAACCTGCGCGCCATGGTCGCCACCCTCGACCGCTCGACGGACCGCGGCCGCCGCGACGCGTTCGCGCTGCTGCTGGACTGGTACATGGCGGGCCGCTCCTGCGAACCGGGCGCGCTCGGTGTGCTCGACGTGCGCGAGGACACCGCCCGGGTACCCGACCCCACCGGCGGGCCGGCGGTCGAACTCGCGGCGCTGGAGATCGTGGTACGTCGCAGCAAGACCAACGTGCACGGCCGGCGGCGGGACATCGTGCGCCTGGTGGAGCAGAGCGCGGCGGATGCCGACCTGTGCCCGGTGCGGGCCTGGCGGGAGTGGATGGCCGTGCTCGACGGGCACGGCCTCGCGCACACCGGCCCGCTGCTGCGGCGCATCGACCGGTGGGGCCGTCTCGGCGGCACCGGCAAATGCGCCGGCCGGCAGCCGGACGACAAGCGACAGGCGGCCGGCATCGGAGCGCGCACCATCCGGAACTTGATCGCCACGTGCGCGAGGGCGGCCGACCTGGTGCGGGAACTCACCACTTCGGAAAAGGAGTTGCTGAGCACCGCGGCGGAGCGGGCGGAGCTGGCGGCCGCGGAGAACGACGCGCAGCGCGAGGAGATCCGCGTGTCCCGGCGGGTGCGCCGGCGAGCGCTGCGGCGCCGGCTGCCGCGGTACACCGGGCACTCGATGCGTCGGGGTCTGGTCCGCCACCTGGAGCGCATCGGCATGCCCCGGCACGTCATCGAACGCGCGGCCCGGTTCGTGCCGGGCTCCAAAGCCCTCGCCCGGTACGGGCTCGACCTGTTGCCCTGGGCGGACAACCCCACCGTGCACATGCGGGCGTCCCTGCGCGAGTGACCCGCGCTGGCGGCGCTCGATCACGATCGCCTGAAAGGGGGTGTCGCCATGTGGAACCCACTTGGGTACGACGGTCGGGAGGTCTACGCCGAGCTGCGCCGTGCTCTCGCCCGGCTCACCCGACGGTTGCGGCGCTGGTCGGATTGACGGCGAGGGCCGGTGCCTTCCGAACATCGCTCGGAAGGCACCGGCCCTCGCCGGGAGCTCGCGCGGCTGCAACCCGAGTGAGCTCCTGTCCCCATTCGCCAGATGCAGTACCCGATGAGGCTCTGACCACATCAACGAGCAACGGCAGGCACCGTTACGGCGCCGCTCACCACTGACGCAGGCGGGACACCTCGTCATTGATCTGCCGGTGTTCCTCGACCGTTCGGCGCTGAACCTCGGCGAGGGCCTGCAGATCGACGGCGGCCGCGACGGCTTCGCGCACAACGCCGGTCAGCTGCTCCGGGCTCATCGCCTCGGCCTGGACCGTCTCGCTCATGTGCTCGCCGCGGCGGTCGGTGCCCTTCTGCGGGGCGGTGACCAATCCGAACTGCTCGACCTGGGCGGGTGTCACGGCAAGCCGTGTCATGGTCGGCGGCTCGGCGTCCATGTCGGCGACGAATGCGGCCACGTCCTCGGCGGCCGCGTCCACCATGCTCAGGCCCGACGGGTCAAGATCGCCCACGCTGAGAACGAGGGTCGGCCGGCCGCGGTACGCGATCCGGGCGGCCGCCTCGTACTTCGCCCCTACCGACTCGAATCCGCCGGAGCTGTAGACGGGCACGCCGTACGGCTCGGTGACCCGGGCGAGCATCGGCAGCGCGCCGGCTGCCTCGCACCAGACCTCGACGGCCCGCGGCTGGCCCTGGTCGAGCGGGCGGGCGTAGTGCTCCGCGCTCGTCCTCATCGATGTCCAAAAAGCGGCCGGGTCCTCGTACCCCCACGGGATGCCGCGGGCCTCGGCCCTGTCGTCGCGGATGTGGTGCATGGGGATCATGCGGGCGCGTCGGGCGCGGGTCAGAGTCTCGATCAGCCGGTCATACGCGGCCTGGTCCTTGGGGTAGTCGTAGGCGCCCACCAGCCGGTAGTAGACCTGGCGGGCGGTCATCGGCAGGTACTCGCGGTACTCGTCCAAGATCGCCTGAATCTGCTCGACGAGTTCGCGCTTTGCTGGCCGCGGGTTCCAGGGGGCGTAACCGCGGGGCCGGGTCCGGACGTAGGCCCGGCCCGATACGGCTCCGGTCGCGGCGGGCTTCCCGCCCTTCGTCGGCTCCTCGCTCACGCGGCCGCCTCCAGCCGCGGGACCGGCCGACCGACGGACACCAGCAGCTCGTCAGGGAAGCCGGTGCGCATCCAGCGTTCGGCGAGCGGGGTGATCAGCCCTTCGACGCCGAACAGCAGGGGGCCGGCGCGCTCGGACATCAGGTCTTTGGCTGCCTCGGCTTGTACGGGCAGGCCCAGGTAGGCGACACCGGGCACGCGCCACGTCACGTCACGGGCGGCTCCGTCTACAGCTGCACACCAAGCGTGCGGCTCGGCGAACACGTCGCGCGGCGCGAGGGCGAACCCCTCGACGTACGCGAGGTCTCCAGCCGGCGCCGCCCATGCCCACGAAACCGACTCGACGAAGCAAAGGCCCGGCTCTCCTGGCGGATCGCCTCCATCGGGCCACGGAGCCGGCGTGAACAACCGGCCCTTGTCGAGTAGCAGCGCGTCAAGCGTCGCGTACACCCAACCGTCCAGGTGCCGTTTCGCGCGGCGCTGGAGCTCATCGATCAGCAACGACTCCTCGGGGCTCGGGCCTGCGTCGGCGTGCTCCTGGTCGTGGGGCATGTCGGTGGGCTCCTCGGTCCTCGGGCTGGTGGCGGCATCGTATGGCGCTGGTGTCGGCATCGGTGCTGGTCCTCTCATCACTGCTCGTCACGGGTGGTCCTGGCCTGGAGTCGCTGCATGAGCCGGCGGGTGTTCTCCTCCTGCCGGGCCTCGGTGGCAGCTGCGGTTCGGCTCTTCCTCGGGGCCTTGCCCCTGCGGGCCCGTTCCGCGCGAGCCCGCGCCGCGGCCACCTGGGCGCGCTGCTGGGGGGTGAGCTCGTCAAAGTCCTCGGGCACGACCGGCCCGCGGGCGGCAACGGGCTCGGGGTACTGCTCACGGTGGACGTGCTCGGGCTCGCGTCGCGCGTCGGGGTCGATGCCGAGACGCTGCAGGAACAGGCGGTGTCGAGTCTCGACTTCCTGGCGGCGGCGCTCGTGCTCCTCGCGGCGGCGGGCCTGGACATCGGCGCGGTGGGCGGCCTCGGCCCGTTCCCGGTGGCGCTGGAGCTCGGCCGGGCTGGCCACGTCCCACAGGGCGACTTTCGCGCCAACCGGAACGGCGGGGCGCTTGCGGTACCCGTCCTGATTCCGCTGGAAGTTGATCAGCTTCCAGCACCGCCATGCGGCGAGTCGGCCCACGTCGGCGGCGTCCTTCACGCTGCTCGACAGGATCTCAATGAGATGCGTGGGGGTCGTCCGGCGGAGCGCGATCATCACGACATTCCGCAGGTCATCCCATGCGGGGTTGCTGTGCCACTCTCCAGCGGCGTCGTAGCGGCCGGAGGTCAAAATCACTTTCCCAAAGCCGAGTTCGCGGCGCCACGCGTGCCATGCACGCTGGAGAACCCATTGGGCGACGGCGCGAGGGTCATCTCCGGAGGGAAGATCCCCCTTCTTTGTAGGTGCCGCCGTAGGCGTCGTTTGTGTCTTCACCAGTCCTTCGAGAGAGCTCAGCCCCCTACTACCGGTAGATACAGAACCAGATGGTGTGAAGCCCCTTCGCGTATAGGGGAACGTTTTGGGTTCAGTGCTGAGATCGAACGCGGGGTTGCCCGTAAGCGGCTGACGGCCGGCGACGGCAAGGCACCGGAGATCGTGGGGGCGCTCGTCCTCCGGGAGGCGCCGGGCGGCCTTCCCGATGGCCTCGGCGGCGAGGGCGGCCGGGCTGGCGGCCGGGTGCTCCCACCGGGGCGCGGCCTGCAGCTGCGCGGCCTCGCCCTCCTTCAATGGCTCTACCTGCAGATGCCACTGCGGCGCCTCAGCGTCCGTCAGACGGCCGTATGCGGCGTCCTCGTCGGGGTCTTCGGCCTCGGGCAGGTCGTGAAGCTGGAGTTCTCGGGCCAGATCCTCGGGCAGATCATTCGGAATGGCGTCGTACGCCAACACAAGGGCGTAAACGGCCTTGCGGCCGGGGGCTGGCGCCACAATGCGCTCAGCAAGACCCCTCATGCTCAGGGCACGGAAGTCGGCCCAAAACCGGTCTGGTGCCACGTCGTAGCGGGCGGCGTACCGCTCGGCAAGCTCCATACCACCGTCGATGTGGTCGGTGCCTCGACGGCCGACGATGCGACCGGACCGGCGGCCAACGCGCTGGTACGTCAGGAACTCGCACATCCGGCGGACGGGCGCGGGGAGTTCGCCGCGGGCGTCCAGGATGGCCGCGATTCGAAACCATGCCCGGGTAGTGAGGTCCGGGAAGCGCAGAATGCCCTGCCGCACGCTGCGGGCAGGGTGTTCGCCATCGGGGCAGTTCAGCCCCGCGGAATCCCGTACAGAACGGGAGAAAAAACCCTCATCTGAGGTGGCGTCCGTATCGACAAGTCGCCTCGACACAGACCCGGCTGCAGGCAAACCGGTGCCGCCACCTCGGCGCCTTGCTACTATGACAACCGCCTCGGTGCTAAATGAGCGCACAAAGCCCCGACCGCGGCCCGGCCTAGGAAACCGGTCCGAGCGGCGGCTACGTGCTTCGTTGGTGGATCGGGACTCTCAGCCGTCAGGGCCTCTCACAACCGGTGAGCTGAGATCCCGGGGTCTGGGGCTTGAGCGGCCGTCACGGTAGGAAGTCCGGACGGGAACGCTGTTCCCCCTACTCTCAAACGGCCTCCTGGAGGGCTGCCCGCTTCTGGGCGGCCGACTTACCGCGCCGCTGCTGATGCAGGGTCAAAAGGGCCTGACGCACCACATCCGCGCCGCTGACGCCCATGTCGGCGATCAGCTCGCGGTACGCCTTGTGCGCCTCGTCATCGGGCTGCAGTACGGCGGCCGCGCGGACCGGCGAGCCCGGGTCAAATGCCCCGGTGCGCTTCGTGCGTGTTCCTCGTACTCCTGCCATAGCTCAAGATCCTATCCCTTCTGTCGATCGTTGGTACAACGATTTCGGCGAGTCGCAAGGGAATGTTTTTGGCAGTAGTCCGCAGTGTCCTTCTTTGTGTAAATAGGACCACTGGGCCGGGGGTTGACCGTCCGCCCCGCCCGCGCGGACTGCTGCGTTTCCCTGCTTCCGCCGGCTCCTCGTGCCATCATGAAGACCTGCCCGGGAAACCGGGCGTTGGCTCCGCGCAAGCGGAGGTGTACCGAACCGCGCATACGCGCCGAACAGCTGCCTCTCCGTACATCCGGAGATGGACCCATACCTGCATTGACGGGTTGGGGTCGCTGGTCGGCTGGCGACAGCATGCGCGTTGCCCGGTCTTCACCTTCAACCTGCGGGAGTCTCCATGTCTGTCCCTCGCTGCGTCGCCTGCGGCTGCTGGCGTGCCTATGACCTCAAGACCTGCACAGGATGCGCCTACTGGGCGCAACGCGCCCTGGAGCGAGGCGAGGGCCGCCGCTGTCGGGAATGCTCGACGCTGCTGCCGGATGATCACGATTACAGCCGTTGCGAACTGTGCCACGCCGCGCGCTCTGACCGAGACTTCGAGTACAGCCGGAAGACCGCGGCCGCGCGCTTCCCCGCTGGCGTCCGCCGGCTCCTCGTGGTCCGGCTGGCTGCTGGCGAGCATCTGACGGACGTGTGCGCCGACTTGGGCACCACGCAACAACAGGTCCACGGCTACAAGACGTACAGCGCCGAATGGGCCGAAGCCCTCGACCAGGCGCTGATGGCTGGCCGGGATCCGAAGCTGGACCACGGTTCGATGAACGCCTACCGGCACGGCCGGTGCCGCTGCCCGGAGTGCCGGGAGTACAAGCTGAACCATGACGGCTGGTGGCGCCGCCCCGGCCGAATCACCCGTCAGCGCGCAACGGCACGTTGACGGCCCCCGGCCGTAGCCGCTGCCTTTTTCGGTCAAAAGGGGCGGAGAGCCGGCCGCGTAAAACGATCTCGTTTAAGATTTCCGCGTGAAAGAATCTCAGAAAACCCGGATCACGGTGTGGATCTTCGCCACTCAAGGCGGACGACTGGCCAAGCTGGCAAAGCAGCAAAGAGAGGAAAAGAAAGCGACAGTGAAAGCACTGATCGCGGAAGGGAAAAAGCCGCGCGCCGCCCGGATCGTCGTGGCGGGGATGAGCTGGCCGACGCTGGAGGAAACGGTGACCGATGCGGTGCGGCTTCGACTGACTGAGCCGGATCTCGCCGGCCCGTGGCGGCCGCTGTCGAAAGCGGAGGCGGCGGAGCTCGCGCTATCAGGCCGATGGCCTGGGGCGAGCAAAGGAATCTCTCTCGTGGAACGCAACTACGCCTTGCCCTCTGACCTGGTGGTATCCCTGCGTACGGCGTCCTGGCGGGTCAGCGAAAAGACGCTCCGTGAGCTGGACCGCCGTGGCCTCGTCGGCTCCGGCGTGAAGCTCACGGAGGAGCAGAGGCAGCAGCGTGACGAGCTGGCCGAACGGCTGCACTCCCCCGGCCGCATCGTCCGCCAGGGACTCGCCCGGTTCGGCCCAACGGCTGACCCGAAAGGGTGATGGATTAAAACGATCTCGTTTAAAGAAAGCCCGTACCCTATTTCGCGTATTCGGCGTCACTGAGCATCGCTGAGGGAGGTTTGCTTTTTTCTCGATGCGGCATCCATATTCTGCTAGCGTGAAATTCCATTCGAGATGTTCGGGAGGCAGAGTGAGCACGAAATTCGCACAAGAGATCGCCGGCCCTCGTGCTCCGGCGGACGGGCCGCGGCCGATCGGCGAGGTGGACGGTGTGCCGGTCTTCGCGGACCGGGAGGCGCCGCCGGGCCTGATGACGGTGCGGCAACTCGCTGAGCGCCGGCTGAAGGTGGCGGCGGGGCAGGCGCCGGCCGCGTACGTCCGTACCCGGTACTGGTACGACCGCGCGCCGCTGTACTCCCCTGCGGAGGCGGACAAGATGCGACCGCTGTCGGCGCTGCAGCTGCGGCAGATGACTGCTCGACGGACGTGCCCGAAGTGCGGCGACGTGCGGCGCCGCCCAGTGCACGGGCAGTGTGCGGACTGTGTGGAGCGTGAGCAGAAGGCCCGGCAGGCGCTGGAAGCGCGGACGTGTCAGGGGTGCCGACGGGTGGCGGTCGCGCCCTATCCGCGGTCAACGTCGCACTACTGGTCCCGGATGCGGTGTCTCCCGTGCCGGATGTGGCAGGCCATCCGCTCCCACATCCAGGAGCGGGAACGGTGGGAGTGGATGCGGACGTGTCCGGGGTGGTGCGAGGGGGTGACCGCGACGGATGAGGAGATCGCCCGCGCCCTGGAGGAGAACGGCGGCAACTGGTCCTGGCGGCCCCGCTGGTGCCCGCCGTGCGACGAGCGGAGGGAACGGGAGCGGGAGGAGGCGGAGCGTCGGCGGCTGGAGCGGGAGCGGGAGGCCCGGGAGGCGCGGGAGCGGCAGGTGCGGGAGCTGGAGGAGTGGGCGGCGGCCGTGCTCGCCGACCCGTCCGCGGTCATCCTGGATACGGAGACAACCGGTCTGCACGACTCGGCGCGCATCGTGGAGATTTCGGTGCTGACGGTCGGGGGTGTGGTCCTGGTGGACACGCTGGTTAACCCGGGTGAACCGATCCCCGCCGATGCCTCGGCCATTCACGAGATCTACGACGCCGACGTTGCAGCGGCGCCGACCTTCGGGGAGGTGCTGGTGCAGCTGACTGCCGCGCTCGACGGCCGGCGGTTGCTGATCTACAACGCCCCGTACGACCGGGCCCGGCTGCAGTACGAGCTGACGGAGCACTACCGGGCCGCGGGGCATGACGCCCCGGAGGAGTCGGCGGCGGCCTGGCTGGCCCAAATGCGGATTGAAGACGCGATGGTTCCGTATTCGGACTGGGTAGGCGAATACAGCGAATATTGGGGCAACTACCGGTGGCAGGCGCTCGACGGCGGCCACCGTGCCCTGTCGGATTGCCGTGCCGTGGTGGAGCGGCTGAAGGAGATGGCGAGCGTGTCAGCCGTAGCGGCTGCGAGTTGAGGGGCATCATGGTGCAAATCCGGATCATGACGGATGAGCGGGAGCGCGGGGAGAGGGTGGCGGAGATCCTGTTGCCGCTCCTGCAGTCCTGCATGGCCTTGCACGTGGGGGAAGCAACGGAACTTCGGCACCGGTCCGGGGGCCTGCGCCTGGTGCTCGACGTGCAAGCAGCGGCGAATGCGGCCTCCGTGCACATCACGCGCGAGGACGCGCCGGCTCCTCGTCGGCCGGCCGGTCGGCCGCGCCGGGCCCTTCCTCCCGGGTAAGGGCGGAACGCACTTCGGCCCCTGAGAGGGATTCTCAGGGGCCGAAAGGTGCTTCGCCTCCGCTTGCGCGGAGCATCCCCGCTGTTGCGGGGGGCGGGGACCGAACGAGAAGCATTCGGGTCCATCCCCGCAAGTGCGGGGGCCTGTCGGGCCTCGGATTGCTCCGGGGTGGCCGAACAGCTTTCACGCTAGCGCTGTGGGGCCTGCTCGTGTGCTGAGTCGCCGGCTTAGGGGCCCGCCACGAACCAGATCAGCTGCAGCGTCATCGTCTCTTCGTGCACGCGGTAGAGGATGGTGACTCGGTCTCCGCTGTCGGCGGCCGGGTCGGTCAAGGCACGCCGTAGCTCCGCCGCGGTGATCGGCTCGCGCGTGCTGCTGTCGGCGCGCGGCTCGTCAGCGATCCGCTTCAGAAGGTCGTAGATCGCTCGGCGTTCACCCGCGCTGAGGTGGGCGAACTCGTCGTTTAACCGCTCGGGGAACTCGATCCCCCACGCGCTCACGCTGCAGACTCGTCGGTGAGTCCGTGGCGGGCGAATACATCGGCGGCCGGGACCGTACGCACGGTGCCGGCGAGCGCGGCCGTAATCGCCTCGTCCACCTCATGCCTCGTTCGGAGGGCCCAGACGTGTCGCCATTCAGTTATCACGTCGGCTACGGCATCCAGCCGGGCTGCATCCAACGCTTCGTTGAAGTCCACCAGGTCGCTGGTGGGAATGGCGGCAAACGCCGCGCGGAGCTCGCGTACGGTCTGCGGGCCCTGGCCGGCCGTGAGTCGGTGCGGGTCGGCGGGCTGCGCCTCGGGGCTGGGTAGCGCGCTCATGGTGCCTCCGGGTCCTGGGCGGGTGTCTCTAACGGTACCGCCGGGCCGCGGCCGCCGTCCGGTCCTTGACCTGCCCCCGGCGTTCTCGGCGGCCCTGGCGCCGGGCAGGAACCAGGACCGCCGGACGGCGCCCGGCCTGGTGCCGGCCGTCACGCGCACGTGTCATGGCAACGGTTTGAGGCGGCCATAGGTCACGCGGTCGGGTGCCGGCGGGCGGTGCGCACAAGTGCGGTCCAGCTGCGGGGGCTTGTGGCGGTGTCGTCGTCGGCCTGGAGCTGCTGAACGGCGGCGCTGGTCGCGATATCGGGGTGTTCGGCCAGCAGGGCACGGGCCCGGTCGAGTCGGGCGTCACCGGCGTACGCGTGCGGTTTTCGCGGTTTGCCGGATGGTGTGGGCGGGTGGGTCCGCGCCCACTGCCGCATGCGGTCGGTCGCCCAGTAGGGACGGTGCCGGCCGCTGGGGAGCGGGTGCAGGTGGTCAGGGTCCGGAAAGCCGGGCGGGGGATCTTCCACCCACCGGCTGATGATGCTGGTATCGGTGTGCCCGCAGATGCGGGCGAATTCTGCGGGCCCGGCGAGACCGTCTGGAACCTCTGGGGCGGGTGTGCGGCGGGGACGGGGCGTCCAGTGCTGCGATAGCCACTGGTCGTATTCCTCGGCGTCCCAGTGCAGCTCGCGGCCGATCCGGCGGGCTGGCGGGTGGTCGTTGTGGTCACGCTCGGCCCAGAGGCTGGACAGGGTGCGGGGCGTGACGCCGTGGCGGGCGGCTAGCTCGGCGCGGGTCTCGTACCGGCGGCCGTCAAGTATCTGCATTGTGGTCCTGGTGGTGACCGCCGCTGGGCGGCTCGGTAGTCAGAGGGCGGAGAGCGTGGGCGTCGGCCTGGTCGGCGGCCGCGGGCCGGTCCCAGTATCGGGGTGGCTGCCGGGAGACAGAGCAGCAGCGCGCCGCCGGGGCGGGGCGGGCCGGGGCCCGTCCTAGGCCGTTAGCATGGCCGGTGGCTTACATCCTGGTGGATATAGCCGGACGGCCGGAGCCGGGCATGCCACCCGATTACGCTCCGGCCGTCGTGCGTTGTGGTCAGTGACTGCAGTTGGCGGTGATGGTCCGGGCGACGGCGGCCACAGCGGCCGCGACGGCGGCAGGGGCCTCGGGCTCGCTGAGCGCGATGGGGTCGCCGCTGCCGTCGGTGTCACCACGGTGGTACTCGGCTGCGGCGCATCCAGGCGGGCCGTCGGGGGCCTCCGAAATCCACACAGCGGCGCCGTGCGGCAGGGGGACGGTGAGTCCGGCGTATCCGGGGCAATGGCTCTCGGGCTCGGACGGGACGCCCTGCTGGGCGAGCAGCGCAGCAATCATGCTCATCGCGTGGTGCCCGGCGTTGCGAACGTGGCTGGTCACGATACTTCTCCTGGTGGTGGTGGGCGCCGGATGGCGCCGGATGCCGGGGCGGGATGCCGCCCGCCCCGGCCGGGTGGTCAGTAGCTGGTGATGAACCGATCGACAGCCGCGACGCATGCGCGGGTGTCGGACGTGAAATCACCGCCGGTCTGGCCCTGGTAGATGGTGGTCCAGCTGGTGAAGTCGGCGGCAGCGGCGCCGGGGTAGTGGCGTGCCCACCAACCGATGAGGTGCTGGACGGGGTAGTGATCGGCGCTGCCGTTGCTGTCGCTGATGTGCACGACACTCCCGTCGTGCAGCTCGATGGCCATCGCCTCACAGACGTTGTCCCACCACCAGCCGACGGTGTGACCTCGGCCCTTGAGGGCGCTCAGGACATGGTCGGCGGCGGTCATCGTGGCGAATTCCATGGCGTTTCTCCTGGTGGTGAGTTGGCGCCGAATGGCGCCGGGTGACCCGTCGGGATGCCGCCCGCGGGCTGTTAGCTGGGGCGAGGACGCAGCCCCTCCTGCCCAACAAATTGAATCATGTTCCTTCGTCAATTTCAATCCATAGGGCCGGGCCCCGCTCGTGACGGCGAGTCAGCTCGATGAGTCACCCCCGGCTGTGGGCGGGCGAACCGCGACCGGCGGGGGCATGCGTCGGCCCCCGGCCGAGACGCGGGGCGCGCTCGTCGGCCGGGGGCCTGGGTGCCGCTGGCGTTCGCTACGGGGGATGCGAGCCGGCGGCGGTCTGGGGGGCGCCTCGTGGCGCCTGATGCCTCAACCATATTGCATTTTGGGCTAGTTGGTGGCGCTTTACGGTGATCTGGGCTGGCCGGCCCCGGACGGCTTCGGGGCCGGCCAGCGTGCATCTCCCGCGTCCCCGGGAGATGCGTCCTGCCGCCGGTCGCCCGGACGGCGGCAGGGGTCTTGGGCTATGCGGCGAGGGCGAGCACGTTGACGGGCGTGATGCCGTGCAGCTGCACGCACTGTCGGTACGCGATAGTCCAGCGCAGATCGGGGTTCTCGTACTGGACGGCGATCAGCTTCCCCCGGTCCTGCGGCCGTGGCCTGGTCGTGCCCGGCACATGGCGAATCCCGGAGACGCCCCAGGCGGTGGCGGCCTCGACGTAGGCGGCCTGGTGGCCGCGCTTGAGGCGCGGACAGCTTCGGATGGCGTCGGGAGCGCACGCAGTGCACACGGGCGGTGCGCTGGTGATACGGCCTTCCCGGATCGGCTCGGTGCCAACGATGACGTAGAGCTGACGCCCGGTGCGGCTGTCGGTGGCGGGACCGCGGCAGATCTGGCAGTAGCCATGCAGCATGGTCTGCCGCTGGCGCATGGCGTGCACCCATTCGAACCGGGCCCGGCCCGACCCTCGGGCGAGGGAGTGCCGCACCCATAGGGCGTCCCACCCGTCGAGTTCGTGCAGGGTCTCATCGGCGTACCCGATGCGGCTGATCCTGCCGTGGCGCCTGATGAGCAGACGCGGCCGCGCCTCGCGTTCGCCGGTCCAGAAAGCGATATAGGGCACAGTCAGCCCGTCCTGTGTGTACTGCTGGGTGCCCATGTCCGCGTACGGTCCTCTCCGGTCGTGGTGGTGGGCGGGGGCCAGTGCGCCCATGCCTGGCCCCCGCCCGTCAGCTGCCGCCGGCTGCCCTGGGGGAAGGGTTGCCGGGCGGCGGCTGGGCATCCCGGCGCGTGGCGCTCTGGGATGCGACCTGCCGCCGGTTCACGGGGGTGGGTGGCGGCAGGGGCTTGATCAGGCGGCTTCCGCCTGGTGGTTGCGCCGGCGGCTCGCCTGCTCGAACGTCGCGTTGAACCTGCGGTCGTAGCGGTCACGCTCCTCGCCCGAGCGGGGTCCGCGTACCTGCTCCCACACCTCAGCGCGGTTGGTCATAAAGCGACGGGCTACGTCGGCGAGACCTTCGCGGTGAATCAGTCGGGCGCGGTAGCGGACCGCGACGGAGGAGAGCCAGGAGTTTCCGATGAGTACGGCGCGGTGGTCCTGGTCCTCGGTGTCCTGAGCTTCGACGAGCGCGAGACGCTGACGCAGGTTCTCGGACGCGAATGCTGCGTCAATTCGGCCGCGGCGCTCGGCAAGGGCGGTGTGGGCCACTCCTACAGCGGCTACGGCCAGTACCGCGGCGGTCAGTGAGCGGGTCGTGGTCATCTGGCGGTTCCCTTTCAGTGGTGCTTGCGGGTCGGTCCCGCCCCCGGGGCGGCGGGCATCAGCGGTGGAGCATGGGAGGCACGATGACGATCAGTGCGGCGCACACGAACGTGATGATCCGAACGGCGTTCTTCACGGCGTCCATGTCCGCGGCGTGCGAGGGGTCGGCGCCGGGGCCGGATGGGCATTGGCGTGTAGGGCAACATCGATGCGTACGGCGGCCCGGCTGAGGCTGGCGCCCGGATTGGCGGTCTGGGCCAGCCGCTCGCGCAACTCATCGCAGCGAGGGCACTTGCCTGGGGGAAGCACTGTTCACCGCCCGCCGGCCCTCGGCGGCGTTTTCGGCGGCCGCGGTCTCGATGTGGTGGGCGAGGGAGTCTTGGACCGCCTTGTACAGCTCGCCTATCGGCGTGTGCTGGGGCACTGTGATCAGCGGAGGCACGACCCAGCTGCGGCCGCATTCCGCCTGCCGGCCGTCCAACAGGGTCATGTCCGGGGCCGGCCAACGGATGTGACCGGAGCTGACCAGCCTCACCGAGGGTTGCGGCGGCCACCGATCGCAGTAGCCGCGTGGGGCGAGAAATTCCACTGTCGCCCGCGGCGGGACGGCGAGGACCGGGCCAAGCGTGACCCCTCGTCCGTCTAACGCCCGGACCACGTCTACACCAACGGTGGCGGTCACCCGCAGCACGTCCCACAGCTGCCCTATAGGCACGTCTACCGCCCGGCCGCTGGCCCATGCGGCTCGTACCTCAGCCTCGACGGCTCCGGCGGCCACAGCCCAACACAGGGCACGGCCAAAGGCGTTGTCGCTCATCGGGCCCCCTCGTGCGCGAGGCACGCCCGTACGTCCCACAGCTGGGGATCGGTACCGGAGGCGGAAACAGTGCGGACGGTGCCGGCGGGCTTCAGCTGTCCTCGGCTCGTGCCGCACACGATGCAGGCGCTTCCCTGCAGCCGGCGTAACTCGGGCATCGCCTGGTCACCTACGCGGTATTCGCGTACGGCGCGCGTTCCGACAGCCATGCGCGCCCCCTCTCTCATCGACGGATGATTGAGGGCACCCCGAAAGGATCACCACAGGTGATCAATTACACACATAGGGTGCCGTGACCTCACAATGGCATGGGAATCCCCAGAGGGAAACCCCATCATGGGAATCCCACACCGTTCGGGTGAGACCTGAACACGAGGGCGCAGACGGCCTGTTGCCGCGTACTCTCAGGGCTGATTGCACTCGTCACCAGCACACCCGCGGGTGACGGCGGCCCTACAAGAGGAGTAGAGGGGCATGGCCACTACGGCAGCAGGGCCAGCCGCACGCCTGCAGATCGCTCAGTACCTGATGGCTCTCATGAACCGTGCCAAGCTGAAACAGACCGAGGTAGCGAAGCGGGCCGGCTGCGGCAACACCACCGTGGCGCGATACATGGAGTGGCGGCACCCGGCCCGGCTCACCGTGCCCATGGTCCGCAGCATCGCCGACGCCTGCGGCGCAACTGCGGCTGAGCGTGATCGGCTTGTTGAGCTGGTGATGGTCCAGAGCGATGGATGGCAACTGGATGATCCAGGGGTTCCGGAGTGGATGGATCCCCTGGTGAGCCTGGAAGGCGTGGCGCAGTACATCCATGCCTACGCCTGCGGGCTCGTGCCTGGCCTGCTGCAGACACCTGAGTACGCTCTCGCGATGTACCAGGCGAGCGGAGCTGATCAGGAGGAGAGCGAACGCAAGGTTAAGGCCCGCATCCGGCGGCAGGAAGTTCTCCAGCGGAGCGACCTACAGCTGCGGGTAGTCCTGGCGGAGAGCGCCCTACGCTGGGCTGTGGGCGGGCCGGAAGTCGTGCGGGGACAGATTGATCATCTGCGCGAGATGATGGACCGTCCGAACATCGAGATCCAGGTTCTTCCGTATGCGGCGGGTGCAAGCGCGGCCGGAAGCGGGGGCAATTTCGTGATCTTGGGGCGTGACGACGAGAACGAACCGTTCTCCATGACCGTCGTCTACCTGGAGCTGCATTCCCGCGGCCTCTACCTGGATACGGCTTCCGACACCGGCGCATATAAGGTCACGTTCAATCGGCTACAAGATCAAGCGGCCGACGACCCTGCCGCCCTGCTCGCTGCGGTTCGCAAGGAGTTTCAATGATCACGCCTCCCCTCCCCTCCGCCGCGCAACTCGCCGCGCTCGACTGGCGCAAGAGCTCCTACAGCGCTCCAAATAACGAGTGCGTGGAAGTCGCCGAAGTCGCCCCTTCGGCTTGGGCCTGCGTCCGGGACTCCAAAGACCCGGGCGGCCCGGTACTGTCCTTCACCCCGTCCGCCTTCGCGGCCTTCGTTGCTGAGGTCAAGCGCACGGCTTGACCTGGTACGCCAAGGGCCGGCCCGAAGCTTCTGATCCGGGCCGGCCCTTCGGCTGTCTGGCTACCGCTGCTACTTCCGCTTGCCGCCGCGCTGCTTCTTTGTGGTGCTCGCCACAACGTCCTTGCGGCGGGCTGCAGCTGCAGCCGGCTTGGCGGCCGCGACGGCGGCAGCCGTACGGGCCCGCTCGGCGGCCGCGGCCTGTGCCTGCTCGATCGCTGCCCTTGCCTCGTCCTGGAGCGTCGCGATCCGAACAGCGGAGTCCTGGCGGACCTCCTCGGCTGCGGCCCGGTCTACGGCGGCGGCTCCGCGGGCCTCGTCGGCCTCCCGCTGTGCCTGCGCGGCCTTCGCGGCACATTCCCGCTGGGTCGTGCGGGCACGCTCGTCAGCGGTTGTACGTGCCTCCGTCTCCCGTTGTGCCGCGGCACAAGCGGTCTCGGCCCTCGTCTGTGCCTCCTCGGCTTCCCGCCGGGCCTCCCCCGCGTGCCGCTGTGCCTCCGCGGCCTCGTCCGCACACTGTTGAGCCGTGGCGGCCTGCTCGGCACGCTTGCGCTCCGCGGCACGGGCACACTCGTCGGCGGCCTCGCGTGCCGCGCGCTCGGCACGCTCGGCGGCGTGTGCCTCCTGGGCCGTGCGCTGGGCCTGCTGCGCGAGTTGGAGCGCGGCTGTCTCCGCACCTTCGGCCCGCTGCTGAGCCGCGCGTGCTGTGCCGATCTCCGCGGCGGTGCGTGTGCGGAGCTCCTGCATCTGCGTGTGTGCCTCGGCGAGGTGCCGGCGTTCTTCCTGCAACGCGGCCTGTAGGTGCTCGAACTCCTCGCGGTATCCCTGGTTCTCCTGGTGCAGCTCATTGGCCTGTGCGTGTGCCGCGGCGGCCACGCCCCGAGCCTCTTCTGCTTCCCGCTTCGCTTGTGCGGCCTCCTCCTGTGCCGCCCTGGTCGCCTGGTGTGCCTCGGCGACGGCCCGACGTGCCTGCTCGACGATGGCACGCAGATCCCGGGCCCGCCGGAGGCGTGCCTCCACGGCGGACAGACGTGCATCCAAATCGTCCGTGTGCCCGTGTGCCGAACCAACTGCCCGCGGTCGCGGCACAAGCGTGCCGACGGCTGAGTCTGTGCTCACTAACTCCCCCTCCGTGGTGTGCCGGGGCACAAGCGCGCTCGTCGCCTGTGCCCCGTGCCCGTGTGCCTTCACGCGCTGCACCGCTCTCGTGCCGGCTCGACCGTGGCAGGCTCCCGGAGCTTGCCAATCTCTCGGTTGGCCGCGCCTCGGTCGTACTTGACGCCCCGCTCGGCGAGCTCCGCGAGGAGCGATTCCGTGATCGCGTTGGTGCTCCGCTGGTCGCCCGGCTGAATCCGCACCTGGAAGAGGGCGAGCAACTTCTCCTTCTTGGTCTCGTAGCTGTCGAGATCCATCACATCGGCGGCGTCCTCGTCACCGGTCGGCTCGTTGTCGGCCGCGTCCTCGGCCGGCGCCTCATCGGCTTCTGACCAAGGCACGGTGACGGTCTGGCCGACCGGGCCGCGTGCTGCCGCGGTCCGGCCCCTGCCCTCGCGGGGCTGCGGCACGTCGGTGAAACAGGCATCCGGGTCATCCGCCGGCACCTCCTCGGCGCGCTGCTGTGGGAGGGCCTGCAGCTGTGCCGTGCCGGGCTGCAGGAGCGCGGCCTCTTCCTCGTCGGCCAGCGCCTCGACCTGGGCGATACGCGCGGCGTACTGGTCGATGGTGGCGGCCGCCGGGGCCTGCCACGGGTTCTGGTCTTCGCTGATCACGAGTGCCGTTGCGTTCTCCCGCAGTGCCACACGGGCCACGTACAAGGCCTTCTGCGCCTCGTCCGTAGCGATTCCGGCGGCGTCCTGGGCGGCGGCAAGCTTCCGGGCGATCTTGGTGCCCTTGCGCTTGCCCTTGTCGGCGTCGCTCAGCCGCTTGTACTCGTCGTGCAGCTCGACCGCCTGGGAGAGTGCGCGCTCCTGCGCGATCTGCTGAGCGGACAGGTTCTGTGCGATGAGTCCGAAACGGGCCATCAGCCGCTCTCGCAGATCACGCAGCAGAACGGCCGTCGGCGCCTCGCTGTCGGCGCCTGTACGGTGCTTGAGGTCCAGACCCAACGCGCTATGTGCCGCAAGGGCAGAACCGAAGCTACCGACGATGACACGGACGGCGGTGGCGGCCGTCAGTCCGTCGCCCTCGATGCCGGCGGGAATGGCGCTGAGGGCTGCGAAGATCCAAACCGCGCCGCCGAACCAACCGGGGCTCTTGCTCTCCGCCATGCGCTCGCGGGCACCCAGCACGCACATCGCCATCAAGGACTCATAGGCTGCACAGCTGAGCAGACGCTCGACCGTGCTCGTCATCGCGAGTCCGGCAGCGTCACCGGTGAATCGGTAGCTCGTGTTCAGGCTGACGCTCGTGCAGATGATGAAGGCGGCGACGGCGGCGAGGGTGCCGGCGCTCAGCTTGCGGCGGGCCTTGGTCCCGTCTCCAGTCGTCGGGGTGACAGCTCCCCCGATGTTGGGGCCGACGATCTGCCACATGCGGACTGCTGCGATCGCGACCGCGATGCACAGGACGCTGACCGCTGTGGTGATCGCCGCGATGTGCTGGCCGGTGAGCCATTCGAGTACCTGAGTCGTGGGGATGCTCATCGGCCGTCCCCCGCCCTGATCAGGCCACTTGTGCGGCTGTGTGTCAGCCAAGCCTTACTGTGGTCGTACATGGGGAGTGGTCCTTACTCCTCGGTGGGTGAGCCCTGGGGACGCGCTTCGTAGGAGTCGGGCGTCTCCGGGGCTTGCTTCTTGATCGGCGCTAGCACGCTTACTTGCTCGCTAGCAAGCTGACTAGCTAGCTCGCTGGCTCGCTTCCTCGCTTGCCTTCTTTCGAGCGAGCAACCGTTGGAGCTCCTTGGCGTATGCCCGCTCTATGGCGCCCTCGACGGCTGTCCGCTGACTCCATCCCTGCTCGTCGCAGACTTCCTGAACGAGTTCGGCGATCAGGGGTGACACTCGGACATTGAGCTGCACCACGGGTTCCGGGCCTCGTCGTGCTCGCCGGACCGCGGGCACCTTAGGTGCAGTCGTCCGGCCGCCACCGGACGGAACCGCGGGGTCCTCGTCGGCGTTCGGGTCCGGGCGTGGGCGAGGGTTGGGGCGATCAGGCCCACTCATGCGAGAACCTTCTTAAATGTCAGCTCGCGGTAAGCCGCGAGGACTCCATGGCCACTGGTGTACTTGCCGTAGAACTCGCCGGCGCCCTTGCACTCCTGGACGATGGTCCGGTCTTCCACGTAGGGCGTCAGCAGCATGCCGGGGCTTGTCCTCTCGAACTCGCTCACGGCCCGAAGGGCATCACGGGTCCAAACCGCACCCTTGTACGCCGCGCCCAACGCAATGCCCATCTCACGGGGAAAATCACCCTGGATGCCCATTTCAGCGCGGTACTTCTTGAACTTCCGGACTGTCGCTTTGGCGCCGTCCACCCCGTCTAGGCCATCCTCATTGGGTTTTGCGGCGTAGACGATTCGAGTGCAGGCGGTGAGGCCGTTCAGAGTGAGGACTCCCCCTTGACGGTTCGGGAAGTCCAGCACGACCAGACCCGCGCGGGTGCCGACGAGACTGCGCTTAAGCCTCTGCTCCGCGTGGTCGTCGGGGCTCTTCTCGTGATTGGCGAGGGATCGCTCACTGGGGATGACCCGGAGGTTCCTCGGCCATCCCTTCTCGTGGTCGAGCGAAACGGCAAGCTCGTCGGCCCACCCCTCCACATCGTCGTTCCCGATGATCGCCCCCATCGACATGCCGCGGTCGCTGGGCCGCGCACCGGTCCACTTCGTTGTTGCTCCACGGGGGTCGAGATCGCCTAGCAACACCTCTTCTTCAGGGTGCTCCTGGGCGTAGACGACTGCGGTGGACACCGCAACCATCGTCTTCGTGACCCCGCCGGCCTCTGAGTAGGAGCCGACTACTTCGGGTTCTCCTGTCATGGGGCGCATCGTAGCGCGCTAGCAAGCTCCCTCGCTTGCAGACTCGCTTACTAACTCGCTTGCTAGCAAGCGCGCTTGAAAGCGAGTAGATTGCGGAACTGAGAAGAGGGGCCGGGCTGCAACCCGACCCCTCACAACTCGGCCTCGGCTCGAATGCGTCTCGTCCGGGGCCTCGATGATCCTGCTTGGAGGATCTGTGGCCAGCGTAAATGAACTGACCAGTGGCCGCCGCATCGTGACCGAACGGGCAGAGGGCCCCCGTGTCGCGAACATCCGCACACGTATCGCGGTGGGCCGTCTGTCGAACCTTCCGGTGGCTCTGCCGGCTCCGCGGCCCCCGCTCGATGATGAACTGTGCGCCCTCGCGTCAGTAGTGGGGGTGATGCGCTGATGGCGGCGCGATCGGAGGTTCCGGAGGTGCAGGAGGAGGGGTTGGCGGAGCTGCTGCAGGCGGCTCTGCAGGCTCGGGAGCGGGAAACCCGGCGGGGCCTGGTGCAGCTGATGGCAACGGCGCCGGCGACAGTGGCGCGGGTGGAACCGGTGGATGAGCTGGGCGCCGTGGCGGCCGGCCTCAATCGGCTCGATCGTGACGGTGGTTCGAGCGTGGTCTACACGGACCGGTGGGCGGCCGCGGTGCGGCTGGGTCGGGCTGAGACCTCCTGACGGACAAGCACAGAGAAGGGGGACCGCGGCCGCGGTCCCCCTTCGTGCTGTTCGAGCTGGTCCCGTCACTGGAGCTGTACGGCGTCCACCTTCCATTCCGCGGCCTTGCTGGTGCGCGTGAGGTACACAAAAGCCGTGATGGTGGTGGGGTCGCCGGTCCATCCGGCGTCGCCGTGCGGCGTGCTCGTGAGCGTCCACGTGCGGTAGGCGTCCGTGGCGGTGTCCGGCGGGGCGCCGGCGTCATCGGCTGCGGACACCGTGACCTTGGTGTAAGCGTGGTGGTCGGCCCATCGGGCCCATTCGGCGCCGGGCGCGGACCGCGGGGGAGTGCTCCTGATGCCCTTCGCGTACTTGGGCGTTGCGTAGGGGATTGCCCTCAGGCTGGCGTCATGCTGGGACACGTCAAAGCGGGTGTCCACGGTCCACATGGCCGTAAGGGCGGCCTTGCTCACGGCGTCCGGGTCACGGCCGTTGACCTTCTTCGGGTCCGGGAGGTCTCCGCGCGGGGCGCCTGTGGCGCCGGTCGGCAGGGCGGATGCCTCGTCGGTCGGGTCCTGGCTGGGGTCGGCCGGCGCTTCGGAGCTGGGGGAGGTGGCCGCCTTGGGCGGGGCGTCGTCTGCGCCCGGCGTGGTGGGGGTGGTGCCACATGCTGTCAGGACTGCGGCCAGTGCCGCCGCCGTGACGGCGGCCGCTGTGCGGCTGCGGAGCTTCCGATTCATCCGAACCGCCTTACTTCCTTGGGTGCTGACCCAAATTCAGAAATGCTGGCTACCTTGACCTCTTGTCCCGGCTTGGGCGCGTGCACTACCTGACCGCCACCCATGTAAATGGCGATGTGGTCGTAATTCCCTGCCCCATTGAGAGCAAACCCGACTACATCGCCGGGCTTCATCTCGCTGGGGTCGATGTGCTTACCCTCTCTTACCTGGGCCTGCGAAGTACGGGGGAGCAGGGTTTTCCCGTGGCTGGCGTGATAGATGGCGTATTGCACAAGAGAGCTGCAGTCGAATCCCTTGACTCCTTCGCCCTTGCCGAAACCATTTCCGGGACCTTCGATGCTGCCGCCACCCCAACTGTATGGAGTGCCCTTCCACTTCATGGCCTCGGCGATGACTCGGCCGCCGAATCCGCTGGCGCCGCCGTCGTCGGTCGCTGCGGTGTACTTGCTGGTCAGGCTGAGGATGCTCTTTACGTACGCCTGTGTCTCCGCGTAGGGAGGTATTCCTCCGTATTCCCGGATCTTGTCGGGCCCAGCGTTGTACGCGGCGAGCGTGAGGCGTAGGGGATCGCCCCCGACTTTGTACGACTTCACCTTTTTGGCTAGCCAACAGTCGTATCTGGCTTGGGTCATGATTCCGTCGCCGGCGGTGTACGGGTCGGCAACGCCATCCGGCTTTCCGGATGCGTCCTTACCGTCCGCGTCCACGCCCCATGTTTTCCAGGTTCCGGGCATGAATTGGGCGATTCCCTCGGCGCCCACGGGGCTTTTTGCCTTGGGGTTCCATCCGCTTTCGGCTTCGATCTGGGCTGCGATGACTGGGCCGGTGATGAGCGGGCAAGTCTTCGCGGCCTTTTCTATCCACGTTGCGTATTCGGCAGGGATTTGCTTTACGTCCAGCCCTGCCGCTCCGATGCGGGGTGTGTTCTCGTCGTCTCCGCCGTAGGAGAAAAGGAGGATGACCGGCAGGACGACAACCCCCACACCGAGCATGGCGCCCTTCTTGCCGGCGCTCATTGCTGGCTCACCGTGCCGCGCTCGGACTCGGCCCGCGCGGCCCTCCATGCGCGCTGGAGCTGGTGCTCCGTGGTCTTGAGGGCCTTCGTCCAGCGGGCCGGCTCCGTGATGGGGCTGACTCCGGAGAGCACAAGCCGAGTGTGGCTGACGCTGTATCCGACCTGGGCGGCCAACTGCTCGACCGTCATCCGGGTGTGCCACCGAAGTTCGTGCAGTGTCGGCGACGGCCTGAGCGGGGCTAGGTCAGTGGTCTTCACCCCGATGGCGTCGGCGAGGGCCCCAAGCCGCTCGGGCGTGGGTCTTGCGCCGCCTGCGCTGTAGCTCCTGACAGCTGAGTACGGGATGGCGGCCCTGATGGCGATTTGTTCCAACGTCAGCCCCTTTGAGCGATACGCCCGTTTGAAACGGTCCGCGTCCCAGGTGGCCAAACGTTGTCGTGTCACCGGGACATGGTGCCGGATCTCTCCTGAGTCCGTGGTCATAAAGCCATGGTAGTAACGCATAGACGGCGCTACAATGGCGGTGCTAGATGAGTAGCGTTAACTTAGTCATCGAGTGGGCGGGGGCGGTCTCGTGAGTCGTCATCTGCGGTTGTGCCACGGATGGTTGGTCCGGTCGTTGGGCACTGCCCAACTCCTTCGCCATCGGCGGCTTGTCACTGGGCGGAGGTATACCGGAGAGATCCCATCCGCCCCGGTGCGCGAACCGTGCGCCAACCGTCCGACATCTGTAGCTGTGTCACCTGATCACCACTGTGCGCCTACTCGCGCGGTGAAGCGAGGAGGTTTTTTGTGAGCGAGCAACCTGAGGAGCCGCTGACCGCCGACGTGTTCAAGCGGGCTCCGGCCAGTACGCGCCGGGTCGCCCCACGGCCCGTGCCGGTGACTCCGGCTCCGGTCGAGGAGGAGGCGGCGGCCGAACATGAGCGGCCGCAGGAATCGGCACCGTCGGCGGTCGAGTCTGCGCCCTTGGGGGAGACTTCGCCGGCTCCGCCTCCGGACCCCTCCACCCTCGTTCAGCCGGCCCCGGCCGCCCCGTTCTCGACTCCGCCGGGGCCGGGGCCGGCTGACCCGTTGATGGGGCAGGCGCCAACCGGCCCGCCGCTGTATCCGCAGCAGGAACAGACGACCCCGTACGCGGGGCTGATCGCCGACCAGCAACCGGCCCCGTACCCGCAGCAGCAGGGCCCGGCGCCGTATCCGCAGCAGGGCGGCCCGGCACCGTACCCGGTCGCGGCTCCGCAGCAGGAACAGCAGGGGTACAACTTCGACTCCTACCGGCAGGCCACCAATGCGGCCGTGCCTGCCTCCCCGGCTCAGTGGGGGTGGCGTCGTCGCGTCCGCCGGCTGACCGGCGGGCTGATCAGCCCTGCAATGGGGCCTGCGGAGGCACGGCACCGGGCGGCCACCGATCAGGTGCAGAGTCACCTGATGGGCCCCAAAACGATCGTTTTCGTCAATCCCAAGGGCGGCGCGGGAACCACCACTTCCACGCTGATGGCGGCCCGAACGCTCGGCGTCGCCCGGGGCGGCTCGGTGGTGGCCTGGGACAACAACGAGACCAGGGGCACCCTCGGTCAGCGTGGCCGGTCGGCCGGGCACTTCAACACCGCGAGGGAATTGCTCGACAACATCTCGCTCTTTGAGGATGCGGCCTCGGCCCGGTTGGGGGACCTCGGCCTGTACGTCCGCGGGCAGGGCGGAGCACACTTCGACCTGTTGGCTTCGGATGAGCGGCCGGAGGTCACCGGCCATATCGACCGGGATGAAGTCGGGCAGCTGCACCGGCTATTCAGCCGTTTCTACCGACTCACCCTTATCGATACTGGAAATAACATTCGAGCGGAAAACTTCCTCGCCGCGGTGCATCGGGCGGATCTGCTGGTGGTCACTGCCACGGTGCGGAGGGATACCGCGGGGGCTGCGGTGTGGATGCTGGATGCGCTGGAGCGTGAGGCAACCGGCCTGGGGCTGCTCAAGCCCAAAACCGTGACGGTGCTCGGGGAGATGTCGCCGCACACGGACCAGAACCTCAAGGGCGAGTTGTCCCGCATGTTCGCCGCCCGTACCCGAGCGGTTCACCACATCCCCTATGACCCGGCATTGGCGGATGGCGGCGTGGTCGCGTATGACCACCTGTCCCCGGCGACCCATTCCGCGTGGCTCTACGCCTGCGCGTCCATGGTCGGTGTCCTCCAAGATCAGCCCCTGCCGCAGTAACTCCGCTCACCGAAAGGGAACTTCCTGCCATGCTCCACCACGTCACCACGCTCGCAGTAGACGGCGTGACCCTGGCTTACAACCCCTTCTCCGGGGTTACCCCCACCTTCGGCCCGTTCGGGCCCCTCCTGACCAGCAAAGTCGGCATGTTCCTGGGCCTCGCCTGGGTCTTGGGCTTCTCCTACACCGGCTATCAGCTGGTCATCGCCATCTCCAAGGCGAGCACGGCCAAAAAGGGCGGATACGGGGACAACCTCGATGACGCGAAAAGGGATCTCCTCTTCGCTGCGGCCGCCACGGTGGGGCTCGCCTCGCTGCCGGTCATCTACGGGATTCTCGCGACCGTCAAGTAACTGCACATCAGCTCAGAGGGGAGAGGGAGCACAGTGAACGTTCGGGTTGAGGACTACTCGTCAGGCGACAAGCGGCCTCCGCGGCGTACGCCGCAGCGCGGCTCTGGCGGCTCGTCGCCACAGCAGCAGGGGCCGAAGAAGAAAAAGGGCATGGGCAAGCAGAATGCCCGGCTGCTCGGCGCGGTCGGTGTCGGCCTCGTCGCGCTCGTCGTGGCGCTCGCCGTTACGCCGGACGGCAAGTCGGCGGCTCCGCACGACTCCAAGAAGAAGCCGGGGGGCTCGGGCTCCTCGTCGGCTTCGCCGTCCGCGCCGGGCGGGCCCTCCAATGCGCCTGGCCTGCCGCGGGGGCAGGCTACGGCCTCCGGCAAGCTCGGCACCAAGACGATCGGCGGTGTCCCGCGGGCTTTCCCCCACACAGAGGCCGGCGCGATCGAGTCGGCGGCCACCCTCTTCCGCAACAGCTTCACCATGCTTCGCCTGCCCAAGGATGAGCGTGCCGCGCTGCAGACGGACCTGTATCTGACCAAGAAGGATGTACCGCCGGACTTCGAGGAACGCGGCAAGACCTGGCGGGCACAGCACAACCTCAATGAGTCCGGACAGCTGGTGACCCTTGCCGACGGCAAGCCGGACGAGAACCGCCGGTTCACGTCCCTGTGCCATCCGGAGCTGGGTGCGTACAAGACCGAGACGTACAGCGGAGACAAGGCAACAATCACCGTCTGGTACCCCTGCCTGAGCGGCGTTGTTGACCCCACGGCCCCCGGCCCGCTCGACAACAATTGGGCCTTGGGGCAGGTCAGCCTGCAGTGGGCCCGGGGAGACTGGCGCGTCACCAAGACGGGGACGGGCTCGTACAACACGACGCCTTCCCCGCAGGACCCCGGCCAGCCGGCGACGAGCTACGCCGAGCGGGCCAAGCTGCTGGAGCCCCTGGGCGGCGGCTGGAAGCTGTTCTCGGACGCCACCAACGCGCGGCCGGCTGAGCTGAAAGAGGCGACGCAGTGACCGCCCGGACGCTGGTGGCCAGCGTGCGCGACCGCGTCATGATGCGCACCATGGTCGCGCTGCAGCTGCGGCCGCGGCTGTCCGTCGTGCTCACAGTCGGCCTGGTGCTGCTGGTCGCCTGGGCAACGCCCGTGCCGCAGGCGCAGGCTGATGATGACGACGACTGCGGCGGCGGCCTTATGGGCGTCATCTGCAAGGGCGCCAAAATGACCCCGGCATATAAGGGTGCCAAGACCGCCGCGGACATTTCCTCTACTGCCGAGAAAGCCAAAAAGGCGATCGATGCGGTGGACCCGCAAAACTTTTTGGGCGACTGGGCAAAGGGCTTGGTGTCCGCGTCCACCTACCTGCTGACATTCATTCAGTCCACGGCTGAGAAAATCACCACTCCGGCTTATGACCAGCCGTGGTGGATCAAGCAGTATGAAGTTTCCTTCGGCCTGGCGCTGATCGTCCTTCCCTTCCTGCTTATCGTCGTCACGTCCAAGCTGGGAGGGCCGGACGGCGCGGTGTCCGGCGTCGAGCTCCTGCGGCAGAGCGGCTGGCGCGTCGTTTTCGTCGTCCCGCTCATCGCGGCGGCGCCCGCTCTTCTCTACAGCGTCCAGCAACTGGCCGTGAAGCTCATGTCAGCTTTCGCCACACAAAGCACGCTAGAGGGGCATGGAGCCATCGGCGGCATGCTCCGGATGTTCGAGAAAAAGGCGGGGCACTGGGGAGACTTCGGCGGCACAGTAATCGTGATCTTGATGTGCTTCTTCATCGTGATTACGGCTGTCGTCCTCCTCCTGGAATTGACGGTTAGTCAATGGGGGCTGCTGCTGACGGGGCTCCTCGTTCCGCTGGTCCTCGTGGCGTGGGTCTATCCGCCGTGGAGTTCCGCACTCAAGAAGCTTGCATCAGTCATCGGGGGACTGATGTTTATGCCGGTTGTGGTGTTCTTCTTCTTCAACACGGTATGGTCCGCGCTCAATTCGGCTGTGAACGGGAATCACGCACAGAATTCCGGCTTCATGCAGCTGCTTTTCATCATGGTCAGTCTGATCATGCTCGACGCCTTCCCGGCCGTTGCGTGGTGGCTGCTCAGCCTCGTGACGCCTGATGCAAGCGGCATGGATGCGGACGTGCGCGGGATCGCGCCGACTCCGACCGGCGGTGACGTGATGGGGCCGGAGCGCGGTGGCAAGAGCGTTGAGGAACCGTCCGGCGGCGAGGGCGGCGGAAGCGGCTCGGGCGGCGGCGAGGGAGCCGGCGGCGAGGACGAAGCGGCTGACGACTCCGACGGTGGCACCGGCTCCGGTGGCGGCGGCGACAAGGGCCCCGACGGCGCCGACGGGGCGCCGGGCGGCGGGTCTCCTGCCGATTCCGGCGACATCGGCGGCGGCGCCGAGGGTGAGGGTGCCGCCATGGGCGAGGGCACCGAAGCGGCTGCCGCTGAGGGCGGCGGCGGTGAAGCGGCCGCCGGCGGCGGCGTGGCGATCGCGGCCGTGGCAGCGAAGGAAGCCGCGGAGAAGCCGCATGACGACACGCAGGCCTCCGCGGGCCGCACGATGAACGAGGGTGGTGGCGAATGAGCAGCGATGAGCGCACCTATGTGCTTGGTGGGGAGTTCCGCAAGCGGAGCCTGTTCACGGGCGTATCAGGGCGGCAGGTGGTTGCCCTGGGCCTGTTCGTCGTGGTCTGGGTCCTGGCGCTGATCGCCTCCCGTTCGCTGGTCGTCCTGGTGCTGGGCGTGGTGGTGATCTTCGCCGGGGTGGGCATCTCCCGGCGGCGTACTCAGCTGGGTGACTCCTGGTTGGGGTCGGTAGGCGACCGTGCGGCTTTCACGGCCAGCAACCGGGGCGGGGCTCCGGATTACGTGCCGGGGGAGAGCCTGCCGCGCGAGGTGGGGGAGGTGCGGATGCTGGCCTACGCGCCGCCCTCCGCCCCTCAGGCGCCCATGGCGATCATCCACCACCGTGATCACAAGCGGCGGGCCTGGGCGAGCGGTCACCTGACGGTGAGTTTCGAGATTCAGGGGGCGGGTGACGGCCTGCTGCCGGTGCGGCAGACCAATACGGCCGGGTTGCTGTTCGAGCGGCTGTTGGGCGGTCTCGCCTCGGCAGAGATCCCTGTTGATCAGCTCGACATCGCCACGCGCGTTCTGCCGGTCCACCCGGCGGCGTATCAAGAGCACATGTCGGGCCTGGTCGTGCCGGGCACCCCGGAGCGTCTGCGCAAATCCATGGACGAGCTGGCGAGCTACGCGGCCGGCAACGCGGAGGAATACCGCTCCTTCGCCACCCTGCGGATTCCGCTGCCGCATCTGCGAGCGGCGGCCGCCATGGGGCCGATGGACCTGGAGGCGATCTGTGAAGAGACGTTCGGGCTCGTCGGCGAGGTGGTCCGGCGGGTGGACACGGCCGGCTACCGGCTGCGGGCGGTCCTGGGCCCGAAGCGGCTCGCCGCGCTGATCCGGCACATGCACGATCCCGATCACCCGCTGGACAGCCTCGACGGCATCGACACCCTGTCGGACGGCTTCAACTTCCTCCGCTACAAGGGCCGGGACTCGGTACGCATCGAGGGGACCGTACGGGACTGGTACCACGCCGTGGCGCACGTCCCCCGGGACGCGTGGCCAGCCGACGTGATCGGGGCCCGGTGGATGGAGAACCTGGTGACACAGGTCAGTCCCGCCACCATCCGCACGGTGGTGAGCCAATTCCGGCTCGTGCCCAAGGTCAGGGCCCGGCAGATTGCTCGTATCGGCCTAACGTATGACACCGCGTCCAGCCGGAGCGCAAAGAAGAAGTCGCAGATCAGCACCGGCGAGACGGAGGCCTCGATGACCGCGGCCCGGCGAACCCTTAACGACCTGATGAGGCCCGTTGTGGGCGGCGTTTACCCGGCGGTGCGGGTCATGGTCTCAGCGCCGGACAGCCGGCAGCTGCTCGCCGCGCGGAAGCTCGTCACGGGCGCGGCGGAATCGGGCGGCGTCACGCGGCTGGGCTGGGAAACGTACGAACACCACAAGGCACTTGCGACGTGCCTGCCGCTCGCCAGGGGAGTGAAAGCATGACGATTCCGCAGCAGCGCGGCGAGGTCGGCAAGCGCGGCCGCTGGCGCGGCCGCAAGAACCGCAAGGGCGCCGCTACGGCGGCGCCCTCGTCGGCGGCCGACGGCGTGACGGAGGACGTTCCGGAGCTGGTGGACTGGGCGCCGACTCCGGCCCGGCCCCGCAATCGGCTCCTGGAGTCCATGGGCCGGTACGAAGCTGATCAAGAAACCATTTTCACGTCAACGCGGCAGGCAGGCGCACTCAACCCGGCGATCGTCAGCACGCATCCGCCGTTGGCCGGACCGATCACCGGCATCGATGTGGAGACCGGTCAGCCGGTAAGCACCGACCCGCACGAGCTGTACCGGCAGGGCCGGATCACCAGTCCGAATGTGGTGATTTTGGGTGACATCTCCAGCGGTAAAAGCTCGCTGGCGAAAACCCAATATGCGATCCGATCGGTAGCAACTGGTCGACAGGTAGCGGTATTTGACAGGAAGGATCAAAAGGGGCAGGGCGAATATGTCCGTGCGGCGGAGCTGTGCGGCGTGAACGTCGTGAGGTTCAGCCGGACCGGCGGAACGAGTATCAACCTGCTCGATCCTCGGATCTCGGCTACCTCGCTCGACGCTGAGGACGGGGACGGCCGGGTGGGGCAGGACCGGCTTTTGAATATGGTCGCTGAGCATGCTCACGGGGTGCTCAGCTCGACGGAGCATTTCGTGCTTCGGGCGGCGCACGCGACGGCGCTGGAGCGGGCGAAAGTGGCGGGCCGGGTCGCCACGATTCATGACGTGGTCGATGCCCTGTACGACCCGGGCGAGAACGCCATTCCGCGGCCTCACCTGAAGGCGGAGGGCATCGTGACCCGGGAGCGGGTCATCGGCTGGGGCCTGGAGCTCGCTATGGACCTGAGCCGGTTCATCGACGGTGACCTGTCCGGGCTCCTCGACCGGGAGACAAGCACGGATCTCGACCTGGACGCGCCCCTACTGGTCTTCGACACGTCGGCGCTGGCGGAGGAGTCACCCGCGCTCGCGCTCGTCATGGCGCTGGTGAGCACCTTCCTTACGGCGGTGTGGGCCAAGCGCCCGGGTCAGCGCGTGATCATCCTGGAGGAGGGTTACCACACGACCCGGCTCCGGGCCGTGTCCACCATCCTGCGGTCACTGGCCAAGCGGGGTCGCGGTATCGGCCTGTCCTTTGTGACCGTCATTCACCATGTGTCCGATGTTCCGGCGGATTCTGACGCTATGTCACTCGTTCGCGAAGCTGACATTATCCATATTTTCCGCCAGTCGCGGAGCGATGACGCACGCCAGTGCATCGAGCTGTTCCGGCTGCCAGCGACGGTGTTCGACATGTTGGGCAACCTGCGCAAGGGCGTCCACCTGGTCCGCATCGGGACCGAACCGCCGCGGCGGGTGCAGCACATCCGCACCAGGTTGGAGGAGTGGCTGACGGACACAGACGAAGCGATGGTGAAGCGGCCGGCAACGCTCCTGGCGAAGGAGGTGAGCGCCTGATGGGCCCCTTCGTCGCGGTGGCTGCGGTGATGTTCGTGGGCGCGTGCATCGCCGGGTTCCTGCGGGTCAAGTTCGGTCCGCAGAGCCCCCGGGCGACCACGCGGCCCGTTGATCCGTCCGGCGGATTCGCCACCGGTGAGCAGATCCGCGAACGGCTCTCAGAGGCCGCGGTTCGGCGCGCGGGGGCCCAGGTGCGGCCCTCGCTGCCCGTCCAGCACACCACCACCAAGGGAAGGGGGCCGCTCCGTGGCCGTCGCTGACACCCTCGACTCCGCGGCCGCCGCGGAGCTCGCAGCAGAAGAGTTCGGGTACTTCCTCGGGTACCCGGTGCGGCCGGCCGTGGATGAGCCGCTGTACTCCCCGTATGACCAAAGCCTGCGCGTCGTCGGCCCCATGGGCTCGGGAAAGACCTTCCGGTTCCTGGCCAACGTGATCCGGAAGGCGCCGGGGCCGGGACTGTTCACGTCCTCAAAGCCCGATATCTACGAGCTGACGGCGGGCGCCCGGAAGCGGCGCGGACCGGTGGTGACGTTCGATCCGCAAGGGGTCGTGCCGGGGCAAGAGCCCCTGCGGTACGCCCTGATTCCCGGTGCTGACGACACTCAGGTTGCGGAGTTGCGCGCCCGTGCCTTCATCGCCGGTGCCGGGAAATCCGGCTCTGGTGATGAGGCGGCATCGTTCTACCGCGACCAAGCGGCAGACGTGCTGATGTGCCTCCTCCACGCGGCCGCGCTGGACGGAGCGGGTATCCGGCAGGTCCTCCAGTGGGCTCGCCGGTTCAACGATCCGGCACCGCGGGCGATCCTCGATCACCATCCCGGGGCCGGCCCACAGTGGTCGGACAAGCTCGTGACGGCGGTCTCCGGTGATGAGCGGACGGTGGGCAACACTCGCGCCACCTTGTCCCGCGCTCTGGCGCCCTTCGCGCATGAATCCGTGATTGCGTCGCTCGACGTGGACACCGACACGGCCACCGACATTGAGGGGCTGGTGAACGCGAACGGCTCGATCTACCTGCTTGGTAAAGACAGTCCGCACTCCTCCGTTTCGCCGATCGTGACGGCCATTGCGGAGGACGTGTTGGATCGTGCCGAGAAGTTGGCCTACCTCAAGCCGGCCCGCCGGCTCGACCCTCCGCTACTGGCTGCGCTCGATGAAGCAGCCAACATCGCGCCCTTGCCCTCGCTCCGTCAGCGGGTCGCGGATGGTCGCGGCCGCGGCCTTTGCGTGATGTACCTGGTACAGGCGTGGGCCTCGGCGGTGGCACGGTTCGGCAAGGACGATGCAAAGGAGTTGGCCGGCTACACCAACAATCTGCTCATCCTCGGCGGCGGCAAAGACGTCGAATTCCTCAAGGACGCCGAACAGCTCTGCGGCCGGCGTGACGTGCTGAAGACCTCCACAAGCTCCGGCCGAAGTCGGCAGGAACGTGCCACCCAATCCACTCAGCCGGACCGAGAGCCAGTGATGGAAGGGTGGCAGATTCAGCGGCTCGGGACGGAGCGGGGACACGAGGGGGAGGCCCTGCTCCTGGCCGGCTCGATGGGGCCGATCATCACGCATCTGCCGCTGCTGTCGGAGTCCCCGGAGTGGCCACAGATCCAAGAAGAGGTCGCCGAAATCCGGCGGCAGGCGGACGATGCCGCGGCTCGGGAACGGGCCGAACGGCTCGCCGAACTGGAGCGGCACCGTGCTACGTGGGCCGAACGGAATGCCGGCGCCGCGCCGGTGCGGATGGACAAGGAGAGTGGCCCTGATGGCTCTTGAGCGTATGTGGCCGTGGCCCCCGCTGCCGGAAGTCGTGGCCCTGCAGCTGGCCCTGATCAGGGCTGAGGATGAAGAGGAAGACGAGGAATCGGGCGGCGTCCAGCCGGAGCCTGATGCGGATCCGCACACGGGCGAGGTTCTGGAGCGGCGGGTGCGGCCGTGGGATCTGCCGATGCTGGGCGGGGACCTGGAGCGTGCCGTGTGGGAGTGGCTGGACGATGTGGTGATGTGGCACAACCAGGCGTACGGCTGGCGGGACGAACAGGTAATCCCGTCCTGCTGGCCTCTGCATTGGGGGCTGGCCCTCGACTTCGCGGCCGTGGCGTTTGGTCGGATCGACGCCTACCGGGAGGCCAGTAGTCCCGCGTTCGTGGGCCGCTGGCATTCGGACTGGGAGGATTTCCAGCGGCGCATGGCGGCCGGCCTGGGCGAGGAAGGTGGGCGGGAGTGTCGGCGCGGAGTCCATACCCGGCCCGGCCAGTATGCGGCTGAGCATGCCCGCACAGAGATTCAGCGCGACCGGAAGCGGGCGGAGCGCAAGCTCGCGGAGTAGGCGCTCGGCGCACGTCACAGCGGTGAGGGCCACCCCGTTCGGGGTGGCCCTCACCGCTTCTGTGTCAGATCGCCGGGCCTCCGGGTCGCCGTGGCGGTGGTGGCGGCTTCCGCTTTCCGCGGTCGGGTCCGTCGGCCCGCTTGCCGGTGCGCGGGTCGGTGTCACGGTCGTACGCGGCCTCAAGCCGCGCATTTGCCCGGTTCTTCGGCTTCGGCTTCGGCGGCCTGGTCGGCGTCGTCGGCTCCTGCTTCGGTGCCTTCTCCGACGGCTGCGGCCGCTTGCTCTGCGCCGGCTTCTCCTGGGCCTTGGACCGCTTGGCGTGCTGCAGCTGCTCGGGGCTGGTCCGGTCCTCGTAGGCACGGCTGAGCCGTTCCTCGGCGCGGCTGCCGGACGGCTTCGGCGCCTCGGTGCGACGGCGCGGCCGGTCGGCCTGCTCAGGTCGGGCGACGGCGGGGCCCTCGGTCCGGCGGCGGCGGTCCTGTTCGGCCGGCTGGCCCTCGTAAGCGCGGCGCAACCGCTCGTCCGCGCTCGAACTACGCCGGGCGGCGCGCTCGTCGGCCTCCTGGGCCCGCTGGTCTGGGGCCATCACGGCTCGGGTGCGCGACTCCGCGCGGAGAGCTGCAGCGTGGTCGCGGAGCTCGTCAGCGGTCCGGCTCGGTACGGGCTTGGTCCCTCGGGCGGCGGCCGCGGCCTGGTGCTCCTCGTCGATCTGTACGGCGGCCTCGACGGCACGGGCCGCGATGCTGACAAGCTCTGCGTCCGTGAGCTCGCCGTGTGCGCGGTCCGTCCAACGCGGTCCGGCGGGGTCGTTGTCGGGCTGCGGCGGCGCGTCCGGATGGTCCTCGCCGCGGACCGCGCGGCGGGCGAGGAGCCTGCGCGCGTCCTCCGCGCGGCGGGCATCTTCACGTGCCTTCACTGCGCCGGGGGCCGTGCGCTCCACCTCGCTGCGGGCGCTGTCGGCGGCACGCTGGGCGGTAAGGGCCTCGACGGCGGCGCGGCTGGCGGCGCGCTGCAGCGCGGCGAGGCGGCCCGGGTTCCGGTCGGCGGGCTCCGCTTCAGCGTCGCTCTCCTGTGCCGCGGCCGCGCGGTTGGCTGCGTCCTCGGCGGCCTGGACTGCGGCGGTGCGGGCGAGGTCGGCGCGGTGGTACTCGGCGAGGGCGGCGGCGGCTTCGCTCGCTGCGCGGGCGCCGGCGTCGCCTCGTGCGATCAGTCGGCCAAGGGTGTCTGCGTCCGCCTCGGCAAGGTTGGGGTACCGCTGAACAAGGCGGTAGGCGGCGATTGCCTCGCGTGCGGTGTCGTGGTCAACGGCCTGCACGGGGTCGGTGGGGCGGTTGCCGATGGCGGCCGATTCGCTGCCAAACTCCCACAGTTCACGGTAGTTCTGGACGGCGGCCGCGGCCTCGATCCACGCGCGGCGGGTCGGGTCGCCGACGGGTGGCGGGGTGCCGATGGAGTCCATCCAGGACGCACCGGAGCGCGCGGCCGCGGTGACATTCGCGGCCACCTGGTCGTCGTCCGTGGTCGGCTGGGCGGCTCGCCACAGACCACGCTGCAGCGGCTCGTCCGTGGTCGGTGCCGGTCCGGTGGCGTCGGCTCCGGTGTAGTCAGCGAGATCGCGGAAGGCGGCTGCCGCCTGGATGCGGTCGTGCCACGCAACGGCGGCAGCGAGGTCTTCGGGCTCCGGACCGTATGCGACTGCCCAACCTTCGCCGGCTGCTGCGGCCGCCTTCGCGCTGTCCGCGAGGTGGGTTGCCCTGTTCTGAATTGCACTGGCGAGCGCCCATGCGAATGCGTGGCGCGGGTCGTCCTGGGCGAGGCCTTCGGCGGCGGGCATGCGCAACCCGAGTGCGGCCAATACGTCATCACCAACGGCCTGCGGGTCGCCCTCAAACGTCGGCGCTGTCTTGGGCTCGTCGGAATCGGCGGTGCGGGTGAACCGCTGTGCGCCGCCCCTTTCCATGATCGTGCGGTTCCGCGCATGGAGAATTGAGGCGTAGTCGTCAATGTCACCGGTCCACTCGCGGGACTCGGAGGCGGCTACGACAAGAGCGTCAGTGTCGATTCCTTCGGCCGCGAAACGCTTGAGCTGGTCTCGCAGTGCGGGCCACGCGGGCGCCGTGACAATCGCGTCTCCCACATCGGGGAGGAGCTGCAGAATAGCGTCCTGCGCGATGCTGTCGGCGAGGTCGTCCAGCACGTATCGGAGGGCCGGGAGGTGGGTCCGGATGGCCTCGGCCTCGTCCCACAGTGCGCGCTGTCGGGCAGTGGCGGACAGCTGCGTTCCGTCGCGGGCAACGATGGATGCCCACAGCTGGCGGCCGGTCATGGGCGCGGCCGGCTGCCCGGTCTCGGGGTCTAGCTGGTCCTCCGTGGCCAAGTACGCATGGTTGGTGTAGGTGCCGCGGGTCATCTCCGGGTAGGCGGCATTGCTGTCCATGCCCGCGGTCCAAATGCCGTGCCCGGTGTGCACGGTGACGCCCTGGGCGCGGTCCTTGGTGATCGCGTAGCCGAGTTCGACGCCTCCGCCGGCTACGTAGTCCGCGGGCAGCCATGCCCGGTTGCCGGTCTGCGCGTGCTCGACCAGTAGGGCGCCCCGCTCGATCCGCTGCACGGTCCACACGTCGCCATTGCGGACGTACTGCCGGGTGTCCTCACACACGATCTGGCGGTTGTTTACCCGTGTGACGATCTGGTCGCCGACACCGGCCGTGGTGCCGTTTTCGAGCGTGACGGTGCGCCGGTCGTCCACCTCTCCGGCCGCCACTCGGTCCGCTCGGGCCCATGTCGAGAGCTGCGCGGCGAGGGCGTTGGTGGGCGCGATGAGGATGGAGGTAAGGCCGTCTGCGGTGTCGCGCTGCCATGCGGCATAGGCGGCCTGCAGCATCTCGTCCAGGCTGCCCGTGTGGATGCGGTCGTGAGAGTTGTACGCCTCCCACGATGCCTCTGCGTCGCCGTAGGCGAGGGCCTTTGCGGCGTCGATTTCCCAGTGTCGGAGCTGCCCACCGACCGACCTGAAGCGGCGTACCTCGGAGAGGTGGATGCAGGCGCCAGCCCGTTCGATGAGATCAAGGGCGCCGCCGACTCCGGGGGAACCGAGCTGCCGCGGGTCGCCGGTCGGCAACAGGCGGCCGCCTGCGTCCTCGACCTGTTGGAGGAGGTTGTGCAGATCCGGGGTGCTGGCCTGGCCGGCCTCATCGACGATGACGATCGTTTCGGGGCGAAGCGTCCAGCGCTCGCTACCGGCCGCGAACTGGCCAGACATGACGCGCCACCGAGCGATGTTCTCTGCCCGGATCCCGGCGGCGGCCGCCAGTCCATCCGCCTGCATCTGCCCGTTCGCAAGGCCCAGAATTTGGATGCCGTGGGCGTCGGCAACCTCCTTGACCAACTTCATAATCGTCGTCTTACCGGTACCGGCCGGGCCGATGATTCCGGTCAACCGCTGATCCCGGCCGAACACGCCTTGAACGGCGGCGCGCTGCTCATCGGTCGGCACAAAGCCGCGCTCGGCGTCGCCTGCGTTTAGGGCCTGGTCCACCTGGTCAGGGGTAAGAATTGTGACCGTGGTGGGTCGGCTGCCGGCCTCAACGAGATCGGATTCCCACCCCTTGATGCGGTGGCTGGTGTACCGCTCGGCGCCCACCTGAACGAAGATGCTCGACCCATCCGCGCGCCTGTAGGCGCTGGGTGCCGTAACGATTTCGGGCGGTGTGATGAGCTCGCACCGTTCCGGATTCAGGACGTGATCGGTAACCGAGTTCACCAAGAAGTCGAACCCGTCACCAGCCTTGATGTGCCATCCGGACGCGGTGAGTTGCCGGATGGTCTCAGCCTCGGCATTGGTCCGGGTCCATGAATCCCGGTGGCCCTCCAGAACCTCCAAAACCCTGCCGGCCACATCCTCCAGAGGGGCCCGCTCCTCGGCATCCTGCAGATACTCGCGGGTGGCCTGCTGGGCGTACTGGAGCCAACGGCCGGGCCGGTGCATACCGGCGCCCCATGCCTGACGCCGCCACTTACGGCGCTCGGCGCCAATGCTCTTGGGCTTCTTATCGGGGCGCCCTACGAGCGCGGCGGCCTGGGCGAGGGCGTATCCCTCGACCTTCGTGGGCTTGCGGCCCTCACGCTCGATGAACTCGCCCGTGAGCTGCTGGAGTGCCTTCTCCGTCTGCTGGCGTCGCTGGCTGAACAGTCGCACCATGCTCACGCTGACGCCCATGTACTCCCGTACGGGCCGCTTGCCGGACCGGATGGTGTCCTCACGGGGAGCGGCAAGGATGCCAAATCGCTTGGCCATTCCGCGCTCAAGCTCCGTCGTATACATCTCGGAAAAGGCCACGGTCATCCGCTGAAGCGGGCGCCCGTCCAGTGCTAGCCAACGCCCATCCGCGGAACGAACCTTTGCGGAGATCGCCAGATGACGATGCCAGTCGGGGTCACCGGCCCGGCTCGTGCGGTGGATGTAGGAAGCCGCGATGAGTCCGCGCCCCTTGACCTGGGCGCCTCCGTCAGGGCCAATCCTGGTCCAACATGCCTCCTGCTCGATGCGGGCAAAGACCTTCTCGAACGCCTCGCGCTCCACCTCTTCGAGCTGGGCCCGGGTCTTGTCGTCTGATACTGCCCAGAGGACAGACCAAGACTTCACCGGGCTATAAACCTGCTCCCAGAAGGATCGCGCGGTCTGGTTTCCGGCTCGCTCCGCCTGCTTGTGGAGCTCTGCTTTACGGGCTTCGGTGGCGTCCGGCTCTGCGGCAAGCAGCTGCTCTAGCCGCTCCTCGGGCGTCGCGTACTTGTACCAGGCGGTCCCCAGCTTTGCGCCTGTCGTGGGGTCTACGCCGTGCTTGTAGATGGCATCCGCGGCGTCCTTCGTGACCTGCTGACCTGCAAGGCCCATAGCGGCAGCCTGGGCACCAAGCCACTGCCCGGGGGTGTCTCCGCCGGTGCTCCAGTAGTCGTTGAGGTCGCGGCCCTTGATGGCCTGATCACCGCTGATCACCGTTCGCTCTAGGTAGTCAACGCCCGATCCGGCGGACCCTCGACGGTTCGTGACGGTCACCTCGTCTCACCACCGATGCGCGGGCAAGCAGTGGCGCTTGCACGACTGTTCGGGGTGGCGATCATGTCCGCAAGGGTACGGGTTTTCAAGATCGTTTGCGAGATGCAAGAGGTGTGCTGATTTTTTTGAGCTCTCTGAGCTCTCATCGACGTGCGTTTGGTCGATGAGAGCTCAGAGAGCTCTCCTTGCCTTTCAGTCGCTTCGCGGCTGAAAGGCTCTTGCTCATCCATGCTCTGCTGGATGAGCTCAGTTGTCGCGCTGTGCGCGACTGCTCACGCTCGCGTGAGCTGGGACGCCTCCGGCGTCCTGGTCGTGCCGCTCCGCGGCGCGCCACCCCCCGGCCCGACACCAACCGGGCCGGCCTTGCCCTACAGTGGCCTTCCCGGCCGCGGCGCCATCGGCGCCGCGGCCGGGAGTGGTTCCGTTAGGTGCGGTCTCCCGCCGGTGCTCGATGCCCGCGCGGTTTGCGGTCGGCGCGCTCGCCGACCGGCCACCAGCGGGACATGGCGCGCGATTCCGCGCGCCGCACGCAACCCACTGCCGTTAGGCGGCATCGCGCCTCTACCATGGCCCTCATGACCACACAGCGAAACAACCGGCTGCAGGATCGGCAGAAGCGACTGCGGGACCAGCAAAAGCGGGAACTCAAGGTGCTCGCCGACTTCGAGCGGAAGTTGGAAGCGGAGGAAAAGGCCCGACTCTCCACGGCTACCGTTGTGGCCGATGCGGCGCACGAGTTCGGTCACGCTCGCACGGCCGGGCTGCTCGACCTGGACACCAAGGAGGTGTCGGCGTACGTCAAGCTGGCGTCGGAAACCGCCCTCCAGCAAGCACAGACGCGCGAGGGGGACGGCCGAGAGGAGTCGGCGGACGGCTCGACGGACGGTGCGAGCGTTCCGGGGCAGGCGACGGCGGACCGCGCGGCCGCGTCGGCGTAGTCGATCGTGGCCGGCAGGGTCGTCGTACCGGAGCCGCTGCGGCCGCCGGCTGACCGGCCGCCGTGGGCGGATCCGGGTGAGTGGGTCCGGATGCGCGAGAAGATCGTCACTACGTCGGCCTGTTGGCTCTTCGTCGGTAGCCTGGCAGATGACGGGTACGGCCGTTTCTGGGCGACCCGGCCACCTGATCAGATCTGGGATGGCCGGCCGCGTGAGTCTCCCGTGATCCGGCCGTCACGCTGGATGTGGGAAGCGCATCACGGGCCGATTCGCCGGCCGAACATCGTGGTCCGTCACGAGTGTGACTTCTCCCGAGTGTTGTAGACGCTCTCAGTCGAGAACGTTGCGCAGGCCTGTCCGCGCCACTGGGGATGAGCGAGGTCGTTACCCCTCACGGTTGTGATGTCTCTCAGCCGGAGGGGTAGTGGATCTGTTCTTTGCGAGCCGGACCCGCGTACAGCAACCGTCGGCCGTGTTCGACGGGCTTGGCGCGGAGGCTGTACGCCGACTCGACTACCGGGCTTTGCCGGACGGTTTGCCGCTGATTGTGGACGCTGGTCTGCGTCCGGTGGAGCCGGCCTGTACGTGGTTTCGGCACCTGGCCTATGTGGGCCGTGACCCGGAGGGCACGCTGCGGCCGTACGCGTACATCGTGCTGCGGCTGCTGGAGTTCCTGGCCGAGCGGGGGCGGGAGCTGGGCACGGCGACGGAATCGGACCTGGTGGCCTACCGCCGGTCGCGCACGGAACTTCAGGATCAGCCGGTGGGCGGTGCCGCCTGGGACCGTGAGGCGTCAGTGATCAACACATTGTTCGCGTGGCTGGTCGAGCAGGGTTTCCGTCGGGCGTCGCCGTTGCGTATGGGCAACCGCAATCCGCTTTCCAGCAGGACCAGTCGCGATATGGATATCCGACATCTGGGGCTGGACCAGTACAGGTTCTTCCGGGATGTGGGCCTGGGCGGCCAGCGGCTCGACGGAACGGTGGACCGGCGGTTTCGGGGGTGGGCCCCGCACCGCAACCGGGCGGCGGCGGATCTGGCGCTGACGAGCGGGATGCGGCTTCAGGAGTGGTCGACGGTGCTGCTGCCGGAGCTGGCGATCGGGGGGCGTCGCGCCGGGGAGCCGGCGGAATTTACGTTGCAGGCCTGCGCGAAGTACAAGAAGCGCCGCACCGCCTACGTCCCGGCCGATGCGTTGTCGTCGGTGGACACCTTCGTGCTGCTGGAGCGTCCGGAGATCGTGGCGCCGATGACGCGGATCCTTGGGCGTCGCCGTCATGAGCTGCTGGTGGTGAGCGAGGTCGACTACGCGCGGGGCCGGTTGCGGGGGCAGTGGCAGGGCAGGAGCCGGGAGTTCGCATGGTCGGCGATGGGGCCGCGACTGCGGCGGCTGACAGTGCACGAAGGGCCGGGCGGGCTGGAGCCGCTGGCGGTGTTCGTCGGCCACGGCAGCACGCTGCTGACCGGCTCGTCCTGGGACCGCATCCGGCACCTTGCCTGGGACCGCATGACGGCGGTCCGCGACGATCCGCGGGCGCCGATGCTGCCGGCCAAGCGATACCGCTTCCATGATCTGAGGCACACGTTTGCCCTGCGGCTTTTGGACTTCCTGATGCGGCGGGCGGTGGCGCGTGAGGCTGTTACCCGAGGTGGGGCGTCGGTGGCCGATCACATCGCGTTCAATCCGCTGCTGATCGTCGGCCGCAGATTGGGGCATTCCAGTCCGGCCGTCACCTATGAGTACCTGCGCTATCTGGAAGAGCCGATGCACTACGTCGATGCCGCGTTCGCCGAGTGGAGCGCGGCCGACGGCGACTCTTACGCGGATATCGCCCTGCGGTCGATGGGCATGGAGGTGGAGCATGCCGCGGCGCGGTGAGCGGGGCCGCGACTTCCACCACCAGGCGCCGAAGGTGTCCGCGTCTCGGGTCGGGGTCCGGCAGGCCATGGCGACGGACGTCGGCGGGGCCCTTCGGCCGTCCCTGTTTGACCCGGCGGCTTTCCGTTGCCGGAAGCTGGCGGAGGAACTGGGCGATGAGTGGGTGGAGTTCGTTGAGCTCTCGCGCTTGAGGGTCGGCACGACGCGCAACTACCGGCAGGCGATCGCGGAGTTCTGCCGGTTCACGGACGGGCAGCTGCGCGGACGGGCACCGCAGGCGTCCATGGCCCGGCGGTCCCCGGACCTGGCGGCGGTGCTGATGGCCTGGGAGAGGGACCTGCCGTCGCAGTCCCCGCTGGGCTCGACACGGCCGGCCGTGAAGGCGTCGGCGGTCCGCACGCTGATCAACCGGCGGGGCAGGTGTCCCGACCGGCCGGTTGATCTGGGTCTTGGGGGCCTGGCCGCCGGACAGCACGCGCTGTCCTGGGGAAGCACGCAGGAGCTGGATGAGTTCTCGCGCAAGGACAAGGCCGCGCTGGTGCAGGCGGCATGGAGGTCCGTCGGCGAACTGGACAAGCGTCTTGCCGCCGGGCGGGCCCTGTCGGCCACTGGCGGCCACCCGGCCGAGCACGGATGGCTGAGCCTGCCCAACCTCCTTTGGGGGCTGGCCAACGATGCTGTTACCCCGCGGGAGATCTCACGGAATCTGCGGGGGCCTTGGCCGGCGGAACTGGATGCGCTGGTGGTGCGGGAGCCGACGCCTCCGCCGAGCATGCGGCCCTACTTCCTGATCCTCGCGCTGCTGGAGATGCTCTATCCCACGCAGGTGGATCTGCACGCTTTCCGGGTGCTGCTGGTGGCCGCGACCGGTCACGCGCCGGAGGAGCTGACGGGGCTGAGTGAGGACGACGTGGAGTTCGTCCCGAACGGGGTCCGGCTGACGCTGACCAAGCACCGGGCCCGGCGGATTCGCCGCCGGGCCTTCACCCGGATCGCCCCGGCCGGCACGGAGGAAGAAGTACAGGCACACACCGACCGGCCCCGCCTGGAGGTGTCGGTGATCCTCCGGCGGCTGCTGGAGGTGACCGCACAGCTGCGGGAACGCGTCGAGACGCGGCCGGCGCCGCTGTTCCTGCAGGCGTCGATGTCGATGAAGATCTGGAAGATCAACATCCGCCGCTTCAACCCCAGCGGAGGTCCGCGCCAGTCGTTCCAGGGCTGGCTGGACAAGGTCGGCCTACAGGTGGAGGGCCGGGCCGATGTCCGGCGCCTGCGGAAGTCGACGAAGGTGGAGAAGGCCATCGCCTTCGGCGGCCGCATCGCCGACATCGCCGACGACCACCACGAAGAGACCTTCCGCGGCCACTACGCGCAGGGCACCACCTTGCGCGTCGTCTCCGGCAAGGTGATCACCGCCGCACAGCAGTCGTGGTTCACCAAGGCCACCGCCGGGCCGGTGGTCCTGGAGGACGACGCCGAGGCGGCGGCCGGTGAGGCCCTGGCCGAGCTGGGGCTGACGCCCGAACAGACCGAGGACCTGCGGGCCGGAGCCCTGGACATGGGCGTGACCAACTGCCGCGACCCCTTCGACTCCCCGTTCTCCCCGCGCGGAGAGCTCTGCGCGGTCGCTCCGCTTCGCTGCCTGGAATGCCGCAATGCGTGGATTTTGCCGTCGAACCTGCCGCAGCTGCTGCTGTTCTCCGACCACCTGGAGGCGATGCGCCGCAGGCTCAGCCCGGCGCACTTCCACACCCTTTGGGGTCAGAGCGCCGCCAACTTGGCGGCGGTCCTGGCCGACCGCACCGATCAGGAGATCGCAGGCGCCCGTCAGCACATCGCTGACGGCGGGGTGAGCCTTCAGCTTCCCCTGGCCGCACGAGCGGAGTTCGACGCATGAACCGTCCCCTTCCCCGCCCTCGCGTTCATCCCGCGTTCGCCGACGACGAGCCGGTTCTGGCCTCCCACACCCTGCTGCCCGACGCACGCAGTCCGCTCTTCGGTAACAGCGAAACCTGGTGTTTCAACGGCGTCCTGCGACGGCCGGCGAACCTGACGCCGGGCGGCTGGAAGCTGATGTTCACCCGGTTCGAGGGGCCTTGGAAGCTGAGGGCGCGCGAGGTGGCCATGATCGAGCTCAACCCGCGGCATCCGCTGGTGCCGGCCTCGGGGATCCCCGCACCCCGGCGCCCCAACGACCCGCGCTCGATCGTCCTCACGCTGAACGCGCTGCGGAACCTGGCGGCCTGGGCCGCCGAGCGGGGGCTGTCGGCGGACCTGAAGACGTGGCGAGACCACCACATGCACGCCTACCTGGCGCATTTGAAGGAGCGGATGGCTGCGGACACCGCGCTGACCCACGTCAAGGCGGTGCGGGAACTGCACCGCTGCGGGCCGCTGCTGACCGGCGGAGGCCTGCCCACCGACCCTTGGCAGGACATGTCTTCCCGCGCGGCGGCCGGGGTGACGTGGACCAAGACGGCCCGGGAGATCGTCACCCCAGTCATCCCGCCGGAGATCTGGTTCCCGCTGGTCAACGCGGCCTGGACCTACATCGACCGCTTCGGCCCGGACATCATCGAAGCCAACCGCATCTACGAGAACCTGCGCGATTGCGCACGCGTCGATGCGGAACTGTCCTGGCTCCGTCTCCGCCGGTGGCTGGACGACGGCCACTGCGTCCCGTTGCATCACGCCCATGAGCCTGGGGGCCGCAACGTCGGCGGCATCCACTGGAGCTTGCTGGCCTGGCAGATCGGCTTTGATCCTTCCCGGTCCAAGGCCCTGGGCACCAACAAGACCACCGCGCGGGAGCTCGCTCTGGCCGCGGTTGCGCGCGGGCAGTGTCGGCCGGCGAGTCTGCTGGATTCGTACGCGACGGTCACCCGGCCCGACGGCAGCACCGGCCACTGGCATCCGGGCCTGGACCCGCGCTGTCTCCAGGTCGAGATCCGAAATCTGCGGGTCGCCTGCTTCGTATTCGTCACCGCGCTGTCGATGATGCGCGACGGGGAGGTTCACGAGATCACCAAAGGCTCCGTCGTTCAGCACTACGGGGCCCCGGCCATCACCTCCGCCCTGATCAAGGGCCAAGAAGACTTCCCGGTCAAGCACTGGTGGATCATCGAACCGGTCGCTCGCGCGATTGCGACGGCCGAGGAGCTGACCCCGCACCCTGAACGGATCTTCACCGGCGTCCGCAGCCGCACCGACCCCGGTGAAACCTTCTCGGCTACCGAGAGCATGGCCGCCTTCATCCGTCATATCAATGCGATGACCGCGCTGACCGGCCTGGAGCCGATCCCCGAAGGCCGGGTTTCCCCGCACATGTTCCGCCGGACCATGAGCATGCTCACCGATCAGTTCCCCGGCTCCGAGATCGCGCTGGGAATCCAGCTCAAGCACGCCGCCGCGCGGGCCTTGGCGAACCGCACGACGCAGGGCTATGCGGCCACCGCCGCCTCCTGGGCCAAGCACCTGGACCAGGCCGTTGAAGCCGCCCGCTTCCGCAACCTGCGGGAGCTCTTCGACACCCACAAGGCCGGCCGGCCCATCGGCTTCGGCCCCGGCGCCGAGCAGCTATCCCGCACCTTCGACAAGATCCGCGACACTGTTACCGCTCAAGGCGGCGACGCGACCGTTGAAGACGCCATGCTGAAGAAGGCCCGCATCTCCATCCGCTTCGGCACGTTGAACAACTGCCTGTTCGACGCCGCCAACCCCGTCGGCGCCCTCTGCCTGGAGAACGCCGTGATCCCGCCCGGACACACCGGCCCGCTGCCCGACCGCTGCCGTCCCGAACGCTGCGGCAACAGCATGCTCGGCGTTCAGCACGTCGCGATCTGGGACAGCGAAGACCGCACCCTGCTGAAACTGCTGGACACCCCCGGCCTGCCGGCCGGCCGACGCGCGGCCCTCGAACAGCAGCGGGCCGACGTCCATACGCTCCTGCGGAAGGTTCCACGGTGACCGGCGACGCAGGCGTTTCCGCCCGCACCGAAGCGGCACTGCGCGAGGCCATGGCCCGGCTCTTCGCGGGCAAGCCGGCCCGCACCGACGGTCGGCTGACCAAGGACAACCTCGCCAAGGAAGCCGACGTCAGCCCGGCGACGATGTTCCGGGCCAAGACCGTGCTGGCCGACTGGGACGCCCACACCGCCGCCCACGGCTCCCTGACCCCAGGCGAGGCCCGCCGCGACACCACCATTCACGATCTGCAACGCAAACTGGCCCAGGCCAAACGCGAAATCACCGACCTGCACCAGCAGCTGACCGCGGCCGCCACCGTCATTGCCGCCCTGCACCACGACAACCAACTCCTACGAGCCGAGCACACCGCAGCCGGCACGCTCACCGCGCTGCCGCCCCGCCCCCGCGACGAAGCCACCGCCACTGACAGCACCACCCTTTACGCTCCTTCTCAAAGTCGGTAACAGCCACCGCGCGGGTTGAGGAGGCACATGACGGAGCTCGGCGTCCCGCTGCCGCTTGAAGGCCTCGACGCGGACCGCCCGGCTATCCCGGGTAACGAACAGCTCGCGCTGATGGGGACGCCGCAACCCGCGCGAGTGCCGGCCGAACTATGGCGGGCCTGGCTGGACGATCCGGCGGTGGTCGAGCGGTTCGAGGTGAAGCGTTACCGGCGATCCGACGACCTGTGCTGGCCCTGGCTGGCAGCGGTCAGCTCGACCGGCCACGGCTCCTTTCGCGCGGCGAGCCTTCCCGGCAAGTCCCGCCGGGGCACCGTTCCCGCCCACCTGTTCGCGTTTCAGCTGTCGCACGGCGTCATACCCCGCCTCGGCTGGACCGGCGCGGAAGACCCCGTTCTTTGCCATCGCTGTGATTCCCACGGCTGCACCAACCCCGCCCATCTGCGTCTGGGCACCAGCGCCGAAAACCGCACCGAGTGGGCCCAACGGCACCGCGATCCCGGCGGCCCGCTGGCAGATCTCCGCGGACCAGCCGGACGCACACGCGCTATCGCCGCAACGATCCGCGAAGGCCTTCGCCAAGGCGAGTCGCCTCAACAAATCGAACAGCGCATCCAGGACGCTGAACGCGAAGGCCTCCCGCTGACGCTTTGGTGACCCCTGCGGGTGAACCTCCCAGCGACCGCCCGACTCTCAACCGCACGGACCCCCGCAGGCTGCGACAACCCCCTCGCCCCTTGGCGCCTCAGGGCAGTTCGCTCTCATGAGAGTCACGAACTCTGGAGAAGACGACCGGACACTGTGC
>NZ_CP191857.1:0-41323 GCF_050953795.1 Streptomyces kronopolitis
TCGGAGGCCGCAACGGCGCCACCACCTGGTGGGCGGACGGCACCACCTCCTACGTGCTGCACTTCCGCTCCGGCCACACGCACGGCTGGACCATGGCGGACGAGACGGACACCGCCATCCAGGCCGTCGACTCCCTGCGGGCCGGGGAGGAGATGAACGGCGAGCGGCTGTGGGCCGCGCTGCGGGACGTGCGGCGGCTGCGTACCCGGCTGGAGGCGCTGGAGTCCGAACTGATCCTGTACGCCCGGGAGGAGGGGCCCGAGGGGCGCCCCCGGATGCCGCTGCGGGAGATCGGGGAGGTCACCCAGACCCACCACACCACCGTGGCCGAACGGGTCGACCGGATGCGCGCCGGCCAGCACGCGCCCTGGCGGAACTGGCTCGTGCAGCACACCGACCGTGAGGCGCTGTACGGCGGGACCGCGGCCCCGGGCCCGAAGGTGCCGACCCTGCGGGAGCAGATCGCGGAGGCACCCGGCGGCGCGTTCCTGGCCGAGGCCATCCCGACCGAGCCCGGCGGGTATGTCATCACGGTGACCGAGCACACCCCGGAGCCCGTGGAGCTGCTCCGCATCGACCTGCCCGACTGGGACCACTTCCGCTCGGCCTCCGCCGGACACCGCCTGATCGAGCAGGGCTTCCAGGTGCTCCCCTCCGCGCACTACGAGCCGGACCGTGCCGCCGGGTGGAAGCCGAAGGCGGACGGCCTGACCTTCACCGCGCCCGTCTACAGCATCCGCGAGAACGGGGCCGCCAAGTGATCCGCGACGCCATCACCTGCGACCGAGACGGCTGCATGGCCCTCTACCTCGAACCCGTCGCCGACCCGTCCGCCGCACCCGGCTTCGACCGCCACCCCACCCGCGCGGAAGACGTCCTCGACTTCGAGCAGCTCGTAGACCTCGCCGGATGGGTCCGCTACGACACCGCCGGCCACTCCTGCCCGGCCTGCGTCGCCGGACGCGGCCCCGTCCTCGAACTGGGCGAGTGCCCCAACTGCACCGGCCGGACCGTGGACCTGCCGAACGGCTCGACCTGCCACTACTGCGGGCACGTGACTCCCCACCCGGACGACCTGGACGACGCCCTGTGGGACGGCAGGGGAGTCCTCAACACTCCTGACGGACCCCGGGTCGGGGACGACTGGTGATCCGGGCTTCCGGTCAAGCGCCGCAAGGGCCTCGCCAACGACGAGGACAGCGACTGAGGCGCGTGCTTCCCGCTTTCGTCGGCATCGCGGTGGCCATCGCCCTCTACGCGATCGGAGGCGGCCGCTACCCGCTGCCCGTAGACCTCAGCGTCGTCGGCTCCGTCGGACTCATGGCGTACACCGTCACCCTCCAGCTCACCCAACGGGCAACGTCCCGCCCCTGCACCAACCAACTGAAGGGCTCCTGATGACCTCCCGCCCCGTTCTCGGCTTCAGCAACGGCGGCTTCTCCACCCCCGAGGGCCTCACCCCCGACCAGACCATCACCATCCGGCCCGGCGAGACCATCACCACGACCACCGACACGACCGAGCACCACTACGCCAACACCGATACCGACGACCGCGACTGAACCACGGGCAACGCCGGGCCGCCCTCCCAGATCGAGCCGGCCGACGAGGCTCCCGGCACGTTCGAGGATGTCGCCGAGCGGTCCGGCTGGACGCTCGGGCCCGAGGGCCACACCTGCCCCGCCTGCCGGACCGGGCGCGGCTCGGTCCTGGAGCGGGGCGAGTGCCTACTGTGCGGCGGTCGGGTCGGATTCCAGTACGGCAAGGAACGCTGCCTCTCCTGCCGACAACTGCCCCCCGAGAACGGCCCCGAATGGGAAAACAACCCCGACGACGAGTACACACCTGAGAGGCTGACCTGATGCCCGAGACCAAGACCCAGCACTGGCAGCGAGGCGGCCAGGAGCTGAACAAGATGACCAAGGGGCAGCTCTGCACCCTGTACCGACAGATGGGCGGCCTCGGCGGCACCCACCCACCCGAGAAGTGGACCAAGGAAGAGGTCGTCCACTCCGTCGTGGACATGGAGTGGAGCCGCCTTCCCGAGGAGCAGAAGCTCCCCGACCCCCCTCGGCTCACGCCCCCGTGCGACACCTGCGGGAAGGGCGAGAACGCCACCGCCCACCGCTACGGCGGTGACCACCACTGGACGAACACCTTCGACCCGGACCAGAAGTGGGTCCCCGAGTCGGAAGCCGAGGAGAAGCGGCTGACCGACCTCTTCTCAGTCGGGGAGTCCTGACCCCGGCGCCGACACACAAGCAGCGCCCCTCGTACGTCACCAGTTGACGTACGAGGGGCGCTGTCCGTGCTTCAGCAGATCACGCCGCGACGGGCACCCTGCGCGTCAGAACCGCGTCGGCTGACACTGTTTCGGCTGCCTCATCACCGGCCTCCGTGCGATAGCTGATCTCGATCCATTCGTCGCCGGCGCCGTCCTCGTCGTCCTCGTCTTCACCGAAGTGGAGGTCGAGGACCGTGACGAAGTCGTCTTGGTCCGGGAGCCGGACGCAATCATCGACGTCGAGCTCGTAGACGCCCACCTCCTCCTCGTCGCCCTCCTCCGCGGCGGGGGTGGACGTCGAGGTGTTGGCCTGCTCGATCGCCTCCTGGAGGCTCGGCAACGGGGCGCTGTCGAGCTCGGGCCGGCTGCCGTAGGACTCGACTGTGCGCAGGTGGCCGAGGAACTCCAGAGGATCCGTTCCGTTGGCGTGCGCTTCGGCCTCGTGCGTCATGCGGGCGACCAGGCAGCTCCAGATGGTGTTGTCCTCGGCGTCGAAGTCCGCGCCGTCTTCCGGAGTCAGCAGGCGCAGCACCTGGACGTACTGCGGGCCGAGCTCCCCGGTGGCGATCGCTCGTCCTTGGATATTCGGCAGGTCGGCGCCGACGCGGGCGTCGCCCCACATCATGCGGGCGAGCTCCGCGGTGGTCTTGTCCAGCGAGATCCGCATCCGGAAGGAGTCGCGGGCCAGGCCGGTGAGGAACTCGGCGTCGGGTCGCTGGATGCCGAGTACGAGGTGGATCTGGGCGGTGCGGGCCAGGACAGCCATGCGACGCCACAGGGAGAGGCACGGGTGCTCCCTGCCCTTCAGGTCCTTGTCGGCTGCCTTCATTGCGGCCCAGACGTCTGCGATGGCCTCCTTGAAAACATAGAACTCGTCGAGGATGAAGAGGATTTTGCCGAAATCGCCCTTCCTTGCCTTGCGGCTTCGGATGTCGAAGTAACGCCGCATCATCTCGTCATGAGTGCGTGCAATGGCTGCGGCGATGTGCTCAGGGTCAGTGAGTACGGTGACGCCGTCCAGGTCCTCGAAGTCGAGGTACTCGGTCATCTTCGGGTCGCACAGGACCACGGGGATCTTCAGGACGCGCGCGGCGACGACGAGGTTCCGGATGAGGACGGTCTTACCGCTACCGGTGGGGCCGACGATCAGTGCGTGCGGATTCTTGCTGCCCAATTTCCATGACACGATTTCCTTGTTCTCATCGAGAGCAAAGGGCAGCGTGAAGGGCTGCATCTTGTGCATGAGCGGGTAGCGGACGTTGGTGGGGAACGGCGGTCGCAGCTCGAATACGGCCTTGTCTTCCTGGAAATTCCACACGTCGCGCCATTCACCGGGCAGCTTCGATTCGATCTGCATGGTGACGCGGTTGCGGTAATTCGCGGACAGGTCACGTGTCGTCGTCGGGTACTTGACCTCGATGCGACAGGGGCTGTCGCCGTCGAACGTCACGTCGGTGACGTTGGCGCTGGCGCCCATGATCGCCTGGACGACATGCGTCGTCCTGTCGCGCAGACGGGCCTGCTCTGGGGTGTCGTCGTGGGCGGTGGTCTCCGAAGGCGTGTCGCTCTCGACGATGACGCCGGTCTCGGGTGTCGCTTCGAGAACGCAGTCCAGGCGGCGACGTCGTCCGTCCCATGTCGCCGCCACCCCGGCACCCATCCGTGTCGCGACAATCTTGCGCACGGCTGTGCGTGCGGCTGGATCCTCGTCCGCGAAGGTCGCCGGGTACTGGATGCGGATGTGGGTGGGCTGCCCGCCGCTCCTCTTTTTGATCTTGACCTTGCCCTTGGGCGAGTCCCAGCGGAAGCGGGGCGCCAGTGCCGCCGTCAGGTCCCGCACGGGGCGGGCGCGGCGGTGTACCCACAGCCGCAGGGCGGCGCCGGGGACGGCCAGGACGGCCACCGCGGCGAGGATGGGCAGGCGCAGGTCCGTGCGGTCGAGCAGGCCGGTGCCGGCGTAGCCGACGAGCGTCAGGCCGAGGACGGCCGCGACGATGCTGGGCAGCGGGGATCGGTCGCCCATGCCGGCAGAGGTGTCGGGTGGTGCCATGGGATTCTCCTGGTGGTCGTTACTGCTGGTGAAGGGTCGCCCCTTCTCTCCGGGCTTGACAGCGGGTGTACGCTGATCCTGAACCGCACGTAGGAGGATCTGAGGAATCAGCGTCTCCCCGCAGTCCCGCCCTCCGAGGCGGGTTTTTTCGTTACGCGCCGTCGCCGGTGCCGGGCTGCTGCTGTTCCTTGCGCTGACGGTTCCTCGCGCGGATCTGCGCACCGCGGACCGCGCCTTCTGGGCCGGGGCCGCTGGGCAGCCGGCCTTCGACCGGCGGCCAGGGCCGGCCGCGGTTGTACTCCTTCTCCAGGCGCTCCACCTCAGCGCGGATCAGCGTGCGCACCATGGCCGAGACGGTCTGGTGTCCGTCGGGCTGGCTGTTGGTGTGCCACTGGGCGGAGCGGGTGCGTGCCATGAGGGAGGGCGGCAGGGTGAAGCTGTAGTTCTTGGCCCGCTCGGCTTGCTCGTCCTGGGCCCGCTCGCTGTCGGCCGGGGCGGTCTCCTCTGCGGGGTGCTGGAGGGGGATGGGCGTCGGGGATGTCGCGGTAGTCATGTCGCTGTCGCTCCTCGGGTCGCCGGGGTCTGTCGTGTCGCCGGGCGGCGGGTGCTGGTCTGTCGCGACATGGGCCGGTGTCGCCGATGAGGCTGTCGCCATGTCGCCATGTCGCTCGTGGGGATGTCGTGTCGCCTGTCGCCTGTCGCTTGGTGTCGTGTCGTCCGCGGCGGGGCCTGTCGCCTGTCGCCGTCCGGCGACGCCGGGCGCTGGGATGTCGTGTCGCGATGTCGCGCCGAGGATGACGTCGACCGGATCCCTTTCCAGGCGCTCGACAATCCGGGCTGGTTCTCGGCGCACTTTCCCGCTTCTGCGACGTGGTGTGTCGCCTTCTTTGTCGTTGCCGGACATCATGCACCCTCCACCTTTTTCAGTAGCTGGTCGTAAATGGTTTGGTACCTGTCGGCAACTTCTTCCAAGTCGCTCCCCCCGTATTCCCGACAGGGTGTGTGATAGCTCTCCATCGCTTCGCGCAGACGTACGCGCCTGGGAATCGGAGGCTCAATCAGCTTCTCTTTGAAGCGCTGTTTCATTTCTCCGAGAACCCGTTTGGAGTCCTTCGAATCATCGAATTCAGTAACGATGATTCCGGCGATTTTCAATTCCGGATTACCTTTTTGTGCAATCCGTTGAGCGGTGTATCTTACTTCTTCCGCTCCTTGCGCTCCCCATACTGTCGCGCGTGCTGCGATGTAGAAGTGCTCAATTCCTAGGAGTCCCGTCGCGGCGAGCTTTCCTATATCGCGTGGAAGGTCAATCACCACATCGTCTACGAGCTCGTCCAGCTCCCCCGAGAGGCGCGCGTTTCTCAGCGCTGCGATTCCGTTCCTGGAGATATTGACGGTGCGGTTGGCCAGGTATCTGTCGGCCGGCGCGACGAGGATGTTTTCCCACGCTGTGGGGACCAGGACGTCAGCCAGGGGCAGCGGCTCGTGCCCAGCTGGAGCGCCCTCCATCTCCAGTGCGTCCTTGATGCCCACCGCTCTCGTCACCGGCTCCAGGACGTCTGTCGCGTTGCCCTGGGGGTCGAGCTCGACGTACCCGACCCGTCGCGGCCTCCCCTGCTTCGTGCATCGCCGGGTGGCGGCGTAGGCCAACTCCAGGGCGCTCACGGTGCATCCCCCACCCCCTTTGCCTTTGCCTACACCCAGCCACATGCCACCGACCCACAATCTCCCCGTCAGTTGGTCCTTCGATCGAGTTTCACGAGACATGCTAAAGGTCACGGTCTGACCTGCGGATACTCCTTGAACGAACGCGGTTTTTCGGCACACATCGAACGCCGTTGCCCTTATGATGGAGGGCCAAGTCACGTAAGTCTCCATAGACTTCGGACTTCGACCCTCACGAAAGGGAACAAACCGCATGCCACTCAGCACGCACATCAAGAAGGCCGGCGGCGCCGCGAGCCAGATGCGCCCCTCGAAACTGCTGCTGCGCCTCTACCTCCGCCAGCTCCAGAACGGACCCACCGCCCGCTACAACTCCGTCGCGGCCGGCGCCGCGGTGGTCGGCGGCAGCGGTGTCCAACTCGCCGCCTTCGGCACCTCCGGGCTCGAAACCTTCCTCAAGGGCGACGCCTTGCAGGTCGGCATCCTCATCGCCGGTCTCGTCATCCTCTTCGGTGCCAAGAAGAAGGACTGGAGCGGAACACTCATCGTCGGCGGAATCGCCCTGGTGGGCCTGGCCGTCATGGGCCTGTCCGGCAAGGGCATCAACGTCGGAAACTTCCTGGCCGGCTGGATCTGGACCGACAAGGCGTAAGGCGGCCACCATGCGCATGCACACCGACGACGAGGTGTACGCGGTCGACGACTACTTCCTCGGCCCGCCCCGCGGAACCCTGCCCTTCCGAGTCCGATACCGCGCCTACGGCATCGGCGCCGGCCTCTACCTCCTGATCCTGGCCCTGGAGGCGTGGACCGGCCTCCTGGGCCCCTGGCCCGCCATCTACGGCCTGGTCGTGACGATCTGGCTGACCATGACCGTCATGGAGCGCGTAGACCACGAACACACCGCCAAGGCTGTGGCCGTGACGTTTGCTCACGAGGTCTCCGCGCCCCGCGGCACACGGAAGAAGGGGTCAGGCCGCACCACCCTGACCCTCAACGGCGTACGTCACCGCGCACGCCACAACAGCTGACCCCCTGCGCACCGCCGCACACACGGCCAGCGCCCTGCCCAACACCAAAAAGGGGACATTGTGACCCAGCACCACCCCACCACCAAGAGCGCTGAGCAGCGCCGCGGCCTGCTGGCCCGCCTGCTCACCACCAGGCGCTCGGACAAGGCCGACACTCCTCACCGCAGCGGCCTCGAACTCACCGACGTGATCGGAAACCTCGCGATCTCGCGCACCGGCACCGTCACCGCCTGGTACGTCGCCGCGCCGCAGCGCTGGAGCTTCCTGAGCCACGACGACCGCAACGCCCTGATCGTCACGCACGCACAGCGCCTCGCCGAACTCACCGGGCGCCGCCTCCACCTGCGCATCACCCACCGCCCCTACCCCGTGGCCCGCTGGGCCCGCGCACTGGACGAGTCGACCATTAACCCGCTGCCCGGCTGGGACCGCTACCTCCACGAGGAGCAGCTCAAGGTTGCGCAGTTGCCGCTGGACGACAAGGCGGTCTACTACGGGGTCCGCATCGGGCGGCTCTCGGGCCTGGGCCGCCAGAGCAACCGGTACTTCCGCGCGTCCCAGCGCGAGATCGACGCGCTCGGCCGCGACCTCCAGGAGGTCGACAGCACGATGGGTTCGGCCGGCATGTCTGCCACTCCGGCGACCGCGGACGAGATGCACTGGCTGCTGACCCGCTCCCTCTCCCTGGGCCTTCCCGCACCGCTGGACACCCCGGCGCAGCCCACCGACCAGTGGCACGCCCCGGACCTGGCCGAGTACACCGACGCCGCCGAGTGGACCTCGCCCGAGCCCTACACCCCTCACATCCAGGTCACCGGCACCCGGGACGGACGGCGCATCGAGCGCTTCGTCTCGGTGGTCACCATGGGCCGGATGTCCCTCCCGCCCATCCCGGAGTCCGGCAACGCTCCGTGGCTGCAGCGGCTCGACCGACTGCCGTTTCCCTACGAGGTCTCCGCGGTCTTCGACGTGCGCGAGGGCGACGAGGTCAACAAGGAGATGCGCGACCAGCTTCAGCGCATCTACCACCAGGTCCGCCACCACGCGGAGCACGGCGTGGACATCCCCCAGCAGCTGGCCCGCCAGCGACAGCAGGGACTCGACACCGAGGACGAAGTCAAGTCCGAGGGCTTCGCCGGTGTGTCCACCCGGACCCGCGGCTGGATCCGGATCGCCGTCGCCGGCAGCACTCCTGAGCAGGTGCACGACCGCACTCAGCGCGTCGAGCGCCTCTTCAAGGGACAGATCCTCATCCACCGCGCCCCCGACCAGTACCGGCTCGCCAGGGAATTCATTCCGTGCGAGCCGCTCGCCAACGACGCCTACCAGCGCCGGCTGCCCGTCACCACGCTCGCCGGGGCGCTCCCCGCGGCGTCCGCGCTCGTGGGAGACCGCTCGGGTCTCAACCTGGGCTACACCTCGGGTGCCAGCCGTCGCGCGGTCATGTGGCACCCCTGGCGCTCGACCGAGGTCGAGGAGCGCTCTGGCCTGACCGTCATGGTCTCCACCCTGGGCGGTGGCAAGAGCACGCTGGCCGGGAAGATCGCGTACGACTCGGCCCGCATGGGTGTGCCCTTCACGATCCTCGACCCGAGCGGGCCGCTCGTCCGTCTGTGCCAGCTCCCTGAACTGCGGCCGTTCGCGCGGGAGGTTGACCTGATGAGCGCCGAGCCGGGGACGCTCAACCCGTACCGGATCATCCCGGACCCGCGGCCCGACCACTACACGCCCGACCTGCCGGGGTTCCGTGACAAGCCCGATCCGCGGGCGGCAGCCGACCGGGCCTTCCGTACCGCCGTCCAGTCCGCCCAGGCCCAGCGGCGCACGCTCGCCGTCGATGTCCTGCGGGGACTGCTCGACTCCTCGCTGCGCAACTCCGAGGCGACCTCGAAGGCATTGCTGATGGCGTCGCAGCGCGCCGACACCTCCATCAACAGCTCCCCCTACGCGATCATCAAGGCGCTGAAGGCGATGGACGGCTCGCTCGAAGAGCACGCCAAGCACCTGGCCGAGCTGCTCGAAGGCGCTGCCGAGCTGCCCCAGGGGCAGCTGATCTTCCCGCACGTCGACGGGGGCGACGACACCTACCTGACGGAGCACCACCGGCTGGTCGTGATGAGCCTCAAGGGCCTGTCGCTCCCCACGGCCGGCGTCGCCAGCAATGAGTGGACGCTCGAAGAGCAGTACTCAATGCCGTTGTTGTATTTGGCGGGCTGGTACGCGCAGCGGACGATCTACCACCGGCCGATGGCTGAGCGAAAGGGCCTCTTCATGGATGAGGCGTGGGCGCTGCTGAGCGTCAGCAGCGGCCGCGCCCTGGCGAAGAAGACCGGCCGCGACAGCCGCAAGCACAACTGCCGAGCGTTGATCGCCAGCCAGGACGGCGGCGACCTGATCACGGCCGACCTGGCGAACTGGATCGATAGCGTGTTCGTGGGGCGCACCACGGGCCAGGAGGCTCAGCGGGCCGCCTTGCAGCTGCTGGGCATCGAGCCGGGCAGCGGCTACGAGCGGGTACTGGGCGAGCTGTCCAAGCCCCGCCGCGACAAGACCGCACACGCCGCAGACACCCAGGACCGCGAGTTCATCTTCTCCGACGGCAGCGGCGGCATCGAGCGGATCCGTATTGCGCTCCAGCACCGCCCGACCCTGCTCCAGGCCCTCAACACGACCGCGGCCCCGCTGGCCGCGCAGCAGAACGGCACCCAGGCCAACCCCTGGATGGACGACAGTGTGCTGAACATGGTCAAGCAGGGCGGTGCGCGATGACTGTGACCTCTCACGGGCGCCGACGGATGTGGTGCCTTGCCCTGCTGTTCGCCGCCATCGGATCGCTGCTGATGGGGCCGCAGGCCGGCCGCGCCCAGGCGGACGACTGCGACAAGATCAAGGGCCCGCTGAAGGACTTCTGCCAGCGCGACGGAAGCACCACGCCGCCCAAGAAGCCCGAGGGCCCCTGCGACATGCTCTCGGACAAGGCCAAGGCACTGTGCGAGAACCGGAGCAAGGGCAGCACGGATCCGGGCGGGCTGACTCCCTCGTGCAAGGCGGGCCCGCCTCCCGCGCTGCCCGGCCGCGGGCCGGCCTCGTGGGCCGCCACCCCGCCGAAGACGGCGCCGGCCCCGCTCAACCCGACCAAGCCTGAGGCCCGCTCCCACATCTACGAGCAGTACGGACTGGCCGGGTTGCAGTGGCACACCTACGACCTCAAGTGCCAGGGCGTCAGCAGCATGATCAGCGCTGCGGGCAGTGACTACGAGACGAAGCTCGCCAACGGGCTGTTCGACATGTCCAAGTGGTGGACGTCGCTGGCGATCGGGCTCCAGCAGGAGGCCACCGGAGACGGTTACCTCTCCCAGCTGAACACCGTCTTCGGCACCGCGACGAAGGCGGTGGCCAAGGCCGTCTACCAGCCGTGGATCGCCATCAGCCTCCTCCTGCTGGGCCTGGGCATCGTCTACCGGGCCCGCTCGCGAAACATGCCGGACATCGTCAAGAGCGTCGCCTGGGCCCTGCTGGTCATGGCGGTTACGAGCGTGGCCTTCAACTACCCGGAGAAGGCTGGCCAGTTGGCCGACGACGCTCTGACCAAGACGGTCGGGCAGATCCAGCAGGGAGTCGCCGGCGACAGCGGGCACGGCTCCAGCGTCGCGACGAGCCAGGGAAACCTGCTCACCAGCGCCATCCTGTACCAGGCGTGGGCCGAGGGAACCTTCGGCGACAGCAATTCGAAGACGGCCAAGAAGTACGGGATGCAGCTGCTCGATGCGCAATCGCTGACCTGGGCCGAATCGCGTCTGCCCGCCAAGGAGCGGACCACGATCATCAACGCCAAGGCCAAGACGTGGGAAGACGTGGCCGCCAAGGTCAAGAACGAGGACCCGGACGCGTACAAGTACCTCACCGGTGAGGCCGACGGGCGCCTGGGCACCGCAGTCAGCGCGTCCTTCGGTGCCATCCCTTCCAACTTCTACTCCTTCGCGTCCTCGATCGTGATCATCTGCGGTCGGCTGATCCTGAAGATGGTCGTCGTCTTCCTGCCGGCCATCGCACCGATCGCCATCCACCGGCAGCTCGGCGGAACCTTGCGCACCCTGGGCAAGAGCGGCGCGGCCGCGGTCATCAACGCGCCGCTGTTCTGCCTCGCCGCATCCGTCGACACGCTGCTGATCCAGGTGCTGCTGCGGGACGACAACCACATCCCCTCGTGGTTCGCGATCGTGCTGATCTGGATTCTCACCATCATGCTGTGGGCGGTCAGCAAGCCCTTCCGGAAGCTCAATGCGATGGTCAGCCCGAACCAGGACTGGTTCGGTGCCGGAACCGGCATCCTCGGCAAGGTCAAGGCCGGCGCGGCCGGCGCAGTGCTCGGCTACGCCAAGGGCAAGATGTCTGCCCGGCAGATCGGCCGGATGGTCAACGGCAAGGGCGGCGGCCGCGGCCGGGGCACGACCGCCGAGGACCCTGACGCGATGGACGGCGAGCTCATCGAGCGCAGCATCCGGCATGAAGGCGAGACCGAGTGGAGTGTCGAGACGCCGTACGAGCCGGAGCCCGCGCCGCAGGTGCAGGACAAGGGTTACTGGCATCAGGACGGCGACGCTCCGTGGACGTTCGAGCCTCAAGAGTCCGTCGGTGACGAGACGCCCCAGCAGCCCACGTACGCGCCGCAGACCGGCCCGTCCACAGAGGGCGGCCGCGAGAGTCAGAACACGGCAGAGGCGGCCAGCAGCGTGGCCAGTGCGCCGTCGTGGACGGCTCCCTCGTCGACCGCTTCGTCCGGCCGAACTGTGGGGCCAGCTCCCAGCCCTGCGCCAGCGCTCCCGCCGGTTCCGCCGGTTGACCGCCCGCGGGCCGACATCCCCGCTCAGGGGTCCGTTCCTCGCCACGAGGGCGGCAGCTCCACAGCTCACCCCACTGGGCACGAGGGCGACCGGCCCGTTCCGATGGCACCGCAGGTGACCGAGGCGGACGGATCCACCACCTTCGTGCTCTACAGCCCGTCCGACGGCTACACCACCGTCCGTACCGACAACGGCTTCGTTGTGGGACCTGAGGAGGGCAGCGATGCGTGAGCAGATCCGGACCGTACTGCGCTGGCCGCTCTACAGCCCCCGGCGCCTGGCGGCCGTGCTCGTCGCCGTTGTCGTGCTCCTGTGTGTGATCAACGCCGTCAACCACGGCACTCCGAAGAAGGCGACGGACGCCAAGCCCGCTCCCAGCGCGCCGGCTCCGTCGAGCCCGAGCCCCAGCTCTTCAGCCTCGGTTGCGCCGAGCGCTTCCCCGGATATGGACACCGCGGTCGACCTGTCGCGGCAGTTCGTTGCCGCATGGGCCTCCCACGACAAGAAGGCCTCCTGGCTCACCGAGCTCAAGCCGGTGTGCACAGAACGGCTCGCCGCCAAGCTGGGCACGGTGGATCCCTCCCGGATCAAGGCGACCAAGGCCCTGCGGGCGCGGGTCACCGACACAGGCGGTGGCGCCTTGACCTCTGCGGCCGTCGAAACGGACGCCGGGCCGGTCACGGTCGGGCTGATGTGGATGGGTGACCACTGGCTCGTGCGGGACATCGAGCCCGGCGCGCAGGCTGCGAGGTAGGCGTGGGCGTCGTACTGGCTACGGCGTCCTCCCCAGTCGGCCGCAGGGTGGCCGTCGCCGCGGCGGCGGCCATCCTGGGCACGGGGGCGTACGTCGCAATGTCCATAGGGCAGTTGCTGTCGCTGAGTCCTGTCGCCAGCACCCTGGCCGGTGTCAGTTGCCCTGTCGACGGCGTGGCCGTGGGCGATGGCGATGGAAAGACCGGCCTCAGGGCGGAGCAGATCAAGAACGCGCAGGTCATCATCGCGACCGGGCAGAAGATGCAGATCTCGTCGCGGGGGCAGGTCGTCGCCATAGCGGCCGCTCTGCAGGAGTCGGGGTTGCGCAACGTCGACGGCGGCGACCGGGACTCCCTGGGGCTGTTTCAGATGAGGCCGTCCCAGGGCTGGGGCACCAGGGAACAGATCCTCAACCCCGCCTGGGCAGCAGGGAAGTTCTACCGCGCGCTGCGCAGCGTGAACGGATGGGAGGAGATGCCGGTGACCGACGCCGCGCAGGCCGTCGAGAAATCCGGCTTCCCCGACGCCTATGCCCAGCATGAGCGCCGGGCCGTGCAGATCGTCGCCTCGATCGGATCGAGCACGGGCGAAGTCACCCAGGTCGACACGGGCGGCTGCACCCCGGCGGAAGACACCCCGGCCGGCCCCGCCGGCGATGCTCTGCAAACGATGCTGAAGCAGGTCGGCAAGCCGTATGTGTGGGGCGCGACCGGCCCGGACTCCTTCGACTGTAGTGGCCTGATCGTCTACGGCTGGCGCAAGGCCGGCTACGAGCTGTCGGTGCGCACCAGCCAGCAGATGGAGACCGTGACCACACCCGTCAAGAGCGGCCAGGAGAAGCCCGGTGACCTGATCTTCAGCGAATTCGGCAAGCAGGACGGGATGGCCGGCCCCGCCCACGTGATGGTCGTGGTCCGGCCTGGGCTCCTCGTGGAGGCGCCCAGGACCGGGCTCGATGTACGAACCCGGAAGTACAACGCAGAGTCGGAGGGCCTGAAGTTCGGCCGGCTGACGAAGTCGTCGCTCACGTCGAAGACCTGAGTGAGCGGATATGCGGGTGGGCCCCAGTCGATGACTGGGGCCCACCCGCATATCCGCTGCCTCACTTCACTTCGATTCTCAGCTCGTACGGTTCGCCGTTGCTGATCGCCGCGGCCTGCTCGACCAGGTCCTGGTGCCGGAAGTCGAGCAGCGCCTCGTCGGCGGCCCGCCGGAGCAGCGGCACGATCTCGGCAGGCGGTCGGCCTCGGTGGCTGCGCGCCAGGGTGTTGAACGCCTGCTGGTAGGACACGGTGCGGTCTTCGCCGGCCTGCTGGAGCAGGCGTTGCAGGGCAGTGCTGTCCACCTCGATACGGCCCATTGCTGTCCTCCTGCGGGTGATATGCCGGTCTGTGTGGCTCTGAGACCGACCGTACGGGCAGGGTCTGACACTCTCGGCCGGGGAAACGACACGCCCCGACACATTCGCTCATGGCGTTGACAAGTGTTCAGGCGCTGAACAGTATGGAGGGGTCGGGCGGATCCGCCCGAGAACCAAGTCGCGGGGCGCGGCTCCCGCATCCAACGATCGCCGCGCCCCGCATCGCCCCGAAGGAGCGATCACATTGTCCCTCATCACCACCCACCACGCCGTATTGCCTGCGGCCGTCGACCCGGGCCTGGCCAATGACGCCGCCTGCACCCTGGTGGAGCTGTCCACCGTGCCGGACGACGCCGAGCTCCAGCGCCGCGCCGCCCGCGAACTGCCGCAGCTGATGGCCCAGCTCCGCGCGACCATCGGCTGCAGCGACGCCAGCACCACGGCGTCCGACGCCGACTGGCTCGACGTCTGGCGGCCCTTCGGCGTGGTCGTCGAAAGGACCCGCTGACCCCATGAGCACCCCGAGCAGCTTCCACGTCCGAGCCATTTTGACCACGGGCGGGTTGTGGGAGGCCAGCGTCCAGGAGCTGCCCGAGGTGCGTCCGGCGCACCGCTCCCTCTCCCAGCTGCAAACCCGCGTCCGCGCGGAGATCGCCAAGGCACGGTCCCTCGACCCCGAGGCCATCGACCTCAAGGTCGCGACCAGCACGGGCGACGAGGAGTTTGACGCCGAGATCGACCAGGCCCGCAAACTGCGGGCGCAGGCCGCGGAACTTGAGGAGAAAGCCCGCGCCGCCGCTGTGCCGCTCGCGCAGCGTCTCGTGCGGCGGCACGGCGTCTCCACCCGCGACGCCGGCCTGCTCCTGGGATACAGCGGCTCGTCCGTATCCGGCATGACCAAGAGCAGTTAGCACCACACAGCGCTGCGGCCGTACGGGAGCACCACGCCCGCCTCACCAGCGGGCGCCCACACCGGCCGATCGACCGCACACCCTGCCCAACATCAGGGAGATCACCATGGCCAACTCGCCCATGCCCGCGCCCACTTGGATCGGCGACCTCACCAGCAGTCTGCACAGCCTCAAGGTCGCTGCCGACCGGGCCCGCACTGCCTACGACAGCGCCTCGACCGCCGCGGAATCGCTGCGCGGTGAGGCGAACCACGCCGACGCCAACACCCACGACCTGACCCTCTACACCACGAAGATCACCTGCGAGGGGTACGAGCGCACCCAGTACCCGTCCGTGCTGGCCGAGATCGCCTTCGCGCACGGCGGTCTGGCGATGTCCCTCTCCCGCGTCTGGCACCGCGCCGCGGCTGCCTACGCCTACGGCCTGACCCAGGCCAGCCACGACATCGAGCGCGGCCGCACCCCGCATCAGGCAGCCATCCGACAGGACTCCGCCCTCCCCCAGCCGTCCGAGGACGACGAGGACCTCTTCGCGGCCTACCTCCACGCCATCAATCAGGAGCTGGCCATCGGCGCGTCCGACGAGCCCTACGGAGCCCTGTGCTGGGCCGCATGCGCCGAGGCGTGGCAGGCGTACGCGGCCATCCTCGACCGCCGTGTCTGGGGCCAGCTGATGGCCGCCTCCTCCCCCACCAGCCGGTGACCGGCATGGAGAACGAGGCGGTCGAGTCCCACCGCGCGGTCCAGGTCGGCGCGGCCCGCGCCATCGATCGGTTCCTCTGCCACCCGGACGTCCCTCGCGTCAGGCGCTGGGAGATCACGGCTTCGGGCACGGTGCGCGGGCAGCTGCTGCTGCCCGACCAGAACCGCGACACCGTGATCAGCGCCGTACGGGACCTCTACAAGCAGCACCCCGGCAGCAAGGTCGTCAGCCGCAACCGCGGCCAGCTCCTGGGCGTCCGCCTGGAGTTCAAGCTCTGGGAAATCGAGCTGTGGGCCTACACCCGGGCCCCGGCCGCCCAGGTCTGACGCCGCCGGCGGGGAGCCCGTACGCGCTCCCCGACGGCCTCCGGAGCACTTCTCCCCAAGCGGCCACCAGCCGCTGACCAGCTCCCGGCCGGGACATGTCTGCCCAACACCGACCCGTCCCGGCCGGGCCTCCCTCACCACCACGGAGGACACCGTGACCACCTACACCACCGCGGGCATCGAGGCTGCGGCCGCCTGCACCCGTCAGGCCATCGCTGAACTCCTCACCCAGGCCGGGCGGGCCGGACACCCTCACGGCAGCCGCGCCGCGCTGGCCGAGATCCTCGGTACCGGCCCAGACAGCATCATCGCCATCCTCGCCAGCAGCATCGAGACGCTCGCCGACCACGTCTCCAGCCCCCATCAAGCACAGGCATCCTGCATCCTCAACGGCGTCGCGGACTCCCTGCGCACGCTGACCAGCAGTGGCCACGACGCCGCCCGCGCCCTGGCCATCCTGGATCCTGACAGGCGGCGTGCGCGACCACGCGAATACCCCCGCACAGCAGTAGTACGACGGGGGGTACTTCACGAGTTCGAACTCATCGATGGCCAGGGGGGACCCTCGGGACCTGCCAGCCAGTGACACCCCAGCAGCCGGGCGTCGACACTCCCTTCGGGAGGCCGGCGCCCGGCTGTTTGCTGGTCACGCCCTGCGGGATACTTCCCGTTGTGAATGAGCTGCCGCGGCTAGAGGTCGAGGGCGGGGAGTGGTATCGCGCGGTCCCCCCGCCCGCTGTTCCCGTGCCCGCTGCCAACACACCGGACCTGCCCGGCCACCGCGCCATCGAGGTGGCCGACGACACCGGCATCGTCACTGACCTGCGCGTCATCGGCGACGCCCGTACCGAAGGCACCACCACCTGGTGCACGGTGGCAGCAGAACTGGACTACTGGCGCGCCCGCATTTGTCCCGGCAGCCAGATCGCCACACGCCGTGTGGCCATTGAGCAGCTGTGGGTTGAACACCGTCTCGACTACGCACCACCAGAGCCAGGAGAACAGCCGCCGGAGTTCGACCCTGGTGACGGGCTCGCCGTCTGGCGCCGTCTGGCGCCGGGCGCCGGCTCACCTGCGGCCCGGATGCCCGTCCGCGCCCGGACCGTCCCCAACCTGCACGGCCGACGCATCATCCAGGTGACCCCGCTGGGGTTCGCGTGGGACCTTCGCGCCATCTCCGAGCCCTTCGACCGGTCCGGAGAGATCACCGTCAACGTGTGCAGCGCCCACGACTACTACCGGTGGCTCATCACCGGCCAGCCGCCCGAGCCGACACCGCTGGGCCTGTACCTGCTGTGGACCGAATGAGGCGCTGTCCGCTGGAAGCGACAAAGGCCCGTCCGGGCAGGCTTTGCCGTATCAAGCGGGCGTCCGTGATGTGTTGATCTCGGCTGTGCCCATAGGCTCCCGACATGCTCATCGCGAACATGTCGCCCCGCACCATGGCCAAGACCACCGATACCGGGTGGCTGTCGCACGCCCTGGTGGAGGACGAGGAAGAGTACGAGGTCATCGGGTACGACGCCGACCACAGCAAGCAGTTCTGGAGCTGGAGCCAGCCGGAGAAGGGGAACTTCGCCTTTCCCGTACACCTTCAGGCGGACGCCAAGTTCCACACGAAGGTCGTACCGCCGACGGGGAAAACCATCGCGATGGTGGACTGCGGGCACAGCGAGAACCACCCCTTCGTCGCGGACTCGGTGCTCCGTGTCGCCGACCTGGTGATCCTGCACATGTCTCCGACGGCCGGCGATTGGGAGCGGATCGTCGAGCCTGAGACCGCGAAGCCGTTCAAGGACATCCTGGCGAGCAGCGCCCCATTGAGGGCCACCGGGAGGAAGCCCGAGGCGTGGGTGCTGCTCAATCGCACCGTGGCGAACGCGTCGTCGACCGGCTACTACCGCGAGGAGATGATCAAGGAGGGGTACAACGTGTTCTCCACGGTCATCCCGCGCAGTGAGCGCTTCGGCGACTCCATCGGAGCCCCGGTGGAAGGGGCCGCCAAAACGGCGTTCGGCGCGCTTGTAACGGAGATGAAGAAGCTCGGTCTGCTGCCCGTTGATGACCAGGGGGTTGGCCGGTGAGTCCCACCCGGCAGCAGATTCGAGCACAGCGCGCCGCTGCGGCCGAGGCCCGACGGCAAGCCGAGACAGAAACGAAGACGGAGGGAAAAACTGCCGCGCCCGCCGCGCCGACCGTCCCGGCCCCGGCAGGAGAGAGCGTCCCGGCAACGCAGCCCACCGCGCCGGAGGACTCGTACCGGCCCCAGGCTTTCACCCCAGATCTGATCCCCGAGCCCATCGAGGTCAAGGCCGAAGGTGAGCTGTCGCCCCAGGAGGTCGACGACCTGGGCCACTGCGAAGCCGCATTCGCCAACGGCAACCGAGCCGAGTGGATGAAGTGGAAGGCCGCCCACGCCGTCCGTGACCGGCGCCTGCACCGCCAGGGCGGGCGTACATGGCCGGAGTACTGCCAGGACCGGTTCGCGGAGTCGGAGTCGGAGGTCAACCGACGCATTCAGCAGTGGCCCGTGCTCAAGGCCATCACGGAGCAGCAGGGCCGGCCCCGCGCGATCCCCGACTCCCACGTCCACCGGCTGCTGCCCATGGTCAAGCAGCACGGCCAGGACGTGACCGCCCGCGCGTACGTCGCGCTGCGGGTGTGGGCCGAGGAGCATCGTCACCGGGTCACGGCCGACGTGATCGACGGCCTGGTTGAGTTGGCACGGGCCGCCGAGCCGCCGGCGCTGACGACCTCGACCACCTTTCAACGGGCGATTGAGGCGAAGCCGAAGCCCAAGGCAACACGGCCCAGGAAGAAGACAGCAGCCCCGGCCGCAGCGGAGACAGCTCCGGCGGACGTGGAGACCGACTACCGGGAGCAGGCAGGCGCCGAGACCGGGAGTCACCCAAATTTGGGTGACTCGACGGGAGAGACCCCAGTCGACGGCGACGAGTCGGTGGTCGATGCGGAGATCGTGGACGATCAACGCCCGCATCGGGCGATCGAGACACGCGACTTGCTCCAGGGGATGCTGGCCGGGATCGAGGAGGGCGCCCTGCATGACGCGCCAGCCGAAGCGTTGAAGGACATCAGCACCGCGGCGACGGCCATCGCCTACGCGGTCGACGAGGTCCTCAAGGACCGGTAGGCGAGACCCAGCCACGTGGAGGGGGAGTCACCCAAATTTGGGTGACTCCCCCTCCACGTGGTTGCTACCACAGCTCAGCCACCTTCCTTATCCAGCTCTCGGCGCCGGGCGATGTCCTTCTCTACCGTCGTGAGAATCCGGAGCGGGCCGGCTGTTGACCGTGCGGAATCAGAGCGAATTTCCGCAGCTCAGTGCCGATGTCAGTGGCAGCTGCTCTCATTAGAGGTTGACGCGGGGAACGTCAACTGGGGAGGGGCGGCAGTGCCAGTCATCGGAAGCTACGAACGTCGCGACGGGACGGTGGTGTCGGCGCACTCGCGCTCGGCGCCAGGGTCTGGGCGTCAGCTCACGATCTTAGGAATCGCGGCGATCCTGCTCTGGGGAGCCGCTGAGGGCGGGATCCATGTGAAGGGCAAGGCGACCGCCCCGCCGAAGCCGGCAGTTACCGCGCCGGTGCACCCTGCGGGCGGTGCCCGGTGACTCGACGGCCGCCCGCCCGCAGATCCTCACGACGGCCGCGGAAGAAGTCGCGGCAGGATGCATCGGGCGGGCTGGTTCTGGTGGCCGGCCTGCTGGGCGTCGGTGCCGTCGTCGCCCTGATTCAGTGGCTCGTACTTCACTGGTGGGTCCTGGTGGTCCTCGGCGTCCTGGCCGCGCTGGGTGCAGCGTTCTGGCTGCACCAGAACCAGCAGCGGGCCGAGTGGGCGCGGGTCAAGGCGCAGGCCCTGCGCTTCAGCCTCCAGCAGATCGATGCGCTGCACTACGACGCCTTCGAGTACGCCGTCCGCGACCTGCTGATCCGGGACGGCTGCACGGCGGAGAAGAAGGGCGGCCGCGGCGACAACGGCTGTGACGTCCTCGGCATAGACCCGGCCGGCCGACGGTGGGTCGTGCAGTGCAAGCACCGCAAGCGCGGATGGGCCGGCGCCGCCGTGGGCGTCCCCGACCTCCAGGTCCTCAACGGGACGGCGCGCCAGATCCACAAGGCCGATGTGGTGGTGCTGGTGACCAACGGGCGGGTGACCTCCACCGCAGGCCCGTGGGCGAAGGGCCAGCAGATCCACCTGGTAGACCGGCATCTGCTGGGGGAGTGGGCGGCAGGTTCTCGTCCACTGTGGGAATTGCTGCCGCGGATCCCATCCCCGCGGCGTCCCATGCCCTACCGCACCCAGGGAGACAAGGGAGGATCAGCATGAGCACCGCGCAGCATGATGCGTACGGCCAGGAACTGGCCCGCATCAGCCACCACCAGAGCGAGGCCACGACGGCTCGGTTCACCGTCTTCCAGGCCCTGGCCGCCGTCGGGATCACGAACGAGCAGGCGGACGACATCGTGTCGAAGCTGGAGGCCGGGGCGGTGGCCGGCTCCCACACCTGGATCTCCGAGAGCAGCGCTCCGCACGGGTCTGAGCAGCGCTTCGAGGACGGCTGGTTCGCCGGCGTCCGCGACGTCGCCAGCTACCTGCTGCGTATCGCCGACACCACCGCCACCGCCCAGCGCGGGCGCGCCGCCTCCAGCGCCCAGCTGCTCGCCCACCTACAGCGGCCGGCCTCCCCCGCCCCGGCAGAGACCCCGGTGGAGGAACCGGCCCCGGCCCCAGCGCCGCCGCTGTACGCGCAGCGCGTCCTGGCGGTGGCAGAAGGGTTCGCGTGGGCCGTCGCCGCGCCGGGCGAGCGCCACTGGCCGGACGGCGCGGATTTCCTGGACGTCGCGCTGAGGGCGGTGCGCCCCGAGGAGCGCGAGGGATACATCGAGCGCCTGGAGGCGTTTGTGGAGCAGCACCGCGCCCGCCTGGAGGAGCTGCTGCGGGCGTACGGGCCGGGCAGCAGGCCCGCTTCGCACGGCCGGTACGCGCTGGTCGGGCAGCCGGAGACCCTGGCCATCCTGGAGCGGATGGAGACCAACCCGTTCGGTCTGCGCAGCGAGTGGCAGAAGGAGCTGGAGGACGTCTTCCTGGACGACCTTGAGTTCGCGTGGGGGCCGCGTATCCGCCTCAGCCGGTGAGCAGCCGGGAACGACAGCGGGCCCGGGCAGGGTGATCCTGTCCGGGCCCGCTGTCGTCGGCCAGCCGAAGGTCGAGCGTCTCCTGTGCGAAGTCGGCCGGGCTGGGCAGGGGCGGCGGCGGTGCGCCGTCCTGGCGGGCGGCGTCGTGGCCCGTCACCCCCAAGCGAACGCGCACGCGTCGTAGAGCCCGTGTCCGGCCAAAGCAGGAACGAGGGAACGCTGCCACAAGGTGACCGCTGTGGTGATCACGGCGCAGGCGGCCGCATGGGCGACGTTGGCGCTCCCGCCCAGAGTGTGTCCGGCTGCGAAATAGATCGTCGAAGCAGTGGTGGCGGCTCCCATCAGCCACCATCGCACCCACCGGCGAGCCATCCAGCTGCCACGCCGCTGCGCCGCGAGGAGGGCCAGCCATAGCGCCAGCAGCGGCCCGCGGAAGCCGAGTTCTTCCAGCGGCGCAGGGGCAATGAGCCCGTATCCGAACCGGATCAGGGTGGAGGTCTGTGCGACGGCGATGTCCCGCGGGTCCTCGGCGGAGGGGACGGACGTCAGGCTCGGAAGGTAGGGGAGGAGCTGCGCCACCGCCCACAAGGCCACCGCGGTGGCGAGCCCGACAGCTGCCCACCGCACTGCTTGACGCCTCGATGTCGGCCACAGTCCCAGGCCGTCGGCGAACCGCCCTGCGGCTGCCCGCACCGACGTGCTCCCTACGCAGACCGCCACGGCCATAGCGCTGAACCCTGTCGACACACCCACCCACGTGACGAACGTGCTGGGGCTTTCACCGTTCCACGGCACGAACCCGGGCACGAAGGTGAAGACGTCCCGCACCGCCTGTGCGGCCGTGAGAGCGGCGAGCCACATGAAGAGGCACACCAGGGCGCGGCCAGCTCGCTGGCCAGCTCGTTGAAGGTTGGAGGGTGGGTGGCGGCCCGTACGGCCGTCGATCATGCATTCCGTGCGGCGAGTATCCACCTGGCCCCCCAAAGACGTGTGATCACACAGCTTGCCGTAGGAACCGCGGGCCCCGCTCGGCGCGGGGCACTCGTCTACAGTCGACCGACGGAGCCCGAAGCCACCTCCTATGGCTTCGGGCTCCGACTTGTGTGACGCCGTCAGACGCGGGTGGGCGCGATGTAGTGCCGCGTGGCCACCATGAGGCCGAAGGCCAGGCTGAAGCCGGTCATGACGGAGCCGAGGACGACCGCCTTGGCGGGGGTGCCGGTGAGGGCGGTCTCATGGGTGATGACCTCCCCGGCGGCGTAGCAGGCGCCCCAGACGGCCAGCATGGCCACCGCGAGGATGATGACGCGGGCACCCTCGGGGAGCCACTGGGGCCCCTTGGGCGCGCTGGTCTTGGTCTTGACGTGCGCGAGGTGCACGGCCAGCGCCTGGTCCCGCGAGCCAGCGGGGAGGCTGGGCATCCGGCCGCAGGAGCAGGAGGCCCGGAACTGCGCCGCGCCTGCGGCGGTGGAAGCGTCCTCGTCGATGACAAGCTCGGGCAGGTGCCGGCCATCATCGATGGCGAAGCGATCCCTCCAACTGCCGAGCTCGTTGGTGGTCATCGGGCGCCCGCTTCCGTGAGCCCGAGGGTCTGGGCCGCCAGGGCCGTGCGGCGGGCGTGGGTCGCCTCCAGACGGTCGCGCAGCTGGGCGGCCTCATCTGCGGCGTCGATGATGTCGGGCGTGCTCACCGGAGGGTGGCCGGCGCCGACGATGTACTGCTCGTACACCTCGATGACGCGGTCGTTGCCAACGCCGCGCCGCATGGCGGGCGCATCCATCAATGCCGCGGCTGCGGACTCCCACGCATCGATGGCGGTGCGGGCCGCGTCAACGGCGACAACGTAGGTGTGATGGGCGGCGTGCCAGTTCGCCGCGGTGCTCAGCGCCTCCCAGCGGATCTCGACCTGATGCAGTGCACGGTCCCTGTCCCTCCGGGTCGCCTCCTCCTTCGCCGTGGCCTCGATGATGCGGTTGTAGGCGTACAGCGCCAGGTGCAGGCAGAACAGGCGGCCTTCTTCCTCGACGAGGCCCCGACCGTCGGGGTGCTGGGCGATGTAGCGCCTCAGCCCCTCCCCGACGGCCTGCTTGTCAGCTTCCGTGCCGTTCATGCCCTCGATGGCGATGGTCGTCAACTTGTCCTCCTGGTGGTGTCGTTGGTCGGGGTCGATGCCCCGGCACCGCAGGTCTGCGTAGACGGTTGGCCGGCTGATGCGGGCGGCCTCGGCAAGCGCGGAGATGGTGGTCTCCCCGGCGTTCCAGGCGGCTTCGAGCAGCTCGGCCCGGCGGCCAGGCGCGGACCAGGTCCGCAGCGCCGCCATTGCGTCGTCTCGTGTCGTCCTCACACACCGAGAGTGCTGTAAAGCTGTTTTACATGGCAAGTGGCTTTACAGTGCTTGGCTTGAAAACGCGTCACCGTGTCCCGTTCACCTCACGGAACCGCGGGCCTGGTCCACTCCAAGCCGCCGGGGGCTCTCAGCGCTATCGACGCGCGCTGCGGCCGCAGCCCTGAAGAACGCTCCCGCCCTGCATCGCGCCACCGGCACCGACCGCGTCATCGGCGCATACGAGCAGTACATCGTCGGCTCCGGCCATCCTCCGGGGAGCGGCTGGATGAGGGCGCCATGATGGCTGACAATATTATTTTCCCAGCTCGCCGCCACGTGATATTGGGGATCTTCTTGGACGCCGCCGCCCTGCAAAAGCTGCTCAGAACGCACCGCAGCCTTATCGCCCCTGAGGTACACGGCCTCCAGCGCCCCCAACGCCAGGGACGGCGAGCCGCCGGGCTCACCCAGCAGCAGATGGACGAACTCCTCAACCGCTCCGCCGGCACCTACGGGCGCCTCGAAACCGGCCGCTATAAGAACCCATCGATAGACCTGCTTCGCGATGTCGCCCTCACCCTTGCGCTCAACGAGCAAGAGTGGACCGCCCTGTGCCGCTACGCACGGGGCGAGGACCCGCCGTCCACCCTTCGCCCCCGCTCAGGCCAGGTCGTACCCGGCTGGTTCGACGTGATCCATGGCATATCCCACATGGCGTACATAACCGACCCCTCCTACGACCTGGTCTGCCACAACGAGACGTTCGCCGGCCTGTTTCCGGACACAGGCCCCCCGGCGAACATGCTCCGCTGGATGCTCCTCGACGACAAGGCCCGTGGAACCCTCCCCAACCCCGACATCCCAGGTGACCACGGCATACCAGGCGCCCTCACCGGCTGGCGCGACATATGGGCCCCCTACCTCCTGCCGCAGCTCAGCGCGGCCCGCGCCCTCATGCCCGACGACCCGGTCCTCGCCGCGATCGAGCACGACGTCCGCGCCGACCCGCGCACCGGCCCCCTCTACGCCACCGGCTGCGCCACCCAGGTCCACCCGGACGGCCATGTACGGCCCCTCCTCCACCCCACCCTTGGCCCGGGCTGGGTGGCCATCTGCGCGGCAGAGCCCCTGTCGTCACCGAACTTCCGCGTCATGATCGTCCCCTTCTACCCGGGACAAACCCGAGGTCGGCACCTCGCCAGCACCGCGCTCACGTTGACCACCTGACCCCGGGGCGGCGAGGAGTTGCAAGGCGCACTATCACGTTGCTGATGCTTGGCGGAAGGGGTTTTTGAGGGAGATTTTTTCCGGTGAAAAAGCTCTAGCGGTAGTCCTGTGAAGTTTCGTGAATCCTGATCACTTGACCGCCGCCCGGGTGGCGCAAACAGGAAGACGCAGCGGCTTTAAACACCGCAAAGCGCGGGTTCGAATCCCGTCCCGGGCTCTACAGCCCCATCAACCGCTGATCACCTGGGAGGCGATCACCCTCATGAGCAGGTGTCGGGAAGGCGCCCCCCAATGCCGGTGCCACCAGCGCAGTCAACAATTCCAGGGTGACTCCGGCCGTACTGACTTGGCCCCTCCCGCCGTTCGGCGGGAGGGGCCAAGGGGACAACTACCAGGCGCAGCGGCGGGGTCAGCGGTTGTCACGGTTCGGCGGCAACCGCGTCGGCATGTCCTCGACTCGCGCGACGCACCGGAACCCGGTGTCGTCGTCGGACATGGTGATGTCTGCGTCGTTGTACATGCTCGGCTCGCCCCTGAACATCGGGGTCGTCCAGGCGCCCCCCTTGAGCTCGTAGCGGCCCTTTGTGGTCTCGGTGGCACACCATTCCCAGACGTTGCCGACGAGGTCGTAGACGCCGTATTCGGAGACGCCGGAGTGGTAGCGCGAGACGCTGCTGGTCGTGCCGAGGCCGGACTCCTTCACATTGGCCTTCGAGGGAGTGCGCTGAGTCCCCCACGGCCAGGGACTGCCGGTGGTCCCCCGGGCTGCCTTCTCCCATTGCAGCGCCGTGGGAAGCTCCTTGCGGGCCCACCGCGCGTAGTTGGCAGCCTGCTCGTGGCTGATCCAGACCACCGGGTGGTCGTACAGCTCACGTGGGCAAGGCCCCTGCTCCCAGTGACGTGGCGTGGTGCTGCCGGTCGCCGAGCAGTAACGCTGATAGTCCGCGTTGGTCACCGGGTGAGCGTCGATCCAGTATCCGTCGAGCCAGGTGGGCTCGCCGTCCTGGCCCGCCAAGAAGATGCCGGCCGGGATGTGCGCCATCAGCTTGCCGTCGCGGGGGTGGCGGACGTACTGCCCGATGGGGTGGCTCAGTGCCTCCTCCACATCGACCACCACCTGGCGGGGGACATCGGCCGGCGAGAGCAGCGCGATGAAGCGGGCCTGCACCTCGGGGCCGGCCGTTTCGAGCGCGCTGTCCAAGCTGGCCTGATTCGCCATACGCGGTACGACCGCCGCGCCGCCCTGTTCCCACTTCACGACCATGCGATCGCTCACGAGCAGCTGGGCGGCGAAGTCGACGATGGGCAGCCTCATCGCCTGCCTGAGCGCTGCGGCCTCCCGGCCGGTCCACTGCGTCACAACTGGCATGCCCGCGTCCCTTGGTCGTTCATCTCAACTCCGGTTCAAAAGCACCCGCTACAGCTTCTCGCCCTCGATAGCGACGTAGCGCTCGTGCAGCTCGGTGAGCACCGCGTCATCCGTGTCGAAGGTGTGGTCGTCAATGGTCTCGATGGGTCGTACACCGATGGATGTGTTGGTGGCGAAGGCGGCCCGCATCTGGGGCAGATCGGCCCGGGTGACCGGTGCGGTGTCCGTCCGGGGATGGGCCTCTTGCAGCAAGCGCATGGTCACTCCCGGCAGCACGGGCGCCTCCGGCCACACGACCGTCCCGTCAGCCCTGACGAAGCCGATGTTCCACGTGCCGCCTTCGCTGATCCGGCCGTCCCTTTCGACGAAGAGAGCATCGTCCGCACCGGACCGCTGCGCGATGCGCCGCAGCCGCAGTTGGGAGAAAAGCCCGATGTGCTTGACCTCTGGGGTGTCACGGGAGAACTCAAACGAGCGCACCGAGCGGAGCGGGGGCGGGGGCATGGCACCGGCCGGGCGCATTGTCACGAGCAGTTGCGGATTCGCGTCGCTTCCGGGGTGTCCCATCTCCAGGTGGGGGTCGAAGCACGTGATGCGGATAACGGCCGGACCGGCCGTCGCGCCGACGGCGTGCCGTACGTACTCGATGGTGCGCTCAGGGTCGAGCTCGGTATCGAAGAGCGCCCGGCAGTCACGACGCAGGCGCTCCAGATGGAGGGAGAGCCCTCGTACCCGCTGGTTCTCGTCCATCCTCATGCTCGTGAAGTGCCCGTAGTTCACAAGGGCCAGGGTCTGCAGGTCGCTCGGTGTAACGGCAACCCCATTGATTTCAGCCATCATGGCCACAAGTCTTGCACCCCCGCTCCGGGATAACAGCCTGCTCACCGGCCAAAGTTCAGTACAAGTTCGGTGCTGCAGCAGCATTAAGTCATTCCGCTTGGTAACGACACGAGGAACCCTGGAGTACTGGCGAAAAACACCGGGGGATTTCATGTCACTTCACGACACAGACGGCGTGACGCCGCTCACACGCAAGTGGGCGGCGTCGCATCGGTCGATGGAGTCGACCCCTCAGGACGCTCCAGCCTGGATCTACCCAGGCGCACGCGTCTACGACGAAGTCCGCGACCTGTACGGCGAAGTGACAGCTCTGGGATTTCCCGGCCATGACCCGCGCCAGTACCACCGCGCCTGGGTACGGCCGCACGGCGGCGGGACCGAGTGGAACCCGTTCTTCGACGACCTACGCCCCGACCCGGACACCACTGCCGTCAGGAGGACGAAATGATCAGACCGCTCTCTCTGGCCGACGACGACTACACCGGCGCGGATCTGGCCGAGGTGCACTGCCGCATGCGTGAACTCCTGGCCGCGCTGGACGCGGTCACGGAGGGCCAGGCCGGCGCCGCCGGCGAGTGGACACCGAGCAGCGGCGGGCCCGCCGCGCAGCTCGACGAAGCCCAGCGGGTGCTCGATCAGCTCTACGCCGCTCTGCGTGGTGTCCGCACTGCGGTGTCCAATGCCGATGCGGCTGCACAGGCGGCGTTCCTGGAGCGCACAGGATCCGTCGCCAGCGGGGTGCCCGAGTACCTCGTGCAGTAGCCCGTGGCAGGTCGGCTCACCACTGACCCGTCACAGCAGGACCCCGGCGCGAGTGTCTGCCCAACATCCAGCCACGCGCCGGGTCCTGGCCCGCCACACCAGCGGGCCGACCAAGAAGAACGCCCCCCGGCGCATGTCTGCCCAACACCGACCGGCGCCGGGGGGTTTCCTGAAAGGCCCAGCATGCGAAGCGACTCAGACGCTCACGCCGGACCGCAAGCGGTCCAGGCGCGTCAGTGCCGCCCGCAGCATGTCGGACACGTCCTCTCCCCCCACACGCACCACGCTGACGACCTGCTCACCGAGCCATACCGAGCTCGTCCGGTCCTCCACCCGTTGCCAGCACGCATACGCCCGGCGCAGCGCCTCCTGATACGCGGTGCGGTTCTGCCCCGCCCAGCCGCGGGCGGCCGCCACATACGCCTCGCAAGCCCCAGCTGCGTCCCCCGCCTGCAACAGCGCAACCCCGTACAGCTCCCGCGCCTGAAGCGCATAGGGGTGCGTCCGGCCGTGTTCGTCGGCCGCCTGCTGGCACAGGCTCTCGGCGAGCGCCGCTGCAACGGCGCTCCGGCCGGCCTGGCACGCGGCGACGATGACGTCCCGCTGGGCCTGGTAGTCCTCCGGCACGGTGCGCGCGACCGGGTCGTCCGCACGCTGCGATGCCTGAGCTGCGTCCTCCACGCGGCCGTCGCTGTGCACCACCAGGCGCCACAGCGTTCCGTCCGGCTCGGAGGCATCCGCCCGCAGAGGCCGGCCATCGTCCGCCATCTCCGCCACTACCCGCAGTGCTGCCGCTCGGGCCTGCACCGCGCTCCGTCCCGGCTCGGAGGCAAGGCGCGCTCCGTCCACCCAGGCGTCGCCGTCGTCGGTCACCGCGATCTTCACCACTCGTTGCACGGTCATCCCCGCACCCCCTCACGCTCGTTGGGCTGGACAGCGCCCATTTCCTATCTCACCACGCGAGTCCGACAATCTGGCTCGATGCCGGTCCGGGCCAATACCCGCAGGCAGGGTGGCCAGTTGATGCGGGTGATGTCTTCTGAAATCTCTGGTGCGACACGCCGCCCAGGGTTTCTTGACAACCACAGATCGTAATAGGGTCATTGATTGTCTGTACGCATGGAGGGAGGAGTATCTGTGACTAACGCCCGACGCCCGAGTTTCCCGCACCGCGTCACGCTGGACCTGACATCAGATCAGTTCAGGGCGCTCACCGATGGCACAGACGCGACCGGGGGGTCCATGGCCGACTACCTGCGAGCCCTGATCGAGCTGCATCGCTCGGACGAGACGCTGGCTCACCGCACTCAGGATCAGCTGCGGATAGTGCGCGCCAACCGGCGCCGCACCCGCCGCGCCCACCAACAGGAGACTGCCGCATGAGCCCGTAAATGCTACTGGGCCCCCGGCACCACCCGGAGACCCAGTAGCGAAGCTGACCGCACACCTTGCGTGTCTACCCAACGCCTTCAACGTTCGAGACTTTGCGCTTGTCGCCTCACCAGCGACGCGGTGCGTTGTCTGCCCAACAGCTTGAGGATACCCATGCACCTCTCCGCTGCCGAGACGGCGGCCTCATTTGCCCGAATTATCTCCGCTCTGGAGCAGTCGGGCTCACGCTCCGCATACGTGAAACAGCATAAGGCTATGTTCCAGTGCCCCGCGCACGAAGACGGAACTCCCAGCCTCGCGATCGACTACAAGCCCGCCGACCGCAAAACTGTTCTGCACTGCCATGGCTACTGCCCTCCCGAGGACGTCGTCGCCGCTCTGGGCATGACCATGGCCGACCTCTTCGACGACCCCATGCCCGAGGAGAAGAAGACCTTCCGCCGGATTCCTCGCGCCCGCGGTACGGGCACGAAGCCGAAGGCAGCCCCGAAGAAGAAGGCACCGAAGAAGCCAACCTGCACCGGGCGGTTCGCTGAGGTAGCCCGCTACGCGTACCCGACCGTCGAAGGTGAGCTCGTCGGCCACAAGGTTAGGCGCGAATGCACCGGCTGCGCGGTCTGCCGCGCCAACGACGCCAAGCCCGCCAAGCGGATCGTCTGGAACCGCACCAAGGCCGACGGTTCAGGCACCGAATGGGCGATGCCCGAAAACCCCCCGCTCTACCGCGCACCCGAGCTGGCCGCCGCACCCAAGGGATCCACGGTTTACCTGGGGGAGGGCGAACGCGTCGTCGAGGCCGCCGAGGCCCTCGGCCTGCTGGGCACCACCAAGCCCGGCTCCGGATCCTCGCGCTGGGATCCGGACCACACCCCGCTGCTCGCAGGCCAGCACGTCGTGATCCTGGCCGACCGCGACACGGCCGGCTACAAGTCGGCGCGTGAGGCGCGTGACGCGCTGCTGGCCGACGCCGCCTCCGTCACCGTGCTCCAGACGCCCGTCGAGATCAAAGGCGCGGACCTCGTCGAGCACTGCGCAGCCGGCCTGGGGGTGGAGGACCTGGTCCCCGTCCCGGAGCTGGACGATGCCGAGATCATCACCCACCCCACAGCTCAGGACACCGAGCACCAGGCCGCCGCGGCCGCCGACAGCCTCAGTGAGGGCGAGCCGATCCCTGGCGACAAGGGGCAGCCCAACCGGCGCGACGAGTACGCCATCCGGCACGGGGAGATCGTGAAGGTCACCCGCCGTCCGGCCGGGGAAGACGAGGATGGTCGCCCGCAGTTCGACGTCACCTTCGACACCGTCCTCGGCTGCTCCGCGACGATCATCCGCGTCGAGACCCGCGACCTGGGCGAAGCCTCGACCGACAAGCCGGGCAAGGCAGCTGGCCCCAGTGCGGATGCCGACGAGGACCAGGCGCTCGCCGATGTCGAAGATCCGCAGCCGACCACCGGCTACGTTCTGCAGCTCGTCCACCCCAAGCGGCTCGACCAGCCCGCCCTGATGCGGGTCACCCGCAAGGCGTTCGACGAGGGCTCGTGGCTGCACGATCTTCCGTGGACCGACGTCTACTACCGCCCGGCCACGCGAACGAACACGGCACAGCTCGCGACCGCGATCCGGTCGGTGTCTCCTGACTCCATCCGCATCCCGGTGTACGCCGCGACCGGATGGCGCCGCACCGACGCCGGATGGATGTACGTCCACGCCGACGGCGGTATCACCACCGCCGGGCACGTCCCGCTGCGCACCCGGTTCCCCGGTCGCCTGTCGTTGATGGGCCTGCCCGCCCCGACCACCGACCCCGACCGGATCCGCGCCGCCGTCGAGGACTCGCTCTCCATCCCGGCCCACACGCCCGAGTTCGCCACCGTTGCCATGATGGGGCTCCTTTTCCGCGCGCCGTTCGGCCGGTGCCCCTCCTCGATCTGCCTGTTCGGCCTGCCCGGGTCCGGCAAGACCGGTGTGGGCACCCTGGTGCTGCGCCACTTCGCTCCCGACCTCGACCGCAACGAGTCGCTGCTGTCGATCAGCGACACCGGCTCCACCCAGCTGGGCACCACCGAAGTCCTCTACCGGATGAAAGACGCGCTTGTCATGGGCGACGACAGCGCCCCTGACAAGTCCGTCAAGGACGCCTCCGTGCGCACCTCGCGCATGGGTCGCACCCAGTACAACGGGGAAGGCCGCGTCCGGATGAAGCAGGTCGACGGCGAGCTGGAGCTGGACGACCAGCGCGGCCCCCGCGGCTCCCTCATCCAGACCAGCGAGGTGCTCGCCTCGACCGAGTCCGCCCAGCAGCGCATGCTGACCATCCAGATGTCGCGCGCCGAAATCGACATCGACGAACTGGCCCGGATGTCCGCCCCGGAGTTCGCTGCCAACTGCGCGCTGCTGATGTCCTCCTACATCCAGTGGATCGCGGCCAGCTACGAGCAGCACACCGTCACCGTCCGCAAGCTCGCCAACGACTACGCCAGCCAGCTGCGCCTCTACGCCGGAGACCGCCCCGCCGAGCACCTCGGCCAGTTCGCTACCGGCTGGCACATGCTGCTGCGCTACCTCGTCGAGACCGGCGTAGCCACACCCGAGGAGACCGCGGGCTGGTGGGCAACCGCCTGGAACGCCCTCCTCGATGCCTGCGACCGCGAGCGCAATTTGTTGGAGAACGCGACCATGCACAGGAGACTGCTCGGCTATCTCGCCACCGCCCTCAACGGCAGGCACGCCCACCTCGTCGGCCCTGACGGGAAGTGCCCTGCCGCCCAGGACACCGCCCTGCGCTACGGGTGGAGCGTGTTGGACAACTCCGCCGAAGACCCCGCCAACCCTGGCCGTCCCGTTCTGCGGGCCGGCGGTGTCCAGCTGGGCGTCGTCACCACCGTCAAGGGCCCTGACGGGCAGCCGCAGGAGCGTCTGTGGCTCGACCACCAGCAGGCCACCCGCATTGCCCTGCGGATGGCCGCAGAGCTGCAAGAAAGCTTCACCGTCACCTCCAACGTGCTCACCGAGGCACTGCGCCAGGCAGGGGTGATCGCCGTGGAGTTCGAGACGGCGAAGAACGGGCGGTGGGTCAAGGCGCGCCGGCCGATGCCCGGCGGCCGCCGCCGGGTGTGGGACATGCCTGCCAGCGCCCTGGACGAGGGTTCCGACGGTGACGACCCCGGACAGAGCGCCGGGCCCGCGCGGCCGCCGGCCCCGCCCGCCCCGCAGGCCGACCCGCTCTTCGATCTCTCCGCCCTGACCACCACCCCGGCCTCGGCGGCCGCCGAGGAGCCGACCGTCCCGGCCGCGCAGGCCGAGCCCGTGCAGACCGAGCTGCCCGCCGAGCAGTCCGCGCCGCAGGCACCCGCCGCAGCTCCTGCACCTGTGCCGCACGCCGTCTCCACCACGGTGGACGACGCGCACCCCACCGCCGACGCGCCCACGTCGCAGGCCGACGAGATGCACGCCCAGGAGCCGGACGACGGCCCGGCCCCGGACGAGGACGACGAGCGGGAGCCGGCCATCACGACGCCGTGGCGGGCGGCCGTGGCTGTGGCCGACGTTGACGGCCTGCACCTTCCCGACGGAGAGGTGGCGCCGCTCCCGCCGCTGTCCGAACTGCACGCGGGCCGCTTCGCGCAGCTCGTCGACGAGCTGGGCCTGGGGCACGGCGGGGCCGCCCGCGGATCCGGCGCCTCCGCCAAGCACCGCCCGGACGACGGCCAGATCTACATCACCACCGCCCTCGCCGAAGCCCTCCAGCTGCCGATCCCCGAAGACGGCCCGGCCGACGAGCGCCGCGCCTATCTCGCCGAGCACCTCGCCCACCCGTTCCTCGCCCGCGCCCAGGCCGAGGGCTGGACCGTCAACCGCTGGGGTACACCGCTGCGGATCTGGCGCGAGCGCCCGGACGGTGGTCACAACATCTCGGCGCAGCTCGTGATCGTGCCGCATGCGCTCCCCTTCGGTGACCGCTTCCTGGAGGACGACCCCACCCCCGCGCTCCTCGCCCAGCGCGTGCAGCAGCTGGCCGACACCATCGGCGTCACCTACCGCCGTTCCGCTGGCGCTACCGGTCACGAGCTGCTCCAGGCGCTGCGCCCCAAGTCCGGCCGCCGCGCCGATCCGCTGGTCCGCACGGAGACTCCGAAGGTCCTGATGGAGCGCCGGAACCTCTACGTCGCCAAGGTCTGGGACCGCCAGCCCACGAAGGAGGAGCTCAAGCGCCGCTACGTCCTGGCCTTCGACACCCGCGCCTCGTACCTGCCCGTGTGCAGCTCCCTGGCAGTCGGCCGCGGCGCCGTCGAACACCGCACGGGCGACGTCGAGTTCGACCCGAAGATCCCCGGCATGTGGCTGGCCAAGATGCCCGCCTGGGACAACTGGATGACCTTCGACCCGTTCGGCCCCCGCCCGGCCGACGGCGAGATGCGGCTGTACGCCACGCCCACCCTCGCCTACGCACAGAAGGACCTGGGCGCCGACATCGAGGTCGCCGAGGCATGGGTCTGGCCGGACCACTACCGGATGCTGGAGCCCTGGTACCGGCAGCTTTCCACCGCCCGCAAGACCCTCGCCCCCACCGCCGACGAGACCGTCACCGCCACCCTCAAGGACTGCTACACCCACTCCATCGGCCTGTTCAACAGCGACCACCTGCGCGGTAACCCGAAGACCGGCACGCCGGACGCCGTCACCTTCATGCCGTACGTGCAGCAGGCCGCCATGGCCGCCCAGCAGGCCAACCTCACCCGCGCGATCGTCCGCGTCGGCAAGGAAGCCGGCCTCTGGCCGATCGCGGCCAAGACCGACTGTCTCTTCTACGTCGTCGATGACCCCGACTTCACCACCGCCGTGCCGGGCCTGAAGATGGAAGACAAGTTGGGGCATTTCAAGCCCGAGGGGGCCGCGCTCGCCGAGGACATCTTCGCCAAGCTCCGCCCCGGCAAGGGGTGGTTCCCGACCGCCAGCGCCTTCACCGCTCCTGAGGACTGGAGGGCCGTCTGATGGCAGCCAAGAATCAGGGCGAGGTGTTCTGGCGCGCGTGGATCGGTGACGTGCCCAGGTCCCTGCGTGAGCAGGTGCGCCTGCTCGGCGGCGTCACCGAGGCCGCCCGCGTGGTCGGCCGGGCACCCAGCACCGTCCGTGCTTGGATCCGCAAGGAGGAGGCCGCCATCCCGAAGACGGCCACCGATGCGGTCAGGGAGTACGGCGGCGTCAAGGAGGCCGCCCGCGCAGCCGGCGTGAAGCCGCGCACCCTCCAGGGGTGGCTGCGCAAGGAGCGTCGGGGCGAGGAGATCGGCAAGCGCCAGGCAGCGCACATCGCCAAGCTGACGGACAAGGCCGCCTCGAAGCACGAGGTCGAGAAGAAGCCCAAGGGCGCCCAGGCCCAGCTGCGGGACAAGGTCATCAGCTCACCCACCGCCCGCCAGCAGGCCATGAGCTCCCGGCGCGCTGCCCGCATCTCCCACAGCGGCGCGCACCTGTCGATCAGCGCGAAGGTCAAGGTCGACACCGGCCGCCGTGGTGACGAGCGCTGGAGGGAGATCAACCTGAATTTCCGCGACGACGTCATGGCCGAGCCCACCCAGGCGTTCCTGAGCGGCAACGACCAGGCGACGGCCGACAAGCTCTCCGACGCGTTCGGCCAGCACTACGCGCCCGGTACCGGCTGGAACTTCGAGGAATTCAGGGGCATGCAGATCAAGGAGTTCGGCGCCGGATCCGGCGGCACGTTCCCCAGCTGACCAACACGGAAAGGGCCGGGCCCGGATCACGTGATCCGGGCCCGGCCCTTCGATGTGCCGCGATCAGGCGAGGTGATCGAACTCCCCGGCCCTGGCGCCGGCGAGGAACGCCGTCATCTCCGCCGGCGTGAACATGAGCGGTTCCCGGTCGGGGTGCTTGCTATCGCGCAGCGCCACCCAACCCCGCGGGGCCGCAGCGAGTTCGACACAGGCCCCTTGGTCACTGCTCGCGCTCGCCTTGATCCATGTCAGCGAGTCAAAATCGACGGTGGGCGGGGTCGGGTTGTCCATGGCTACTACTCCTTTGCGGCGAGGCTGTTCAAGAGCGCCGCGGATTCTGGGATATCGAGCGCACCCGCTTTGAGGCGATCGAAGGTGTGCGTCAGAGCGTGAACCTGCTTGGCACGCTCCAGGAAGCTGTTGCCGGCGGGCGAGTCCACGTACCCGATCTGCGGGTCGGAGTGCCCGAAATCCAAGATCGTGAACGAGCCTCGAAGGCCGGGGTGATACGCCTTGTCGACCGGATACACCTGGATAGTGATGTTCGGGCGCTCTGCCGCAGCTGCGAGCGCGGCGATCTGCTCGCGCATCACGTCACGCCCGCCGATGGGGCGCCGTAGCGCGAACTCGTCGATCACCGCCCAGAGCTCCAGGGGATTGGCGCCGTCCGTCAGCCGAGCCTGCCGCTTCATGCGTACGTCGACCAGGCGGTCAACATCGGACGAGCCGGTGAAGAGAGCCCGTGCGTAGTCCGGGGTCTGCACCAGCCCCGGTACCAGGCCCAATTCCCATGCCTGCACCTGTCGAGCGTCGTATTCGAGGCCGCCGTAGACGCCCAGGCCGGACGGCAGGACTTCCTCGTACTGGTCCTGTTCCCACCAGCCGCTTTCGCTGGCTGCGCGTCGGATCGCGTGCAGCTTGGCGCGCTCGTCGGAATCGGTGACGCCGTAGAGGTTGAGGAGGCGGTCCATCTCCATCGCCTTGAGGAGGCCCAGCCCCTTTTCGCTGCGGCTGATCTTGGAGGTGGAGCACTCCAACTCGGTGGCCGCGTCGGCCTGGTCCAGTTGTGCACGCTCCCGCAGGCGCCTCAGCTCTCCGCCCAGGCGCCGCCGTCGGACGGTCGGCCCGTTCGCGTCGCTCATCGGCCCCCCTCTCCGCCGTCGCTTCCTTGATGGATTTGCGCGCTGCAAGTCTGCCCTATCGCTTTGCTGCCGGTCAGCCACCCCGTCACCCCTTCCAGACACCACCCAATACGGGTGAGATTCCACCTTGTACTTGTCTCATGGGATTGCATAGCGCACTCTAATGAGGTCCGCGCTACGGGATGTAGTGATCCAGTGGCCCGCTGTTGACTCCGGGCCGCGCGGTGAGGAGCTTCTATGGCAGCGAAGACCCGCGAGTACCGGTTAGCCGACCTTCCAGAGCTTGCTCGGCTCCAGGGAGACGCCTGCATCGTGTGTGGGCAAAGGCGCGGCCGCGGCGGCCCGTTGACGCCGGCCGGCACCGTACGGACGGTGGCGCCGTCAGGCCAGACGATCACCTGGAACGTGCGGGTGTGCCCCGCCCACAAGGAGGCCCGGTGAACCACCATGACCGCGCCCTCAATTGGGCCGTGGAAGCCGGCGCAGACGAAGCCGAGGTACGCACGGCGTGGGTCACCGGCCGGGCCGCAGAGGTGCCGATAGGGCGCCTCTGGCACGTGTTCCGGGTGACCGTGCCGATCGGTCAGGCCATGATCGATTCACTGAGCGAGCGCGGCACGACGCTAGGCCCGGTGCTCTTTTGCCCCGCCCGAGCCGCGATCGAGTTCCTGACACCGTGCGGACACCGCCAGGTGCAGCCGCAGCCCACGGTCCGGCTGGCCACCACCGGACACATCCGGTGGCCGGCCCCGGACGTGACGGTGCCGACCGGCCGCCACGCCGTCTGCGGCCGCTCATGGATCGTGCCGCCGCTGATCACCGTGCCCCGGCACACACCGCTCCCGGACCTCTACCGGGCAGCGCAGGCATCGGTCCGCGACCACGCCGCGGCCGCCGAGGACCTCATGGACAAGGCGGTGTTCGGCCGTGCTGCGACCCGGTGAATGCCCACGCTGCGATGAGCTACGCGAGCGTCTGGCCCAGGCCCGGAACCCGGAGACCGCCCCACACAGCCCAGCCGCCGTTCAGATCGATGTGGCCCTGCATGCCAATGCCCACCCCACACCAGGCACCCCAGCCCCTGCCGCCACCCCGTGAAATGGCGGCAGGCAGGCATCCCCTGAGCGCCACGCGCCGGGATGCCCAGTTGTCCCCCAGCCCTTCCCCCAGGGCTGGGGGACAACTGACAGGTGGAGGGCCCAGGCCGGGCGCTCCAGGCCCTCCACCCCACCAACAACCAGCCACCGAAGGACCAGACGTGACCTCTCAGCAGTACACCCAGGACGGGCTACCCGTGCCGTACATTGCCCGCTGGAGTCTGGAGCGGTCCGTGACACCGAGGCTGGTCGTCCGCCGTCTCCCCGGAGGGCCGCGGCTCGCGTTCACCGCCGAGCAGGAGACGCTGTACGACCGCGACGAGCACGGCGCGCTGTGGGTCCGTCAGCCCCTGGCACGCGGCAAGGGGCGCGCCCGGCTCGACACCGTCCACGCCATGCGCCAGCGCCGGGCCATCCTCCACAGTCTGTGCCAGATGTGCCGAGCTTCCGCCGTGCTCCAAGGCCACAATCGAGCGCTCTACCTCCTGCCCGCGGCCCACGGGCCGATCGGCGAGGGGAGCATCACCGCCGCCCCGCCCGTGTGCAGCCAATGCGCACCCCGCGCAGTGGAATACTGCCCGCGCCTGCGGCAGGGATGGACGGCCGTGTGGGCGGAGTACGCCCCCATCTGGGGCGTGGCGGGCGCCATCTACGACCCCCGCACCCTCCACCCGCTGCCACACCCGGACGGGCAGAAACTGACGCCCATCGAATACGGCGAGCCCCGCATCCGTTGGACGCTCGCTCACCGCCAGGTCATCCAGCTGCACGGCGTCACCCCAGTGCACGACCTGTACAACCTCGCCGCGTAGACCAAGGCCCCTGTCGTCGTCCATGCGAGCGTCGGCCCCACGGGGCCGACCACAGTCGGCGCGTCCACCCGTAACTCTCGTATCGGGGCGTCGTTTCCTTCATGAGGCCAGCTGCTTCTGCACACACGACCTCCGGCTCATGCCGTACCTCCCGATCAGTGGAGGGGCATGAGCCGTTTTCGTTGGTTCAAACTCTCCCCTCTGCGCGTTGCGGAACTCTAGTATCGTTTTCTCGTAATACCCCTTTGCCCGGCCGCAGCCTCCTGGAGTTCCGATGATCCGCGCCGGACGCCAGCACCTCGTCCGCACCATCGCCGACCTCGCCGCCGGCCGTCGCCTCAGCAAAGGCACCTTCAGCAACAGACAGCTGCACCGTGCCCCCGGCCATCCTCGACCGATCAGCTCCGAGCACGCGAAAGTCCTGCTCTGGGACGGCGCCCAAACCGATGCCTACAACGCCGGCACCCCGATCCCCAGCCTCCCGGAGCTGGACGACGACAGCGATCTCCTCGACCGCAACGAAGCCGCCACCACAGTAGGGGTCAAGCCCTCCTCCTGGGATACGTACAAGGCCGCTCCCTCCCTCGCCAGCCGCATGGTCCGCGTCAAGGGAGTTGAGCACTGGCCCCGCGGCACCATCCTGGCCTGGAAGGCCGCCCGCCCCGGCTACGCAGCCGGCACCAGCCGCCCCAAGGGCGCTGGCGACCTCGTCCCCCGCGACATGATGCACACCCGTACCGCTCCACTGCTCGACGCAGACCCGGCAGTCACCGGAAAAGCCGTCGCGGAGGCCCTGGGCGTCCACCTACAGACCGCCCAGACCGCCCTCGGGCAACTGCGCGCCCAGCGCATCGCCGAGCGCCTACGAGACCGTCCAGGCCGTTCAGCCGTGGACGTCGCTACGGAGCTCGGGTACCCGGCCAAGGCTGTACGCAGGGCCGTAACCCTCGCCGAGGCATACCACCGCGCCCACAACATCCGGCCCTACCTCGCGTCAGTCACCCAAGCACTGACCGCAGCCGGCATCACTCCTGGGGAGCCGGCCGTACGCGTCGGAGACGACGGCCAGGCGTGCGTCAGCCTGACTCTTGGACCTGACACGGCGGTCGCCGCCCTGGTCTGGCATGAGCAGTACGGCTGGTTCACCAGCCCCAGCCGCCGCCACCCCATCCCCAGTAAGGCCGCCGGGCGACCGCCAGCCGGCGAAGGGATCCGCTACCTCGGGCAAAGCGTCACACCCCAGGCCGAGGAGATCGCGGCAGCAGTTCTCGACCGCCGCAAGGGCACCAACTACCCCCGCACTGAAGGTGGGTGTTCACACACCTGACCAGCACACACACGAAAGGCCCCGACCTCTGGCAGTTGCCGGGGCGGGGCCTTTCCCAGGTGGCTATCCGAGCCAGATGATGTCCAGGACGGACAGGTGGCGCAGGGCGCGGTTGGCGAAGTAGATCACCGAGAGCTGGCCGACGGACGCGATCCGCACGTCCTCGCCCTCCGGGTCGCTGACGTCCCACTGCGGGTAGCCCCACGGAGCGCCGGCCGCCGCGTCCAGGACGTCCCAGACCATCTGCTCAGCACGCTCGGGCAGCACGCCGAGCACCTTCGCAGCCTGGGCGGAGAGGCGGACCGCATACGGCTGATGCCCAGTCACCGGCGCCTGCTCCTGATCTCCTCCAAGTCCACGAATCCCGAGTCGTCCTTGCCGGAGGCGAGGAACGCGTCGACCGCCGGGGCGGATGCCAGGCGGGCCTGCCAGACCTGGACGACCTCGTACAGCCCGGCGAGGGAGAACGACCTGCGGGACTCCTCCAGCGCGGCCGTCCACTCCTGCTCGAAGGCCGGCACCCACCGGTCCGCACGCCGGTCGGCGCGCAGCTGGGCGAGGAGTTCGGCCGGAGCTCCCGGCGCGGGGGCGTACGGGGCGACGGGGACGTGGTCAGGCTGCGCGCTCATCTGGTCCTCCCAGCGGGTCGTACCGCCACGGTACGCGTGCCGGGTGGCCATGGACGCGGGCATGAGCGGATCCCTTCTACCGGGTGCGCAGGCTGCGGGCGACGGCCTGTGCGTGCTGACGCATCGGGAGATCCTGCCGATTCCAGGTGCCTGCAACATAGTTGAGGAGCTCGGCCGTCGCGCGCTCCGCGTCGCTGGGGTCACTGATGAGGAGCTGTTCCGCGGCGGCGGCGACGGCAGCGGCCGGGGTGTCCGGCGCCTGCTCGCCACTGGCGTTGCTGCCGAGTCCCAGCACCAGGAGGTGACGGACGCCGCCCCGGGTCTGGATGGTGATGGTGTCCTCGCGCGGGGAATCAGGGGTCGCGACCACAAAGTGCGGGGCGTTCAGGATCGCTGCGGCGAGGGACTCGGTGAGCACCGGACCGGGCAGCAAGTCGTCGTCCGTCGGCTCCGCATCCAGCAGCGTGAGAGTGCCGTTGAGACCGGTCACAGTGGTGAACCGAACGGTGTCCTCTCCGAGTTCGGCGTCGGCAGCAACGATGTGCGGGCTGCCCAGCAACGCGTCGGCGATGCGGACTGCGTCGCGGTCGATGGCCGGGGATTCGATGCTCACTAAACTACCTCTTTCAGTAATCCAGGGTCATTGATTTCAACTCTGAGAGTCCCATACCGCGGGCATCGCCGTCCTGAAAATAGGCATCCTTAACCCTTCAGCGATGATCCCGCGCATTTCCTGACAGCTGACCCGATGGCGCGGTCGAGAACAGGCATCGCGCGTATTCCGCAGGGAGGTCCACGGTGAGTCGTCGGAACTGTCCGTCATTGGTCGCGCCGACCGCTGCGACGTAACTCGAACCAGGTGGCCCTCATCTCCACCGAGATCCCTCCCGTAGCGGCAACGCGGTGCGGACGACGGGCCGTTCCTCAGCGTGGCCTACAGCCGGTAGGCCAGTAGGCCACCCCCAAATTACGCCTCTGACCAGCACAAACACCACCTCACCCCACCCCTGGCCTACCGGCCTACCACCCGTCAAAAAGGCCCCCATACACCCACACCAACGAGCCCACACCAACTCACCACCACCCCGCACGAAAGCCGACTCAGGGCGAAAGCCTCATCTGATTTCAAATCATCAGGTCTCAGACATAACGCGTTGGGTGGATCCGTAGAGGGTTCAGCTGAGGCCGGCGCCCGCGGAGTTGCCCCCTGAGGCACTGAACTGGGGGCCCAACTCTTACTGGCCTACAGCCGGTAGGCCAGTAGGCCACCCCCAAATTACGCCTCTGACCAGCACAAACACCACCTCACCCCACCCCTGGCCTACCGGCCTACCACCCGTCAAAAAGGCCCCCATACACCCACACCAACGAGCCCACACCAACTCACCACCACCCCGCACCATCTGACCCCACCAGCCGCTGGCCCGCCGTCACAACCGGCCACCAGTCGGCGCCAGTTCACAAAGGCCCGTAAGCCGTCAACCACGCTTCATCCTGCCGGACCAGAGAATGCGCGCACCCCCTCACACTCCCTGAAAGAATTCCCCAATCCGCGAAGCGGATTGGGGAATTGAAAACCTGCCGC
>NZ_CP191855.1:0-22344 GCF_050953795.1 Streptomyces kronopolitis
ATGCGCATCGCGCGCGTGCGGGAAGTAGAGGTGCAGGGAGATGTCGAGCCGTGGGCGTCCTTCGGCGGGGGTGGAGGTCACCGCCGGCCCCCGCCGTCTCCCTGGGAGACGCCTGTTGCCGACGCCGATACTGCAGGAGGAGTCTGGAGGGGTGGCCAAGAGGAACACCCGGCGGTGCAGCCAGTGTGCGAGCCCGCTGCCCGAGGGCAGCAGGAAGTCCCGCCGGTACTGCGACTCAGCCTGTCGTACGAGAGCCTGGCGGACGATGCGAGCCCGCTACGCAGCGATCGACGCGGGCGGCGAGGCGATCCGAGCCCTGATGGAAGGCCGCCCTCACCCGTGGCCCCGGTTCAAGTGCCCGGAGTGCGGCTCGACGTGGTTCGCCAGCGACACCCCGTTCGCCACCCGGAAGCGCTCCGACAGCAAATGGTGCTCGCCGAGGTGTCGCACGAGAGCCTGGCGGAAGCGTTCGCGTTCAGGAGCCGTCACCGTGTGACGCCTTCCGGTGACGCTACTGAGCCCACCCCGGGCGCACACTCAGCGCCGCCCCCCGGCAGGGCCGCACGGCGCGTGCCGGGCGGAACTGACGAACCCGGCGCCCGATCCCCTGGCTCGGCGCCCGGTCCGCCACCGCCCCAACCTCTCCCTTCCTTCCTGGTTCGGGCGGTCGGGTGTCGTAGAGGGGATGTCAGAGCAAATGGAACCCCCCGACCACAGGGCCTGACCTGCGGCAATGCGAAGCCGCGGAATCAGGTTCGCGCAAGAGATGGTGCAAGAGATCTTGCAGGAGTTGATGCAAGGGAACGCGGCGCCCCGACCATGAGTCAGCCCCGCACGGGCAGCGCCGTGGTCGGGATCGTGGTCGGGGTTGCGCTGGATGTTGCGTCGTACAGGTCGTCATCCAGCTCATCGGTCTGACTCCAGCGCGCGATCCAATCCGACCGGGGGGCGGAATCGGTCGTTTTAGCCCCCGCTAGCCGATCCGATCCCACCAATCACCCAGAAGGGTGAAAATCGGACCTAGAACCGGCAGCGATCCATTGGAATCCATTCCGTACTTGCGCCCCCCCTTTTCGCCTCCCTAGAGTGGTGAACGGACGCCGACGCCACCGTGGCCCGGCCGACCTTCGAGGGGGAACCATGTCCTTCCCGCGCTTCACGCTCGTCCCCGGCCCGATCGACGTCGACGTGCCCGGCTGGGAACTGACCGGCGACCGCACCAGCGGCGAGCACGTGATCGAGTGCCACGGGATGTTCCACCCGCACGACGAGAACGCCGACATCGAGGCCGCCCTCACGTGGGCGGACGGCATCATCGGCACCAGGCAGGTCTGGACCCACGTCCGTGAGCGCGGGTTCGACCGGTGGGAGGCCGGCGCCGAGGAGGAACTGCCCTCCGGCAAGACGCCCGAGTACGAGCGGTGGACGTCCCTGACGATCCGGCGCCCCGACGACGTCCCCGCGGCCACCCCGCTCGCCTGGCACGTCGAGAAGCTCACCGAGCACAACGACCGGCTGATGAACAACGCGCTCCCCGCCGACTTCAAGTACGACGTGCAGCGCGGCGACGCCGGGGACGCCCTGGCCGCCATCGCCCTGCGCGAGTCCATGCACCGCCAGGTCGAGCAGCAGCGCGGCAGCCGGGTGCGGGAGGCGATCGACCTCGGGGCCACCTGGAGCGAGGTGGCCGCCGCCCTGGACGTCACCCCGGACGACGCCCGGACCCTGCTGCGCGAGTGGGCCAACGGGCAGCACCACCTCTACCGGGGCGACCTGGAGCGCGCGATGGACAACCCCCTCGGACTCAGCCCCGAGCGGCACGCCGCCGTCCTCGCCCTCACCGAGCTGGGCGACGACGAGGGCGGGCGCCGTGGCTGACCGCCTGTACCTGCGGCACTCCACGGACAAGCAGACCGACGCCCGGCAGCGGCACGCCCTGGCGGCGCTGCTCGCCGCCGGCGCCCCGGCCTACGAGGACCCGGCGACCTCCAGCCGCGTCCTGTCGCTGCACCGGGCGGGGTTCAAGCAGCTGCTCGACGAGGCGGCCGTCGGCGACACGATCCGCATCGCGGACGCGGCCCGGCTGTTCCGGTCGGTGGCGGACATCATCGCGCTGCGGCCGGTGCTGATCCGGCGCGGGCTGCACCTGCGGGTGGAGTCGGGGCTGCTGTCCGGGATCGACCTCGCCTCGGACGACCCGGGCACCAAGATGATGGTGAGCGTCCTCGCGGCGGTGCTGGAGTTCCAGCGCGACATGATCTCGGAGAACACCCGCGAGGGCGTCGCCGCGGCCGAGGCCTCCGGGAAGACGCTCGGGCGTCCGGCCGCGCTCGACGAGGGCGAGGTGGTCGAGCTGGTGGAGGCGTACCGCGAGGGCGCGGCCGTGAAGGCGCTCGCCCGGCAGTACGACATCGCCCCGAAGACCGTGCGCCGGGTCCTCGATGCCGCCGGGGCCCGCGACGTGCCCGACGACCTGTCGGAGCTGCTCGACGGCGACGGCCAGGACGACGTCGGCGGCGACGTCCAGGCGGTGGCCGCCGACCCGGTCGCGGTGGTCGACGTGCCCGGCCTGGTCGCCGAGAACCTGGCCGACGTCGCCGACGACGCGGTCCGCCAGGCGCTCGCCGCCGGGCAGACCATCCGGCGCGGGCAGGGCTACTCGGTGCGGGTGACCGCCCCGGCCAGCGTGCACGCGGCGATGATCGAGCACTCCGCGACCGCGCTCATGCAGTCGCCCGCCGGCCGCAAGGCCCACCGCATCCACTCCGACCGCGTGACGTCCGCCCGGATCACCCCCTGAGCAGCCGTACGCGAGAGCCCGCACCGGACAGGTGCGGGGCTCTTGTGCTGCTCAGAGCTGTATGCCTGCGTGCTGACGTGCCAGCATGCCAGCCCGCCAGCGTGTCAGCCGGCGGGCTTGCCCGCCTGCCGGGCCGCCAGCCAGGCCCGCACGGCTTCGTCCAGGCCCTGGCGGACCTCGATCCCGGCCAGCATGCACTCCGACCGGAACACCCGCTGGACGTCCTCGGGGAGGTAGCTGGAGAAGGACTTCCAGTCGGTGGCCGTCGCCGCCTTCCGCCGGCGGGCCAGGTCCTCGCCGACCTTGACGCCTCCGGTGTTCGGCGTGAGCGGCGGCTCGGTGACGTTGTCGGGGGTCTCGAAGTTGTGGCGGGCCATCAGGCGGCAGTCCTCTTCTCGTACGTGTCGGCGAGCAGCTCGAACCCGGCGACCGCCTGCTGAAGCTGCGAGCCCTTCGCGTGCTCCAGGGGGACGTGGTCGTTCGAGGCGTTCGCCATGATCTCCCGGCGGCCGATGATCGGGTCCCACACGAGGTCACCGAAGATCCGCCGGATGCTTTCGAGCTGCTGGCGCTGCCGCGGCTTGCCCTGCTCGTAGTCGTTGACGATGACGCCGTCGATCGTCAGGTCGTCGGCGTGCAGGGCCGCCTTCTTGTCCGCGATGAACTCACGCACCCGGCGAGCACCGAGGATCGCGTCGATCTCCGCGCGGGTCACCAGGAGGACCCCGTCCCCGGCCGAGAACGCCATCTGGGTCAGGTGGAACAGGCTCGGGGGGCAGTCGATGAGGACGTGGTCCAGGTCGTCGTCGGCACCCTGGAGCGCCTTCGCCAGCCGCTGATGTGCGCCGGCGACCCCGGCTTCGGCGTACCGGTTCTCCAGCTCCAGCCAGGCGGGGGCCAGCCGCATCCGGTCGGCGTACTCGATGTCCCAGTTCACCGACGTCCACACCTGGCGCATCGTGCCGACGCGGTCGGCCTGGACCGCCTCGCTCACGGTCACCTGCGGCTGAGCCTCGTTGTAGGTCCAGCCCGCCCGGCGCGAGAGGTTGCCCTGCGGGTCGAAGTCGAGCAGGCCTACCCGCCGGCCCCGCTTCGCCAGCGCCGCCCCGAGTCGGAGCGTGACATCGCTCTTGCCGACCCCGCCCCGGTTGTTGATCACGACCGTGCGCCTGGCCATCGCCTCGCCCCTGCCCGTACCTCGTTGAACCCGTCAGCACGCCAGCTTGCCAGCGCGGCGGGCGTGCTCGCGAGCAGACCCGCCAACACGCCCATCAGCCAGCCCGCCAGCGTGCAGGCGAGCCAGCATGCCAGCACACCGGCAGCTCAGGCTGTCGTGCCCAGCAAGGTCTGTTCGTGGATGAAGAAGCCACCGCCCCCGCGGGCGCCGTGCTACGCGGGCAGTGCACTACCCGCGCGCGGTGGCTTCTTCACCACCGGGACCGGGACTGTTCTCTAATAACAGAAGCAACAGAGTTAAAAGAACTACCCGCACTACCCGTACTACCCGCATACTCCCTGGTCAGAGAGTTACGGGTAGTGATTCAGAGCCAAGATCGCACTACCCGCAACTACCCGCACTACCCAGGTCGCGGGGAGTGCGGATAGTGCGGGCGGTGACTACCCGGCGGGAACGAGGCGCCTGCCACTACCCGCAGGGCCTTGACCTGCACCTTTGCGGGTAGTGCGGGTAGTGCGGGCAGTGCGGGGTGAAGTTGCGGCGACCCGTAGCCGCTGAGGGCATAAGGAAGGCCCGCACGGATGCCGTGCGGGCCTTCGGTCGAGGTGGAGGAGCGCCTACTGCTTCTTCGGGCCCTCAACCCTCCAATAGTTGATCTTCTGCCTTGCGTCGCGGCGCGAGATGATCCGGTAGCCGCTGAAGAACCGTCCCTGCCGGGCCCGCAGCCACTTCCCGAGCATCTTCGAGTTCGGGATCTTGTCGCCGTTGGTCGGCATCACTCGGCTGAGGTTCGAGGCTGCGCGCATGCCGGTAGCGGCGGCGAAGGCGAAGTCGACGAGGCTCTGGGAGGTGTACTCCTCGGTGCCCAGCTCGTCGTGCCAGGCCGAGAGGAAGGCCGCCCACTCCATCGCGTCCTCGTCGGCGTCCTCCATCATCTCCTCGCGATCCTCCAGCCAGCCGGGGAGGCACATCCAGTTCAGGATGCCGCCGAGGGTGCGGGGCCAGGCACCGAAGGAAGCCATGTGGTGGTTGGTCTTCGGCATCCCGGCAGCGACCCATCCGCACAGCAGGGTGAGCAGGGCATGGAGGACTTCGGCGCGGTGGAGCTGCAACCACTCGTTGAGGTCGCCGGCCGCGAACTGCGAAGGGTCGCGGGTGTCGGGCCGGACGTCAGGGTCCAGTCGGCACCAGATGGTCCGGCGGCCCAGGTCGTCGCCGACCGTCAGGTTGTTCCCGTTCACGACCCAGAGCAGGTTGTTCGGGAGAGCGACGATCTCCGACCGACCCAGGATGCGGTCGCTCCAGGTCGAGGAGGTCAGCAGCTCCGACATCACGGGGAAGCGGATGGTGTGCCCACTCGGCAGGTTGTCGAAGACAGCCACGGGAGCGCCTGTCTCCAGCATCACGGACGTGATGATCTTGCGCTGCTCACCGTTGTCGGTGCCCCAGGTGGCGCCCTTGATCCCGAACAGGTCCTCCAAGATGCGGGAGAGCAGCGACTTGCCGGAGCCGGGGTTCGTCGCGGTGATGGCCCACAGCGGGGTCGGGTCGGGGATCATCGACCGCAGCAGCGGGATGAAGAGTGCGCCGACGAACTGGGCGAGGTCGCTGGCCTTCATCCACGGGAAGTCACCGAGCATCTTCCCCACGACCAGCTCCTGCGCCTCCGCGATCTCTGCTGCGGTGGGGTTCTCCGGAACGTCTTTGATCCGGATGCGGGGGGAGTAGAACCAGCCTGTCGCCGGGTTGTATCCCTCGCGAAGGTGCAGTCGGCCGTCAGGGCTGAGGAGGGGGACGGAGGTGATCCCCTTGAGCGCGGGCAGCTTCCAGTTGTTGCGGGCCAAGACCACGGCCGCGACTCGGGTGGGCAGAAGTACGGGGGCGGGACCGGTCTTCCGCATCTTGAAGACTTCGGCGTGCTCGTGCAGGGCGAGGGTCAGGCCGTCCTTCGAGATCTCCTCAATGAAGGGGCCGTCGTTCCCCTCGCCGATCCACACGGGCCGCCGGCCCCGCAAGTAGACGTCGGCAATCGCGCCCGACTGGAGCGCCCGGGTCACCTCGGTGACTCCAGTCGGCTCGTCGGTGACGTCGATGACGACGCGCTCGCGTACCTCAGCCCGCGGCTGGGGTACGGCGGTGACGGTGTCGGTCGGGTGACCGTCGTCGGACGGGTGGCTCACGTGTGCTCCGTTCTCGGGAGCTGAGCCGGTTCCATCTCCTCTGCCTGGTCACCGTGTCGTACAGTGGTGACTAGCTAGGAAGGCGGGAGGAGACCGGAAACGGCTCAGCTCGAAAGCTTCCAGAGTCGGCCCGGTTCAGGTGGTTGCACACCTGCCGGGCCACTCGCTTTTCTGATGTGGGTTGACCCTAGCTGAGCGTGTTTATGCAGCTCAGGCCATTTGCGTCGAGGGCACCGGGATGCCCGCCTCTGTGAAGCCCCGGTCGACGGCACGGACCGCGTACGACTCGGGTACGCCAACGCTGACGGCCGCCGCTACGATCTCTCCGCCCAACGTCTCCAGGCCGCACGGCCCCGGGCACTCCTGGTGGAGCGAGCCGAGGAACCGAGCGACGCCGAACGCCTGGCTCGCCGCCCCCTGCTCGCGATGGCCGGTGACCATGGCGACGCCCTTGTCGAGGCCGGTCCGGACGTACCGCTCCGTGTGACGGCACCCGCTACCGACCGCCCGCGTCCAGGCGGCGCGGGGCATCGGTGAGGTCGCCACCGCGCCCGCCGGCACCACGTACCGGGGGAGGGCGGTTACCGTCTTGGGCAGCCGGATCATCTGGCCCTCGCCGGGCCCGAGCCAGCGGGCGTACGCCATCAGCGACTTGATGTCGACGCCGGGGCGGACGCCGTTCGAGGACTGCATCGTGCCCAGGTAGATCCAGTGCTGGCCCCGAGTCGTGGCCACGGTCCGGGTGGCAGGCAGGGTCTCCCGAGCCCAGGCCACCGCGTCGTCGTCGTCGAGGTCGAGCACGGTCACCCCAGCACCGCCCGGGTGGTAGCCGACGACGCCCGCACGTTGCCAGGCCGCCGCCCAGGCCGCCGACGTCACGACGTCGGCGGAGGTCGAGGCGGCGGCCCATCCGTGGCACGGCCGGGGGCACGCGCAGACGCCGGCGGACTTCATGTTGGGCCTGCCGCCGCACGCGTTCTTGGCGCACGCGGCGCAGTTCCCGAACGGTCCCTTGCCCTCGCGGAGCGGCAGCACGGGCACGCCGCGTGCCGCCAGCTCAAGCGCCTGGCGCAGGTGGTCATTCATCGTTGGCCTGACGACGCAGCGAACTCCGCCACCGCAGGATCGTCTGGCCGCCGGTGACCTTCACGGCGACCTCCACGATGCGGCCGTCCTCCAGGATCACGGTCCGTACGACCTGCGTGACGACGACGTCCTTGCCGGTGAGGCCGAGTGCCGCAGCCTCCTCGGTGTTGGCCTTGCGGGAGGTGACCTCCTCCAAGACCTCGTCTTGCTCGACACCCAAGCGCTGAGCCGCGAGTTCTCGCGACCCGCCGGTGGAGACCGGCTCCGTCAGCTCAGGCGTCACCGCGATCACGTACGCCGGGTAGTAGCTACTGCTGATGTGCACCGGTACACCACCCCGGCTCACGAGCCGTCGCCGCACCTGGACCGGAGTGCCGGGCGCGACGTCGAGCCGCGGGGCGACCAGTTCGTCAGCGCCTACGGTGCCGATCTCCAGAATCTGGGACGTCTCGCCGCCGCCCAGCGCCTTACCGGTGCTGGCGTGCAGGGCGACACGGGAAGCGATGTTGTTGCTGATGGGGCCCGCAACAACGGTGCCAACGCCCGACTTCGCGAGCGTCAGACCCTCCATCTTGAGTGCCCGGTACGCACGGTTTGCGGTCGTCTGGGCCACGCCGAAGCGTTCGCAGACCTGTCGAAGCGACGGCATGGTGTCGCCGGGCCTGAGCGTCCCGTCCTGGATCTGCTGGCGGTAGTGCGCAGCAATCTCCGCGTATCCGGTGTTCTCGGGCATATCCCGGCCTCCCTTCCTTTGATCGGCGCTACACGTCGATGTGCAGCGGTGCACCTGCAAGGGTAGTTCACGTAGACCGCTAGCGCTACCAGTAGCGCTCAGGGCCGCTAGTGGTCTACCTTGGTCGTGCGCCGATCGCAAGGGGGACACCCCGGGGGGTTGGCGTGCTGCGTCCTGGCCTCGTGTCGGGGCGAAGGGTCCCGGGACAGAGCGGGGCGAGGGGTCCGGGCACCGTGGCACGCCTGGGAGGTAGAGCACCTACCTACGCCCATCGGCGATCCGGTGGAAAAGGTGCTGGCGCCCTGTTTGGAAGCAGTTGACCGGTTCGAGTCCGGTCCGGGGCACTGCGGCATCACGCCGCTTCTTCGGCCGCCGGTGGCTTCTTCATCTTTGGCCGGCCCCGCGTTGGAGCGCGGGACCGGCCGGGCCTGGCGGCCCAGATCGCATGGAGGTGCGACCCGTGAAGAACGGTACCCACGACCAGGCCCTGGCCGCTGACCTCGCTGAGATCTACGCGAACCAGCACGTCAGGGTGCTCAACATCGTCGCCCGCACGCTGCGCCTGGAGGACCGGGCCGCGTACGCCGAGGACCTCGCCCAGGACGTGTGGTTGATGGTCTGGCAGTACCTGCTGCGCGGCAACGAGATCCGCAACGCCTCGGGGCTGCTGTCGGTGTTCGCCCGGCGCCGGGTGTACGCGCACTACCGCTCCGCGCGGGTCCGCCGGGAGATGGCGATGGACCCGCAGGACGGGCCGCTGGACCGGCTGTGCGCCGAACTGGTGGCCGTCGCATGAGCGCCGAGGCGCAGGCGCTCGAAGAGGCCCGCCGCCAGGCCGCTGAGCATCTTCGCCAGTCTCAGGAGGCCGCGGCCCGCCTTGCGGAGCTGACCCGGCAGAACCAGCCCCGGCAGTAATTCCGGCGGCCTGTCCGAGCTGCACCTGATCATTGGCCACCCGGGTCCGGAGCGCTTCGGCTGCTCCGGACCCGCCCCCCGCACCGCTTCGGATGGAGAGAGATGACGACCACGATCGAGCCGCCCGCCAAGGTGCCGGCGCCCTACGAGCCCGACCCGGTCCCCGCCTACCGCGAGGCCGCTTCGGGCACTCGCCCGATCCCTTCGGGTACTTCGCCCGAGGCTTCGGGCACTCCGGTGGAGGACGAGCCGACCGGCACGCCGGAGGTCAGCCGCAAGGTGAAGGTCGCCCTCGGCATCGCCGCCGTCGTCGGCGGCTGCGTCATGGGAGCGATCGGCTTCTACCTCTCCTTCGGGAACCTCAGCAAGGCCGGGCACACGGTCTTCGGGTTCTCGGTGGACGACGGGAAGTTCTTCGCGATCGGCGTGGACGTCGCGATCGTCACCTGCCTGCTGCTGGACCTGTTCATGGCGACGATCCGCACGTCGTGGCCCCTGCTGCGGTTCCTCGCCCACGTCATGACCGTGGCCAGCGTGTACTTCAACGCCGCCGCGTTCGGCTCGATCAAGGACCACCCCGACAAGGCCCTCTCCCACGGGCTGATGCCGGTCCTGTTCGTCATCGGCGTCGAGGCCGGGCGGCGCATCCTGGTCCACCAGGCCGCGCTCCCCGCCGACCACGACACCATCCCCGGCCACCGCTGGCTGCTGGCCGCCCGCCCCACCTGGCGCATCTTCAAGCAGATGAAGCTGTGGGACGAGGGCTACGCCGAGGCCATGGGGCGGCTGCGCGACCGGGCCATCTTCGACGCCTGGAACGAGTACAAGGCGGACCTGGCCAAGGCCGGGCTCGAGGAGGGCAGCGAGGCGGCCCTGGCGCGGCTGCCGAAGAAGCTGGAGCCCTTCGGCCTGACCGTGGACGAGGCGCTGGCCCTGCCCGACCGGATGGCGCGCGAGGAGCTGCGCCGCGAGCAGGAGGCCGAACGCCGGGCCCGTGACCTGGAGCTGGAGCGGGAGCGGGCTGAGCACCAGGCGGAGAAGGAGCGCCTGGCGCACCGCAAGGAGATGGCGAGCCTGACGGCGGACCTGAGCGCCACCGAGGGCGTCGCCGGGGCCCAGGCCCGCGGGGCGGTCGCGGAGGCGGAGGCGCGGGCCGACGCACAGGCTCGGGCGGCGAGCGCGCTGAGCGAGGCGGTCGAGTCCGAGGAAGCGGCCGAAGCGAAGAAGCGAGCAGCCGAAGCGAAGGCCCGAGCGGTCGAAGCCGAGGCGCGAGCGGCCGAAGCCAACGCGCAGAAGATGGCCGCGCTGGCGAAGACGGAGACGGACAAGGCGAAGGCGCTCGAAGGGATTCACCGAGCGGCCGAAGCCGAAGCCGGAGTTGCCGAAGCGGAGAAGCGAGCGGCCGAAGCCCGCGAGGCGGCGGCCCAGATTCTGCGCCGAGCGGTCGAAGCAGAGGACGCCGCGAACTTCACCCCGCGCCAGCGCCGGGTGCGGATCGTCGCCCGGATGATCCTGGCGAAGTCCCCGGAGGACGTCACGCTCGACGAGGTCGCCACGGCGATCGGCGTCACCTCCGGCAGCACCGCGTCGACCACCAAGGCTGACGCCGTCGCGCTGATCGAGGCCGGGTACGACCCGGCCCGCGGCTACGACCCGGAGGCCGCCTCGCGCACCGCAGCGTGAACAGCCCGCCGGCACCACCGATGAAGGCCAGCCCGAAGGAACCGGGCTGGCCTTCGTCGCGACTGCCGGAAGCAGTCACAACACGACCAGGACGAAGGAACCGCCCTGGTCACGACCACAACGGTAGAGGAGAGCCCATCCCATGAGCAGGACTTCGTCCGGACCGGAGTGGTCCGGGGACATGCTGAGCAAGCCCGAGATGGTGGAGGCGTTCGCCACCCAGCTCCGGGGCGTGCTCAAAGGCCAGGCCCAGTTCGTCGCCGACGTCCGCGAGGAGGCGGAGGCGATGTGGAAGGCCAACCGCCCCGAGGGCTACAGCAGCTTCGAGGCGTGGTGGCGCCACCGCTGGGTGGTCGGCCCGTTCCGGGAGATCCAGGAGCACCTGGAGCAGGCGTCGAAGCTGACGTTCGACCTGGAGGCCCGCTACCGCAAGGGCCGCCACGAGATCCCGGCCGCCCGCCAGTCGGCCGCCCTGGAGAAGAAGCAGGCCAAGCAGGCCGGGCAGGTCACCGCCGGGGCGCCGGGCGTGATCCCGCCCAAGCCGGTCGGCCCGCCGACCCCGTCGCCCGCCGGCGCGGCCGACGGCTTCCTCTCCCTGGTCTCGAAGGAGAGGTCGGCGTGACGACGACCGTAACCGGAATCAGCCCGGAGGCGGCCCGGCGGTTGCAGAACCTCGCGGAGTTCTGGCGGCCGAAGATGGCCGCCGCTGCGACGGACGCCGACCTCGTGAAGGTCGTGTTCGACCGGGCCAAGGCCGCCGCCAAGCGGGCCCAGCGCAACGGGGACGCGACCGCGATGCACGAGCTGGCCAAGGCGCTCGACGCGTGGGCCGCCGCGATGGAGGAGCGCGAGGCCCGCAGGCAGTCCCGTAACGCCGCGTGACGCGGAAGTTCATCATCACCGCCCGCCCCCCGGGTCTCCGGGGGGCCCAAGGCGCGGCGCGCGTACGCGCGGCGCGCGAGGGTCGCCCATCGGGTGACCCTCTGTCAACCCCCTGAAGGGAGTGCTCGTGACCACCGACGACGGCACCGGGACGCTGTATCCGTTCCCCCGCGTCACCCTCCCGCCGTCCCTCGACGCCGGGGGCGGTACCCCGCCGGAGAGCGCCGGCACCGGCGACGGCGGCGCCGGGGCCCTGGTCCCGGTCGGCTCCTGGCCGACGCTGCCGGACGTCTCCGACATGACCCCGCCCCTGCACATGACCCTGGCGGGCGTGCCGGATACGGAACCCGACGACGACGCCGACCCGGGCGCGTTCGTGCCCCCGGCCCCGGCCGACCCGTCCAACCCCGGCACCCGGGACATCGCGGTGATGGGCATGGCCGTCATCGCGGCCGTCGGCGTCTCGTGCGCCCAGGGCATGTGGCAGCTCGCCCAGGGCGCCCGCGCCAGGGCCGAGCACCGACGGGCCGTCGCCGACAAGGCCCGCACCGCCGCCGACACAGCCGCGGACAAGGCCGCCGTGCAGCGCAAGGTCCAGGCGTCCCCGGAGTTCGGCCGGGGCCAGAAGACCGGCGGCGGCGGCCGGAGCGGCGGCGGGTCCACCGGCGGTTCCGGCGGGGGCCGCTCCGGCGGCTCCGGCGGGGGCGGCTCGAAGGCCCCGGCCGCCCTGCGCTCGGGCAGCGGCAAGAAGGGCCCCGACAGCGCGTCTGGCAGCCGCTCGGGCGGAGTTGGCCCAAAGGGAGCGGGCAGCGGCTCCAAGGGCCCCAGCGGGGCGCACAAGACGCCGGGCAGCGGGTCGGGTGGCTCCGGGAGCTCCGGGGGCCGCAAGGGCGCGTCCGGGCACGACACCAAGGCCAAGGACGGCGGTTGGAAGCGCAGTCCGGACGGCCCGGTGGCCAAGGAGAACGCCAAGGCCCGCAACCAGCGCCGGGCCGCCCGGCAGAACGCCGGGCTGGCCGACCGGACCAAGGACCGCGACCAGGCGCGCGAGCAGCGCCGCCAGGCCGCCGCCGACACCCGCAAGGACGCCCGCCGGGCCGAGAAGGACAAGGCCAAGCGGGAGCGGGAGAAGGCGAAGGACACCGAGGCGGCGAAGGACAAGACCGCCAAGGACGGCAAGGCCGAGGCCACGCCGGACACCGACAAGAAGGTCGACCTCACCAAGAAGCCCAAGGAGGCCAAGCCGGAGGGCGAGAAGGTCGACCTCACGAAGAAGCCGAAGGAGAAGAAGCCCGAGGCCGAGAAGACCGAGCCGGTCAAGCCCAAGCCCCTGTTCGACCCGGACGCCCCGGTGGCCGCCACCCACAAGCCGGACGAGGCCAAGGGCGGCTGGAAGGACAAGGGCGGCACGGTCAACGCGCCGAAGGGCGAAGCGCCGAAGGGCGAAGAGGCCACGCCCGGCCCGGCCGGGAAGGACGACCCGGCGTCCTCCGCGCCGCCGGCGGGCGAGACCAACCCGCCCGGCTGGGACAGCGCACCGCCGCCGCCCCCGCCGTTCGGGATGCCGGGCATGGACGGGATGCGCCCGCCGCCCGCGTACGCCGACCCGGAGTTCAAGGTCGACCTGGAGGTTCTGCGCCCGCCGAAGGAGCCGCCCCGCACGCCGGTCGCGGCCCTGCCCGCAGCGGGCCAGGAGGCGGCACCGGCCGCCAGCACCACCGAGCCGGAGCCGCCCGCCGCGGCTGCGGTCGTCCCCCCGCAGAGAGGAGCCCGGTTCATGAGCGCACCGGTGAAGAGGGCCAGCACCCAGTACGCCGACGCGGAGCTGACGGTCTACGACGTCATCGACGCCGACGCCGACATGGCCCAGGAGATCACCGCCGGAGTCGACGAAGCGCTCGCCGCCGCCGACGGCTGCGAGCGCCTGGTCACCAAGCTCGAAGCCCTGCACGCCAAGGTCGTCGAGCTGAAGGTGCCCGGCGTCCTGGAGGGCATGGTCATCCGCCTGATCGAGAAGACCGGCGAGGTCAAGGCCCGCGCCGACGCCATCGCCGCCGCCCTGCCCCGCGCGTCGGAGGCCATCTCCACGGCGGGCAGCAACACCGAGGCCATCCACCGCAACCCGGCCGACGTCACCCGCGACCAGGGCCACACCCGGCCCGCCGAGCGCGAATACAACATGGAGTAGGAGGCCCTGATGGGCGCACTGGAGAAGGTCGGCTCCGCCGCCATCGTCGCGGGCGAGGTCATCGCCGAGGGCGTGCGGTACAGCATCGTCCTGGCCCAGCTCACGATCGCCGGGGCCCGGCTCCGCGGCCTGAGCGAGCAGGTCCGCTCGACGTACCGCTACGTCGAGGGCTGCTCGAAGTCGGTCGACCGCCTGGCCGACCAGATGGCCGGCCTCAAGGTCGACCGGGGCAGCGTCGCCGAGCACCACGAGGCGGCGAACGTCATGCGCGGCGTCCTCGAGGAGGCGGAGGCGATGGCGGCGGCCACCGAGGACCTGTCGGCCCTGTTCGACCAGACCGCCGCCGACCACGCCGCCGACTACGGCCCGGTCGCCGAGGCGTTCCACGCCATGCCGGTCGACCCGGCGGAGAGCGAGTTCTACAGCAACCGCTGACCCCCGGAGCCTGCCAGCACGCCAGCACGCCAACGTGCGGGCGGGCTGGCACGCCAGCACACCACCCACCCCCTGTACGAGGCGGCGGCCCGCTGTGGCCGCCGCCTCGTCGTTCCCCCGGGCCAGGCCGGGAGAAGGAGACGCCCCGATGCTTTCCCCCGACCACATCGCCCGGGTCCGCGCCCACATCGACACCGCCCGCCGGCGCATGGACACCGTCCGCTCGCGCACCGGCCGCGTGGCCACGGCCGCCGGAGTGGCGGGCGCGACCGCTGGCCTCTTCACCCCCGAGTACACCGGCTACTCGCTGCTCGCCACCGTCGTCGCCACCGGGGCCGGGCTCGTGCTGCTGCCCACCCGTCGGGCCAAGACGAAGAAGTTCGAGATCGCCGTGGACGACGCGGGCGAGGTCCAGGCCACCACCCACTGGAGGCCCAGCCACCAGGTCACCACGGCGAAGGTGCTCTACGTGGCGCCGGGCGTCTCGCTGGTGGGCGTCCTGGTCGCCGAGCAGATCGTGCCGGGCACCCACTGGGGCGAGGCCCTGGCCGTCGCCTTGTGGTCGGCCGGGACCCTCTACCTGCGCCCGGCGCGGGCGGCCCGCCACATGCTCGTGCCGCCGCTCCCGCCCGTCGAGAAGACGGCCGACCTCGTCGTCCAGGAGCAGCCGGAGCACGAGAGCCCGGCGGCTCAGTGGTGGGCGGAGCGCGTGGCCGTCGAGGGCGGCGCCGCCCCGGACACCGTCCTTCAGGACGTCGAGCGGACCGGCGAGAACTCCATGCGGGCCGTCATCCGCTCCGCGGTTCCCGGCATGCCCGTGCCGGACATCGCGGTGCGCCGCCTGTCCGCCCTGATGGACGTCCCCGAGGACCTCATCACCATCGGGCCCGTGCCCGGTCGGGGCGCGTCGGTGCGGCTGCTGACCGTCGGCCAGGCCGACCACGCCCAGGACGCCCGCACCTTCTGGGCCAACCGCATCGCGCCGCTGGCCATGCCCGGCGCGGTCATCACCGAAATCAACTTCGGCTCCATGAACACCACGACCACGGAGGTTGACGCATGAACACCGCCCTCACCGTCCCCGGCATCCCCGACGGCCAGATCGTCGAGCTGAAGGTCCAGGTGCCGCCGGGCCAGGTCGTCCGGTACGACCTGGCCGCCCTCGCGAGCGCCTTCGAGATCACCGACCCGGGCCGCCTGGCCGTCGAGACCGACGGCTCGCGGACCGCGCTGGTCACGATCTACCCGACCAACCCGCTGATGGTGATGCCCGCGCCCTCGCCCGAGGACATGGTCATGGACGAGTACGGGCGCATCATCAACGGCCGGTACCACAACGGCCGCCCCTCGCGGCGCCGCCTGTTCGACCCGATCAGCGGCTCCGCACAGCGCGCGATGGTCTTCGGCACGACCGGCGCGGGCAAGAGCCGCGTGGTCCAGTACACGCTGGCCTGCGAGAAGCGCAACGGGATCTGCACCTGGCACGGCGACCTCAAGGGCGGCCAGTCCGCCCCCGAGGCCGAGGGCCAGGTCGACTGGTTCGCCACCTCGCAGGAGGAGGTCATCCTCATGCTGCGCGCGGCCGTCGCGGTCGCCCAGGTCCGCCAGCGCCGCTACCGGGCGCTGGGCCGCAACGCCTTCCTCATCAACGACCCGGACCCGCTGATCAGCGTCCGGATCGACGAGGCCAACCGCCTCCTGGAGAAGGGCGCCCCCTACCGTGACGAGGGCACCTACCTGGTCAAGGAACTGGGGCGCACCGGCCGGTCGGTGGGCATCGGCATCGAGCTGGACGCGCAGGCCAGCCACCTGGAGGAGCTGGGCGGCTCGGACACCCTCAGGGCGATGCTCAAGGAGGGCGACATCACGCTGCTGCGCTGGAGCAGCTCGATGATGCGCCAGCTGGTGACGGACGGGCTGCTGCCCGCCGGCGAACAGCTCGCCCCGATCCCCAAGACGCTGCGCCCCAAGGTGCTGCGCTCGCAGTTCGCGACCGGCCCGGCCCCGGCCGACGTCGACCTGTGCGACACCCAGGGCATGGCGTACATGCTCTCCGGGCCGTCGCCGACGTCGCTGATGCGGCACTTCCGCATCGGCTCCATCCGCCCGATGCCGGGCCTGGACCCGGAGATCCTCGCCCTGTACGGGCCGGGTGACCCCCGGCGCCTGGAGGACGGCTCGCTGGAGGCCGCCGCCGAGGCGTACGAGGCGCGGGGCACCGCCGCGATGGACGCGCTGTGCGAGGCCGTCCAGGAGGACCAGAAGAAGCAGGCTGCCAAGGCGCAGGCCACCAAGGGCGGGCGCGGCGCCGCGCTCTTGGCCGACCGCATCCGCACCGCGCTCGCCGAGAGCGACGACCCGATGACCCCCGACGAGGTCCTGGTGCTCGTCAACGCCGACGGCGGCCCCGAGGCCAAGCTCGGCTCCGTACGCAACGCGCTCGGTGTCCTCGTCGACCAGGGCGACGTCGTCCGCGTCGGCCGCGGCCTGTACGAGATCGCCCGCTGACCCACCCCAGCACCGCACCGGGGCCCTGGAGATTCCGCCTCCGGGCCCCGGCCCCTTCCCCATCGCGACGAAGAAGGAGCCCCCAGTGGAGCACAACACCGACCGCCCGCTCACCGAGTCCGAGGTCGAGGCGCGCGCCCGCCAGCTCATCGACGCGGCGTACCGGCCGACGCCAACCTCGTACCGCGACGACAGCCCGGTCCCCGCGTACGGGCCGACGCCGCCGGTCGTGCAGGACGGCCGCCCGCCGATGTCGCAGAAGGCAACGGACGCCAGCGCGCTGATGCTCACCGGCAGCGTGGCCGTGCTCTCCGTCGGCGGCGCGACCTCGCTCGTGCTCTACACGCTCGGGCACGTCGACCCCACCCAGCTCGCCATCGGCGCGGGCGGCCCCGTCGCCCTGGTCCTCGCCGTCGGCTCGCTGATCCGCTCCGTCGGCCGCGCCAAGAAGGACGCGCACACCGAGCACCACCACCACTACACCGGCACGGTCCACCAGGAGAGCACCACGGTCTCCAGCACGACGAAGGGCCTGTTCGCCAAGAACCGCAACGACGTCCGCTGACCGGAAGGACACGCTCGTGCCCAACGCAGTCGACATCGACGCCCGCCTGGACGCCGCCGGCGCCTCGGTGCTCGCCGAGATCAGCCGGACCGACGCCAAGTCCGGCGTGCTGCTCACCGCGTTCTCGTTGCCACTGGCCGCGCTGGTAACCGCCGTGCCCGGCAAGCCCCTGCCGGGCCTGTCCGCCGTCCTCGTCGGCGTCGGCACCGTCGGCCTGGTCGCCGCGATGCTCGTCGTCCTCCTGGTCGTGCGGCCACGCCTCGCAGGCCACCCCCGCGGCAGCTGGCTCTACTGGTCGCTGTGCACCGCCGACGAGCTGGTGGCCGATCTGCAGGCGCCCGCCGACCGCGCGGCCCACGTCGTCCAGCTCTCGCAGATCGCGCGCCGCAAGTACAAGGGCCTGCGCCTGGCGGGCGACATCACCGCCGCCGCGCTCGTCGCCCTGGCCGCCGCGCTCCTCACCGCCCTGATCTGAACCTCCCGCCGACCACGGAGACCGAGATGCCGTTACCGACCGGGCCCACCCACTGGACCGTGACCCTCACGCCCGCCGCACCGGCCCAGGCCGGGCCGACGCTGCGGGCACGGGCTCGCCGCTGGGGGCTCACCGCGCTCGCCCTGCTCGCCGCGTACTGGATCGGCACCGCCCAAGCCGACGGCACCGCCACCCGGCCGCCGGCACCCGCGTACACGATCCCCGCGACCGTCACCGTCCAGCCCGGACGGTGACCCGCCCCCGTCCGGCACGGCACACTGGACGGACCACAGAAACGAGAGGCGCCATGCCAGAAGATCCGATCGGCCAGGAGATGGCCCGCATCCTCAACGAGAAGCTCCAGCGGGTCATCGACAAGCAGTCGGAGCACACCATCGCGCTGGCCAACCACACCGCGTCCCTGGACCGGCTGGAGAAGGGCCAAGAGGAGCTGAAGGAGATGCTGCGCCAGCTCCTGAGCCGCGACACGAGCAGCGGCGGCTGACCGCCCGGCACCACGAACTCAAGGCCCCCGGCCTGCCTCCACGCGAGGCGGACCGGGGGCCTTTCGCGTTTCCGGGGGAGAAGCAATGACGAGGGCTACGCCCATGCCTGTTACGGGCCTTCGGCCCGGCGTCGCCCACGGCCCGGAGGACGCACCCATACATCGGCGGCAGACCGGCACCAGGCGGGAGCAAGATATTCGATCAGGCGGCCTGATCTTCGCCCACCAGGCGGGAGCAAGATATTCGATCCGCCCGGCTGATCTCCGTCCGGCCGCCACCGGTCGCTCCGCTGGGGGCCGCCCAGGGGCACGGTCGGGGGGACGCAGCCTCTGCCGTAGGACGGCAGTAACGGGAGGCAGCGCCGTCGTCGCGGTCGCGATGGGCACTCTGACGCCGATCCCGACGACGACCCGCGACGAGCTGCGGGAGCTGCTGGAGGCGCGGACCGTGCTGACCCGGATCGGCAACAACCTCAACCAGCTCGCTCGCGCCCGGAACTCCGGCGGCGACGTCACCGACGAGCAGCTGCACGCCGTGCTCGAACGCGTCGAGGCGGCGGTCCGGCGGATGGACGAGGCGACCATCGTGAACATGCGGCGGCGCCGTCGCCGCGACTGACCCCCGGTGGCCACTGGTGGCCTTCGCCGGCCCCCAGACCCCCGCTCCGGTCGGTGCCGCCCGACGCGGTCCGGTCTCGTCGTGGCGGACCACCGTCCGCGCCGGACGACACCGCCCCTCGAATCCGTCGGCTGAGCCCGGCCGCGGTCGACCGGTACGTGTTCCACGACGCCCGTACGTCATCCCGGTGACGTACTCGACGGCCGCCAGGAGCACGACGGTGTCGAACCCGCCGCGCCACAAGACGTGCCGCATCCGCCGACACCGACGATGAGCCCGCAGCATTTGCACGGCCGCACGGACCGAAATCATGGGGCCTCGAATCGACGTGTCCGACGTGTCAGCGCACGTCGTGATCTGACGCCGACCTGTCCGAGCCCGGCAGGCCGACACGTCACCGCCGCGTCGTACGACAGGACCGCCGCATCCCGGGGCACGTCACGGCAGGACGCCGACAGGTCACCGCCACCATCCCGCACACCTATGCATCACGACGGCGATGGTCCGCCCAACGCGTGCACACGTGCCCGTGCACACCCGTGCACGCGCGTACGGCTGACTCACCGCCGCGCTCGGAGAGCACGACCGTGGACAGCCGCCGAGCTTCGCTCGTGACCGCCAAGTCGGTCACACCTCAGGCATTACGAACTGACCCAGGCGACAGGCCGGAACGGTCACACCTCTTGCATTTCCTTCGGCCCGGTCCGCCAGAGGGCTCCCCAGGGAAGTAGTCGGCGTGCCAGCACATTCCAGCGTGCCCCTTGTCTCGCAGCTCAGACGGCATGGCGACGGTCGCCAGGGGTGAACGCCGGTGCGACCAGAGGCGGGACCAGGACGGCGACCCGAGGCGCGACCAGAGACGCGACGTGAGACGCGACCAGAGGCGCGATCCTCCGATACCAGGGGCACCGAGATGCCACCCGCGACCGGTCGCGGCAGGCCCCACGCACGCGTGGGAAGCTCCGGTCATGAGCACCACGCGCCGCCCGTTGGGCACCGGCCCGAGCACCGCCAGGAGCACACCCGAGACGACGGCCGCGCCACGGCTGCTGCCCGTCGAACGCCTCGAAGCGACGCGGCTCCTGGCGAATCCGGAGCACGGTGACGTCGCCGAGCGACGAGGACGACGGACCCTCGGGGCGGGCATCGAGCGGACACCGGACGATCCCGGTGGGAGCAAGGTGGAGGTTCGGAGTGTCTGATGCCAGACCGAGGGTGGCCTGACATCTCTTGCAACTGCGTTCTGTCCGGACGAAACTCACCCGATCGCTCCGGTCAGCCGCGCTGTTTGCGGGCCTCGCGTTCGCGCCGGCGTCGCTCTGCGCGGCCGATGCCGGGCTGCTGTTCGGGTACCGGCACGACCCCGGCCGGGCCCGCCCGGAGGTGTTCGGCGGCGATGGTGAAGACGTTCGCCAGCGCCTCGCGTTGTTGCGCGTCGTAGGTCCCAGAGCGCGCGGCAGCGAGCAGGGCACGCAGGTGTGCGTACCAGCCGTCGACCGACCGGGGCGGGGCCGACTCCACAGTGCCGGGGAAGTCGTCGGTGACCAGCTCGCGCAGCATCGCCCGTAGTTCTTTCTCTCGGGGGTGTCCGCGGAACTTGGAGGCGTCGACCTGGAGCAGGGCGAGCGTCGTGTGCCAGTCCTCGAACGTCTCTGGGGAACGCAGGTTCTGCTGTCCCGGTTCGGGCCGGACGGGGACCGGCTGGAGCACTGTGGGGCCTTTTCGGACGACCGTGCGGACCCTCGTCTCGGTGCGCTCGATGACTTCACGGACCGGCTCGGGTGTGGTGGTGTCGAGGCCGAGCGCCTTCTTCGCGTTCTCCCGTTCGTGCCAGCGCTTGCGGTGGTCGTCGCAGCAGAACTTGGGCGGTCGGCCGACGCCGCCGTACCGCAGGACGACGCTGCACCACCCGCAGGTGCGCTGCACGAGGCGGTCACGGACGCGCACCGTCTCGTACTGCGCGATGGGTTCGCCGTACTCCTGGTCGTCGTCGGCCGGTCCTGGCGTCGTGCTGATGGTCATCCCGGAACCCTACGGGGCTTCTCAGTGCGGCCCAGCGTTCCGTCCGTACGAAACTCGCGGGGCCAAAAGTGCCAGAGGTGCGCGGCTGCGGCCGAGTTCGCCCCAGGGTGTAAAGCCACCTGTAAACCAGCGTGTGACTGGGGTGGCTCCGGACCCCCGTCCCGACCTGCACGGTCGCTCCTCCAGCTCCGAGACCACCCCCTCGCGTCGTCCCTAGGAGGGGGTGGTCTCGGAGTTTCCGGAGGTACAGGTCGGGACGGGGGTCCGGAGCTAAATGGAGTTCGAGGAGGAATGGTGCAGGGAGAGGCGGGGGAGTTCGAGCGGGGGTGCGTGCGGAGTTTCAACAGGTGTCAGGCGGGGGTTCGAACTGGGAGGACTGAGGGGGAGGTCTGGCGGCCGGGCCGGTAATGCAAGAGCTGTGACCGGGTTGATCTTGAAACGGAGTGGGGCGGGGTGAGCACGAGGTGTGCGGCTTGCCTCTGGCTTGCCCTACAACTTGCTTCCGGGCTTGCCCTACAAGTTGCTTCCGGGGTTGCTCTACAACTTGCCTCCAGGTTCCGGCTTGCCCCTGCTTCACCTGCGGTGTCGAGGGGGTGCAGCGCGCCGACTACTTCTCTACCAGGGGGTCTCACCGAAGTCGGACCCGTTGCCGTCGTCCGCTGCGGCCGTGGCTCCGTCCTCCTCCTCGTACTGCGCCAGCGTCCGCTTCAGCCGCTCCGCGAGTTCCTGGAGGTGCGGCGTGAGGGCTCGCTCCATCGGCGTCTCCTCACGGGCGCGCTGCCGGGCGTCCTCCTCGTCCAGCAGTTCGTCGAGCGACATCGGGTTCGGGTCGAGTCTGTCGAGGAACCAGGCCGACGCGCGCCAGTCGCCCGGCCGCCGGCGGATGCGCCGTTCGCTGCGGTGCTCGCCTGTGACCGGGTCCGTCCACGTCCTGTACGTCTCCGAGACGACGGCCCCGCGGGCTGCCTCCTCGATGTGGCCGGTGGCGCGGACGGCCGCCGCCGCGCGGGCACGGGTGACCCGGGCGTACAGCGCGGCGTACGGGTCGGTGGAGTTCACGTCGAGGTGCCCGTGCTGCTTCTCCTCAACGGCGTCCTCGCCCCGGCTCATCCAGCGCAGGAAGGTGGAGCGGCCCACTCCGGCCGCGTCGGCGGCCTGCGTCACCGGCAGGCCCACGGCACTCGCCCGGATGAGCAGATCCATCACCGTCGGCGTCAGGAGCGTGGGTCGGCCCTGGCGGCGCGGCTTGCGGCGTGCGGGGGCGTTCGTGGAGTCGTTCGTGTTCTTCATGAGCGCGGACCGTAGAGACCCCTGCGGCTACCGTCGCGCGCTTCACGGGACTTCTGGGACCGGCCCATCACGCGCGAGATACCAGGCTCACCCGCTTGCGTCTCGGGCTCGCCCCCGTCGTGGAAGGAAGAAGCCACCCCGCGCCGGGCACCACTGGTCATGACGGTCGCCCGGCGTCCGACAGGTCATGACGCTCCCGCACGCGGACCACCGCCAGGCGGTGGAGGAGACCCGGCGGCGCGTGGCCTCTTCCTCCAGGCCGGGCTGGGGACCGGTCCACC
>NZ_CP191852.1:0-13640 GCF_050953795.1 Streptomyces kronopolitis
AGTCGGGCGTCCGGCTCGGTGTTGGCGTGGGCCAGGGTGATGCGGCCGGAGTGTGCCGCGTACTGCGGGAGGTCCGCCGTGGTCGTGTTCTCGGTCGTCATGGTGCCGCCCCCTTCGGGTCGTGGGAGGACCGGAGAGACCCCCGGCCCTTGTCGGGTTAACCCGACACGACGAATGTAGGGGCAACCCGACACGGGGAGCAAGGGCGACGCACGCCGTGCCGACAGGTTGGCGAGAAAGAGCCCCCGTGACCTGAACCAGTCACAGGGGCTCCATGCCGCTGACCTTGCGTGATACGCCTCGCACCCGTGCGAGCCGTATCACGAGTGCGAGACGTGCGCCTTCTTCGACAGCTTCCGCTGCACCCGCTCGGCCTGCCCCACGGCGGCCTCCAACAGCGCGGCCACCACCTCGTGTTTGGGCACCCTCGTGGCGTGGTGGATGTCGTCCACGGCCACCTGGAAGAGGTCCGCGGCGTCCGAGCTGGTGTACCAGGAACGGCGCGTCTTGGACTCCCGGGCGGCCTGCCGGGCTTTGGCCTCGGCGGCCTTCCGCTCGCGTTCCAGGTGCTCCCTGGTGACCTCGGGGGTGACCTCCTCGTCGTCCTCGTCGTCCGGCGGGAGGAACGAGGTGGGCTTGACCATCACGCGGACTCCTTCTCGATGACGCCGACTTCCGCCAGCAGTGCCGGCACGTCGAGGAAGTCGCGGGGCACGGTCGCGTACGCGCGCTGGTAGGCCACGCGCTTGACCAGCTCGGTATCGCACAGCGGGTACGGCTCGCGTCCCGCGGCCTGCCGTTCCACGGTGAGTTGGTCCCGGGCTTCCCTGGGCAGCGAGGTGTTGTGGTCGGTGCGGGAGAGGACCACGTACCCGGCGAACCCGCCGACTGTGCTGTCGGCCGCCGCGTTGCGCGCCGACTTCCAGGTTGCCGGGAGCTTGCGCGTCTCCGAGGGGTCCGCCCCGACCGGAACGAACAGCCGCTTGGCGCGGGTCAGCGCGGCCTCGAACACCGCGCGGTTGCCGCCTCCGATGTCCCCGATCACGTGATCGTGGTCGGCCTTCTTCACCACGGTGTCGATGTGCTCGTCGATGTCCTCGAACGGGTGCCGCACCACGGTGAGCCGCTCGGGCCAGGTCACGCCCGGGGCCCGCTGGGCGTCCTTCATCCAGTCGTACGCGGTCTGGCTGATGGTGTCGCCGTCGATCAGGTAGACGCTGCGCTTCTTCACGGTCACGAGGTAGAGCGCCATCATCATCGCGAGACGGGTCTTGCCCACGCCGCCCTTGAGCGTCCCCACGATGTCGACCTCGGTATCGGCCACGCCGTCACCTCCTTCCACTCCTGGCGGCTCCCGGCGGGGCCGCGCTCGCACGGAGGCTACCCCTCGGATGCCTCGCACCTTGCGCACCCGTGCGAGCCGTGCGACGCGTCGCACCCATATCACCCCCGGGTCTGTCTGCCGTGCCTGTCGCGCCCGCCCCACACCCGGGGGTCCGGGGCCGTCCGCCCAGGTCACAGCACGCGACAGCAGACGACGCGACAGCCCCACGCGACAACCAGAAGAGGCCCGTACCGGCATCGGTAGGGGCCTCTTCGCCGCTCTCAGAGGGTGTAGTCGGGAGTGGTGTACTCCGACGCTTCAGCGTCGATGGCGGGCCCGACTTCGGGGGCGAAGTCGATGACGATCTCCTCGATGTAGTGGTTCAGGTCGCCTTCACCGTCCATGGCCCGAAGGAACCCTTCGACGTCCGCGCCGTGCAGGGTGCCGGTCACGGTGGCGTTCCAGATGTTCTTACTGAGCACCCACCGCCCGGACACGGTCACGGTGAGGGAGCTGGGGGCGTTCGCGTACCGGCGCTCGCGCTCTTCCTCGCTCTCACCGCTCGGAGCGCCGATGCCAGGGCCCGCGCCCTCCTCCGGGCCTTCCTCCGGCCCCTCGGCAGCCGGAGGGGCAGTGGGGGGGCCGGGAGGCGCCGGGGGAGCGGGCGGGGCCGCGGGGGGAGCCTCCGGCGGTGCCTCCTTGGGCTTGCGCCGGACCTTGTCCTTCAGCCGCCCGAACAGCCCTGGCTTCTTGCCCTCCGGTGGCGGTCCTGCCGCCGGAGGCGGTGCGGGAGTGGGTGCCGGCGCCGCAGGCGCCTCCTCCTTGCCCTTGCGCTTGAAGATGCGTCCGAACAGTCCCATCAGTTCCCCTCCTTGGCCTGGTGCTCCTGGTAGGCCCGCATCGCGCGGGGCATCTTCTTCCCGGCGTCGAGGTGGGGCAGCAGCTCAGCGAAGGGCACGCTCAGTTCCGGCTTCCACTGCCGACCGCCCTTGCCGATGTCCATCGCGTCCGGCTTCGCGGCGAGCGGATCGGGCTCGTTGCTGGCGAAGGTGGCGGCATCCACCCGCAGGGAGAGCGGGAGGTGTCCGCTGGCGGCGAAGTCCCGCAGGTTGCGGTAGGTGTTGGCCAGGGCCAGATCGAGGATCATCTGTGCCCAGTCGGGCCGCCACCAGATGTCACCCGCGTACGCCTGGCCGGTGGTGTGGTCGGTCTGGGGGTTGCGGCGCCCGAGGTAGCCGCGGAAGGACTGGTACATCATCCCGTTGACCTGCTTGGCATAGCGGGCCCCGGCCCGGCCCTGCTCGATGGCGGCCAGGATGTGTTCACGGGAGGTGCGGATCTTCTCGTACATCGAGTACAGGGCCCGCCGGGTGTCCTTCCACACCCAGGCCTCGATCACGTCGGGCGCCCACCCGTCGTACAGGTCGATCAGCAGGTCCATCCCCGGAGTCCGCAGCCAGTAGCCGCCCTCCTCCGCCTCAGTGATCAGCAGGTCGGGAAGGTCGGCCAGCCCGGTGCCCGGGATCTCCCGCACCCGCCAGTACCCCGCCTTCTCCGGGTCGTAGCCGCACCCTTCGGGGAAGTGGTCGGGGTCGCCCACCCCGAGCTTGGCCCCGGAGAACGCCCCGAGCCAGGCCGCGTTCTTGTCGTACTGGTGCAGCCACACCGAACCCCGCTCAACCTCGGTGAGGTGCCCCGGGTCGCGGGTCCACTGCATGTCCATCACGGGCTTGACCGCACCGGTGAAGGCCGGAGGAACCGCCCTCTCCCGGATCGCCTGGGAGACGACGACCTCAGCGCGCCCCCGGCCCCCCGCGAAGTCCTTCGCGGTCGTGTTCGGGCTCAGGTAGTACGGGATCACCTTGGGACGGTCGGCGGGACCGTGCACCGTCGACATCAGGAAGACCATCAGCGCGTCCAGCAGCACCGCCGGTGTTGCCGCCGCACCCCAGCCGCCCCGGCCCAGCTCGTCGGACCGGTCGAGACGGTCCTCGTACATCGGCAGCGCCACCGACAGCCGCAGCTTCGCGTCCTCGGTCGACTTCACCGTCACCCAGCACGAGAGCCCCCCGCCCTGAACCACCAGCGGCGAACCCTCCCTGGGAGTCACCCACGGGTGCGGCATCGGGGCCTGCGGCCCGCCATAGGACGCCAGGTCGTCCCCCACCCGCTCCTCATAGGAGGGCAGGCCCATCGCCGTACCGGCCGACTCGTGCACCCACAGTGTCTTCAGCTCGTACGCGGCCATCAGCTCGGCCGTGTCATCCACCCCGCCCGGAAGCGGTACGCGTACCGGTTCGCAGTTCGGCAGCCACAGCCGCGCCGCCTGGTCCTCATCCATCCCGAGCACGCCGAACCGCACCGCGGACCGCGTCATGCCCGACGCCTTCGCGGACAGCGCCGCGAACTCGGCATCGTCCACCCGCGCCACGGCCGGCGGGTACGGCACCGCGGGAGGCTCGCTCGGCATCGCCGGAACGGGGGTCGGTTCCGGGGTCGGCCCGGACTCTGTAGAGAAGTCGAAGAGCGAAAGGGTCGGTCCGGTCGGTCCGGTCGGTCCGCCGCAGGTCAGAGGCACATTTTCCGGACCGACCTGGGTCGGTCCGGGGGTCGGTCCGGGGGTCGGTCCGCACGGGAACTCGGTCGGTCCGCCCGTCTCCGGGGCGTCGTCCGGGGAGAACAGATCGCCCGCCCGCCGGGTGTCGAAGCAGTGCATCCGGCGGGGCACGAAGGGAAACTCCCGCCGCAGTGGCTTGGGGGTCTGCCGCTGAGCGTCCTTGCCCTCACCCCGCATGTGGACCTTCAGGTCAGCGAGCCGCCGCAGTGCAGCGGTGACGTTGTCGATCCCGGCCTGGGTGGCTGCCTCCCGTACGACGGGATCGCCAACCCACCACTCGTTCTCGTCGTGGAAGCCCTTGACCTTCCGGAACCCCTCTTCGGCGACCGTGGGCAGCTTCTCCATGGTCGGGAAGGCGGACGCCTCGATGCGGAGCGCGTCCAGCGCGTTCCACAGCTTCTCGTGGTCGGGGACGTTGGCCTCGGCCGCAACCTCGATCGCCTCGGCCAGCCGTGCGGCGGCCTCGGTCTCCGCGACCGCGCCGAGGGTCGGCACGCCGATGGCGGTGCCCAGCATGTGCGCGCCGACCACCCACGCCATGTGCAGCTCGGCAATGGTCGCGGCGATGCCGCCCTGGGCGGGGCGGTACTTCGCGCACAGCTCCAGGTGGAGCCGCTTGAGCCGCTTCAGGTTCTCCTCGCGGAACATGCCCAGGCGTACGGCCCACTCGATCGGCCACCCGCCGTGATCCTTCCCGAGCCGCTTCAGCCGCTTGCTGATGTGCTCGGCACCCCGGTGCCCCGGTTCGGCCGGCGCCCCGTCCGCGTCGACCATCTTGTTCGGGAAGAACGGCGCCCGGAACTCCTGAAGGCGCGAGGCCAGGTCCTCGGTCTGCCCCTCGAACTTCAGCGGCTCGTTGCTGCTGGAGAGGATCACGGAGTGCCAGAACCCGTCAGCCTCGCGCGGCGAGCCGTCCGCCGTGCCCATGGCCCGGATCGCCCCGGCCACCATCTGACTGATCTCCCGGGACGACTCCTTGATGGTCCGGCCGCTGGAGCTGTGCTCGTCCAGCGCCACGGGCAGGTAGCCGCGCTGCCGGAGCGACTGGGTGATGCCCTGCTTCGAGCTGTTCCACGTCGTCATCAGGGACTGGCGCCGGGGCTTGAGGTCCCCGAAGCAGGACGCGCACACCACGAGGATCGTGCTCTTGCCCTGCTGGCCGGGGCCGTGCACCGACACCATGTGCGCCAGCATGTCCAGGCTGTCCAGCACGGGGCCCGCGAAGAAGGCGCCGGCCACCAACGCGCTCTTGCCGTCCATCGACATCCAGGCGCCGATCTCGTCCCACGCCTGGCGGGCGTTCTCCTCGGTGCCCCGCAGCGTGCGGTACCCGAGGGTCTGCGCGTCGGCGTCCGGCAGGACCAGGTCCCCGGCGTCGTTGTAGTACGTCCGCGCGGCGATCTCGGGCGCCTTGTCGCCCTCCTCGCGGATCAGCCGGGCGAACGCGTGCCGCTCGTCGTTGCCGGTCGGGCGCCGCCCGCCGGTCTTCGCGGCCCAGGTGCCGCGGTCCAGCTCGTCCTCGGTGAGGATGCGCGGGTTGCGCTGGCGCTTGCCGCGGACCAGGTACTCGGTACGGATGTCCTGGCCGTCATCGGTGAGGTGGACGATCCGGCCGATCACCTCGGGCACGGTGCCGATCGACAGCGGGGTGTCCTCGGTGTTCGCGCGGTGGAGGATCGTGCGGTTGCCCTCGCGGTAGAACCACCCGCGCTTCATGCCCGCGATGGGCCTGCATCCGGCGGGGATGCCGCCGCGTTCGAGGTTCGAGACGTTCCCCCGCCGCTGCGGGGGGACGTCAGAGTCCGACGTCTGGTCTTCGGTGGCCTGGTGGGACACGTGCGCCTTTCTGGGCCACCGCCAGAGTGATCATCGGGAGGGGGGAGGAGAAATCTCCCCACCCCTGCCTTACACTCGGCAGTGACTGCTAGGTCAACGCGAACCCGTTACCGGACTTCGACCTCCCAAGGCTTCGACCCCTTGAGAGATCCGGTGCGGGTTTTCGCGTTTACGGATCTTGTTCAGTTGATCTGTGCAGCTTACGCCGCGTAGCGGACACCCCTACTGCCGGTAGGGACACCACTTCAGTCGCCGTTCGGCGTCCTGCCCACCAGACCGGACAGAAGCTCGATGATCTGCGCGTTCGCGGTCTGCTGAGCAGTGTTCGCCTCGCGCTGTTCGGTGATGAAGCCGTCCAGCTTCTCTTCGACGGTCATCAGCCGGTTGTCCATGGCGGCGATGTCGCCCCGGACGATCTGGAGCGCGTTCTCGTAGCGGCGGGTCAGCGCGGCGATCTCGCCTTGCGCGATCGGGTCTTCGGGCATCGGGGTGTTCCCTCGTCTCGGTAGTCGGTCCAGTGTGCCGTGCGGGGTCAGTCCCGCTCGCCCAGCTCGTACTCGTAGAGGGTCCAGCGGCCGGCGCCCGAGACGTACTCGCCCGCTTCGATGACCTCGCCGTCAGCGTCGCGCAGGACGTTGCGGCCGATCAGTACGGGCGAGCCAACCTCGATGCCCAGCTCTTCGGCCTGCTGGGCATCAGCTGAGCCGACGGTCATCCGGTCCTCTGCGCTGCGGGCCTCTCGGCCTGTGGCTTCCCTGATGGCGGACGGGGTGCCGCCGGGGATGCGGTCTGTGCTCAGCAAGGCGGGGACCGTCTCGGCCAGGTCGGCGTGGAACCAGGAGGTTGAAGCCGACACGGGGCCGTCCTCGTTGTTCGTGATCCGGTGGCGCCGGACGGCCTGCTGGCCCTCCTCGATGCCGAGGGTGTCCGCGATGTGCGCGGGGGCCGGGGCCAACTCGGCTGCCGTGATCACGGCGTACTCGCCGGGCGCGTAGATGCGGCCGGTGGACAGCATCCGCGTGAAGCGGTCGCGGGCTGAGCGGTGGACGTTGGACTTCGTCCGGACGATGGTGCCGACGCCCACGATCGACTCCACAAGGCCGTCCGCCCGGAGGGTGGCCAGCACCTTGTGCCCGGTAGCCATGGAGATCTGCCAGCGCTCGGAGATCTCCCGTACGGATGGGATCTTGTCGCCGTCCTTCAGCGCCCCGTCAACGATCTGCTGCCGGAGTTGCTTCACCACCTGCATGTACGGCGGCGTCCTGTCGACGTTCGGCGGGGTCATGGCGGTCCTTCCGAAAGCTCTGGATAGCTAATGCCTAGATCACTCGCATTCTATCCATGCTGGCTCGCAGTGTTCTAGTCAACTCGCGTCGTTGACATTGGCAGTGTTATAGATAACCATGGGGCTTCAGCTCGAAGCGGCCCCGAGCCGGTGTCCTACGACCGTGCCCGGGGCCTGAGACCGAACCCGACTGAGCTACCAGAAGGGACCGATCCTCTATGGATCGTATCGACGCTCGCCCCGCGTCTTCGCAGGCAGGCCCGTTGTCGGCCGAGTCTGCGGAACGCCTCGACAAGCTGTTCCGCCTCTACAACTCGCGGCTGCTGGCGTTCGCCACGCTGAAGACCAGGGACCACGCCACGGCTGAGGACGTCGTGTCGGAGACCTGGCTTCGCGCCGCGCTCTCCCTCTCCCAGCTCAAGGCCGACGACTCCCGGGCGTACGGGTGGCTGCGGTCCATCGCGTTCCGCGCGGCCATCGACCAGTACCGCCCGAAGCGGGCCAGCGAGAAGCCCCAGGACTGGACGGACGTCCTGGCGTCCCTCGCGCTCCCCGCGGTCCCGCCGGCCGATGGTGACGCGCTCGCCCTGGCGGACCTGTCCGCCTCGCAGTGCACGGCCATCAAGCTCGCGGCCCAGGGCCTGACGCATCGCGCCATCGCGGACCGGATGCACCGGTCCCCGGGTGCCGTGTACTCCCACATCCACCGCGGCGCCCGCAAGCTCCGCACGTCCGTCGCGCTGGCCGGGTGATCGCCGTGTCCGACACCAGCGCCCAGGCTCAGGCCGCCCGCGAGGCCGCCGCCGCTGCTGCTGAAGCCGCCCGCCGTGCCTCCGAGGCCGCCGCCGCTCTCCAGCGCGCCGCTGCCGCGAAGGCCGGGATCGGGGGCCAGCGATGAGCCTCCATCGCGAGACCAAGAACGAGGACGACGCCCGGACCTACGCCCTCCTGGACGCGGTCGACGCCGCGTTCGACGACGGGGGCAAGGCGACGTACGTCGATCCCGTCTTCGAGGAGGTCGTCCTCTTCGGCATCGCCTACGACCCGACCACGCCGTACCCGCCCGCCGGCCACTCGTACCCGAGGAGGGGCTGACCATGGCCAAGCCCAACACCCGCCAGCTCGACCGCCTGATCCGCGAGACGGAGTCCCGTCTCCAGCGGGTCCGCAACGGTGAGGTCTCCGCGCTGTCCGGCGGTGAGCAGGCCCGGTTCGCGGTGCACGTCAGCCGCGGCGTCGCCAAGGTGGCCCGGCACAAGTCGACGTCGAAGGCGGACCGCGCGATCGACCGCGTGTTCCGGGACGCCGAGGAGCGCCTCAGCGCGGAGTTGTCCGCCGCGAAGTCCGCGCGCCAGGCCGTCATCACGGAGCACGCCGCCGCCACGGTCGCCAAGAAGACCGAGTCGAGGTGGTGGTGATGGCCAGCCAGAAGGCGACCAACCCGCCGCGCGGTGAGTGCCGTCAGTGCTGGTTCCACGCCTACGCCAGCCGTGAGGCGCACGCGCACCTCAAGCCGCGTGAGGACTGCCCGGCGTGCGTCGACCACATGGTCAACGGCCACCCCGCCCACCTGATCGTCACGTGATGACCCGTGCGAGCCGTCGCACCTATCGCACTCGTGCGACGGCTCGCATCTCTCGCACTCGTATCACCCATCTGACCTCGAAGGACACACAGTGAAGTTCAAGACCGAGAAGCGTGAGCGGGTCGTCCAGCACGTGGTGGACGGCATCGCGCACGACGTCACCGAGCAGTACGACGTCCGTATCCCGAAGCTGCCGGCCGACTGGGACCAGCGCGCCATCATGGCCGCCGTCACGGTCGTCATGGCGCTGACGACGATCGCCGTCGTCTGGTCCACCTTCTCCATCGGCGCCCTGCTTCAGGGCGGTGTCGGGTACATCGCCGCGGCCGTCTTCGACCTGGCGTGGATCGTCAACGTGCTCATGGAGTACCTGGGCCGCTTCGACCCGAAGAAGCGGAAGTTCGCCAAGAAGCTCGGGTGGCTGCTGCTGGCCGCGACCATGGGCGCGATCTTCTGGCACGGCCTGCTGGCCGGGAACGTCGCCCTGGGCGTGGTCGGCGCGGCCGTCTCCCTGTTCGCCAAGGTGCTGTGGATGGGGATCATGCGGTTCGTCAACGCGGACCTGTCCGCCCGTGACCAGCAGTGGGTGGAGGCCGAGGCCAGCAAGGCCGACGCCCAGCGCGCCATCGCAGGTGTCCGCCGCAAGGCCGCCCGTGCCGAGCAGCGCGCCGCGCTGGAACTGCTTGCGGCCGAGCGCACCCGAGGCGAGGTGGCCGAGTGGCTCGGCATGACGCAGACGTCCGCACCCGCCGCCGTCGAGTCGTCCGCCTACCCCTCCGCCACATCCGCCGTATCCGCGCCGTCCGAGACTCCGGCGGAGATCGCATCCGCCGTCCGTCCGGCCCCCGGCAACCCGCTCTTCAAGGCCCCGGATGTCCGCGCGGATGAGGACGGATATCCGGCCGAGCCCGTATCCGCCCAGGTCAGCACCATCGACAACGTGCGGAGCATCCGCCCGGACGTCCGGGGCGAGACCGACCCCACCCCGCCCGCCGCCGCCCAGCACGAGGACCAGGGGGAGCGCGTCCCGGAGCAGAAGCCGCGCCGGATCTCGATCGCCTCGGCCGTGAAGGACGCCCTGGCGGACGGGGCGACGGACGCCGACTACATCGTCCGGTCCCTGGGCGACCGGTTCGGCCGGACGTCCGACCCGAAGTTCGCGGCCACGGTCAAGAAGTACGTCCGCCAGGCCAACCAGGCCAAGCAGACCGACGACCACACCGGCCTCTACCTGTGACCCGCGGGGCCGTGAGTGTCCATGGACTGTCCCAGGACACTCACGGCCCTCTGCCCAGGTCACCGCGAATGTCCCCCACGGGGGACACACGGCGCTGTCCGGTTCGACGGACAACATCCACGAACGTCCCGGGAGCCGGGCCCGCAAGCGGAAACCGGCTCCCCAACTGTCAGACCGACCAGCGATGATCGCCTATTCGGGCGGTCCCAGACTGGGGATTCGCTCCGCCCGGCAGGCCACTCCTGCCAGAGAACTCCTGCCGGGCGAGCGGGTCCCCTTCCACGAGTACGAGGGGAACTCCGTGCTGATCCTGGCCCACACATCAGCCGTCCACACGGCAACTTCCAGTCCCCCGCCCAAAACCGGCGGTGGGACTCTCGACATTGACCTCAACAGCCTCGGGACCGGTGGCGGCCTGGTGGTCCTGGCCGTCCTGGCCTGGGCCGCGTTCAAGCTCTTCGGCGGTCCCCGCAACGAGGCCCGCGCCATCGCCCGTGCCATGCGCGGGGGCGGGGGAGGCTTCTTCCGCGCTCTGGGAGGCTTCTTCAAGGCCCTGTTCGCCGTCATCGCGTTCGTCTTCCGGTTCCTCGGGGGCCGTCAGCTGTGGGGCGAGCCGAAGTCCGACGCCACGTTCTGGCGCATGGGCACGGCGCCGGCCGCCGCGAAGAAGGAGCTGGCGCCCGTCGCCCAGCTCGGTTCCGTCGCCATCGCCGCGCCGAGGGTGAGCCTGGTCAAGGTTCCGCGCCGTGAGCCGCGCCCGTGGGCGGTCAAGGCCGTGCAGCTCGTCACCCAGTACGAGGGCCACGGGGCCCGCGTCGTGGAGGTGGCCGGCCGCTGGGCCGTGCGCGTGGGCGGCTGGGCCCGTTCCGCGTGGCGCGTGCTGTGCGCCATCGGCCGCTTCTTCCGCAGCCTGTACGAGGCCGTGGCGCCCGTCGTGACAGCCGTCGCCCGCGCCGTGGCCGTCTGGGCCCGCTGGCCCTACGCCGCGCGCTCCCTGGCCCGTGTGGGCGGCCTGGCGCTGCTCATCGCGTGGAACGTGCCCGCGTTGCACGGCTGGGCCGTCCTGGCCCTCGTGCTGGCCTTCCTGGGGTTCGTCGCCGCGGCCGTCACCGGACCCGGCGGGCGCGGCATGTGGGGCGTGGTCCCCGAGCCCACCGACGCCCAGCGGTACGGGCCGCAGATCTGGGTCGTTCTGCGCGACGACCTGAAGCTGCCGGACGACGAGCCGATGGAGACCTGGCTGCACCTGCCGGACCACCTGGGCGCCGATGACGCCCGGATCGTCGTCCGGCTTCCGTGGGAGTTCCGCGGCTCGACCACCGAACGCGAGAACCTGAACGAGCTGGTCAACTCCCGGCTGCCGGGGGAGTGGGTGAGCCGCTGGGACTTCAAGGGCGAGGACCACACGGCCGTCTACACCCACAAGCCCCCGCCCAAGCCCGCCCCGGAATGCCCGGAGCGCGTCGGCTTCTTCGACCCCGACATTCAGGAGGCCATCGCCAACTGCAAGAAGGGCGAAATCGTCGTCGGAAAGGACCCCTTCGGCCGCATCGTCATCAAGCAGTTGGACGGGGAGACCCCGCACTGGGCGCTGTCCGTCGGCACGGGCGGAGGAAAGTCCGCGTTCTGCCAGATGGTTATTGCCCAGCTCATCCGGCAGGGCTACCACATCATGGCCGCCGACGTGAAGCGCGTCAGCGTCGATATCTACATCGGCGTGCCCGGCGTCTACGTCTACAACGACCCGCTGAACCCGCAGGATATGCGCGCGGGAATTGAGTGGGCCGTAGAGGAGATTTCCGCCCGGAGCGCCATCGCGGAAGCGGACAAGAGCGCGGAATTCCCGGGCATGCTCATCCTCATCGAGGAGGCCAACGAATTCGCGGACGTCTCCCGCGAATGGTGGGACGACAACCGCAAGACGAAGGATGACGAATTCGGCTCGAAGGATCGCGCGGCCGATTCGATTTGGGGCACGGTCGCATCCGGCGCCCGACTTGGCCGCCACGTCCACGGAAACATTCTCGCTATCTTCCAGGATCTGAGGGACCAGGCATTGGGCGGAAAGGGCCTGCGGAACCTTTTCCGGCTCAAGCTCATGGGCAACTTCACCGTGAATAGCTGGAAGAACGTCATCGGCACCACGCCCGTTCCGGAATCCATCGACAAGGCCGGACGCATGATGGTCGTGGAAGGCAATTCCCAGTACTGGGTGCAGACCTGCTTCGCGGAGCCCGAGGAGCTGCGGGCCTGGGCCATCGAGCAGCGCAAGGCGACCGGCTTCGACCCGGCCGCCGGCCTCTGGGGGACCGCACCCAAGCCCTCCCCGAAGAGCCTCCCGCGGCTCCTCCAGGGCGTGTCACGTGACAAGCTGCCCGAAGCCCTCCGAGGGGCCTCTGAGGGGGGTCTGAGCGACGAAACCGCAGGTCGCGGTGTCACGCTCGACCCCAGCGTGACACCCGGCGTGACACCTCAGCGTGACAGGCTCCGGCTCATCCCCGGCCAGGCCGGCGCCGAGGGCCCCCAGGGCGCCCCAGAGCGCCCCGTGCTCCTCACGATCGCCGAGATCGCCCACGAGCTGACGACCCACGGCTACGCCATCAAGGCGGAGCTGATCCGCCAGCACAAGAGCCGTCGCGACAAGGGCTCCAACAACGGATTCCCGGTCGGAATCATCGGCCAGGACGGAAAGGAAAGGTGGACCCTGCCCCAGCTCATCCACTTCTACGAACAGCGCGGATACGAGAAGACCGAACCGCAGGATGACGCTGCCGACACTGCCGAGCAGGGCGACGCCATCTGACCAGCACAAACACCGGATCGGCCCCCTCTACGGAGGGGGCTTTTCCGTGCCCAAAACCCCGGGAGGGGGCGCGGAGAATCCCAGGAATTACACAGATAAGGCGCGTGATGCACCCCGGAAAGGGGGTTGTAAACCACCCCGGGAAGGGGGTATAAATGACTCTATAAGGCCGAGAAAAACGGCCAAATAAGGCCCCGAAAGAGGGTTCGAGAGAATTGCATAAATGGGTTGAAATTCGGCCGGAAAGGGCCAAGAATTCGGAGATTTTCACACACACACACACACACACACACACACACACACACACACACACACACACACACACACACACACACACACACACACACACACACACACACACACACACACACACACACACACACACACACACACACACACACACACACACGCACGCACGCGCGCACACACACACACACACACACACACACACACACACACACACACACACACACACACACACACACACACACACACACACACACACACACACACACCGCGCGCGCGCCCGCTACCGCGCCTGCTACCCGCGCACCACCACCGCGCTGCGCGCACCGCTGCCGCGCTGCCCGCTGCCGCGCGCCGCGCACCGCGCCGCGCGCCTGCCACGCGCTGCCGCGCGCCGCGCGCACCGCGCGCGCGCTGCCGCTGCCGCCTGCCGCTGCCGCGCGCTGCGCTGCCTGCCGCCTGCCACCTTACCTGCCTTTTTCGCGCACACACACACACACCCACCCCGCGCGCGCGCGCGCCCCCCCCCCCCCACGCGCGCGCACGCACGCACGCCCGCCTGCCTGCCTGCCACCCACCTGCCTGCCTGCCACCTGCCACCGCCCCCCCCCCCCCCCCCCCCCCCGCCTGCCTGCCCGCTGCCTGCCTGCCACACACACACACACACGCGCGCGCGCGCGCGCGCCTTGCTGCCTGCCTGCCACCTT
>NZ_CP191853.1:0-10216 GCF_050953795.1 Streptomyces kronopolitis
ATGCGACGAGTCGAGCTGTCAGCTCACCGCCCATTGGGTGGCGGGCGAACGGCTCGACAACATCCGCGACTACTACGCGAGATCCCACCGGGCCGGACACGCGCTCAGCGACGTGCGCGGCCCGGACGGACGGGCCGTCGCCATCCGCGACGCGATCCTCACCGCCCAGGCGACCGGCGCCGACGTCGAGGCCGCCATCACCGCCGCGATTGCAGCGGGTAACCCCAGCGGCGCCGTCCAGGACGCCCTCTTCTAGCCCAGCCGGTAACAGTTGGCACCGCCCGCACGATGATCAAACCCCATGCACATGGGGAAAGGAGGCCCCGATGGCCGACCCGAGGACCGACCCAGGACGTGAGGGCACCCGCCTGATCGCCGCGCTGGAGAAGTGCTGGGCGCAGATCCAGAGACACCCCGGACCTCCCGCCGGTCCTGTTCATCACCGGAACCGGAGTCCCGCGCCGTCAGACCGAGAAGCCGCGGACGTCGACCGACGCACCCAAGCGCCGGCACTACGTCACCCGCGGGCATCACTGGGCCGACCGGTGGGCCGTGGCCGAGGAGGAGCAGCGCCTGGCGGAGTTGTTCGTCGCGGGCGAGACCGTCCGCGACGGAGGCGAGGAGGTCCTCAAGACTCTGCTGCACGAGGCCGCCCACGCGCTGGCCCATGTTCGAAAGATCCAGGACGTCTCCCGGGGTGACGCCCGGTGGCACCGCAAGGAGTTCGCGCAGCTGGCCCGGGAGACCGGACTGGAGCCCCCGCGCAAGTCGGAGCGACCGTTGGGTTTCTCCAATGCCGTGCTCACCGACGCGTCCCGCCGGAAGTACGCATCCGTCATCCGACAGATCGACGGAGCCGCCCTTCCCGGCCTCGGCGGAGCCGACCAGGAGGACACCGAGGAGGAGGACCCCACCCAGCCGGAGACCCCCGGCTCGACGAACGGGAAGCGGGTCAAGGTCACGTGCGGGTGCCTCCCCGACCCCCGGGCGTTCCCCGTCACCCCGAAGATCCTGGCGGAGGGTCCGATCATCTGCGGACTGTGCGGTGAGCCGTTCACCCTCCCCGACGAGGAGGACCAGGACGACGACGCCGCCGCCGAGCCGGACGCCGAACCGGAACCCCTCTCCCCCGCCGCCGAGCCCGTCGTCGTCCTCCCGGAGCCCCGCCCGGCCGAGGCAGACGAGCCCGGGGATTCCCCCATGCACATGGGGCACTGACCCGCCCGCCGGGGCCCGCCGCGTGCGCGGCTCCGGGCGGGTGTGGACCCGAGCATTTCCCCATGTGCATGGGGCGCAGCACGGCGCCGGCGCGCGAAGCGCGCGGCGGAATCAGCCGCCGCCGAAAATCACTCGTGGTAACAGTCGAGGCCCGACCCCCAGTCCGGGGGTCGGGCCTCACGTCGTCTCTGGCGAGCGTACCGGTCCCGTGCGGGCCCGTCGAGCTCCTGTCTTGCGAGAGGCGCTCCGCGCCACCCTCTCGCGCTCTCCCGGCCCCCGTCACAGTGCAGCCCGTATCCCTACCGAACCTCAGAACCAACCCCTTCCCGCCGTCCTCAACCATCCGCATCCATCCAGCTCACGCCACTACAAACCCCTCTCCTCTCCACCTCTCATCCCCCCTACTACAAACCTCACTACATAACACACCTAGGCATTCTTAATTTGTCGGTGTCGCTCGCGCCGTCGATCACGTACTCTCGTGACCATGCTGCGCATCACGCCGATCTCCGGAGGAGAGGCAGGACTCAATTACCTGCTCTCCGGATCGGGCTGCCAGGGCGAGCATCAGGCCGAGGTCGAGCCGGGCCTCGATGGCCCGGAGGGCTACTACGCCAAGGGCACGGAACAGGGCACTCCGCTTGCCGTGTGGATCGGCAACGGGACCTCCGAGTGGGGTGTCGAGCAGGGCGAGGATGCTACCGAGCGTGACATTCGAGCGATCTTCGGGAAGCACGCTCACCCCGAGGAGTACCGCCAGGCGATCGGTGCCGCGAAGGCGTACATCGACGAGAACGGCATCACTGGCACCGCCGCCAAGAAGCTCATGGACGACGCCGAAGCGTCCGCCCGCCGGGGCCGGAAGGCGTACACCTACCGCACGGTCGAGGAGCGCATCGACGACCGCCTGGCGAAGGAGCCGAACGCCGACCCGGAGCGTGTGACGGAGATCCGGAGGGAGGAGCGGGACAAGGGCCAGAGCTCCCCCGCCATGTACTTCGATCACACCTACTCGGCGCAGAAGTCGGTCTCCACCTACCTCACCGCGCTGGAGGCCGCAGGCCGTCACGAGGATGCCGCCACGGTCCGCGCGGCGATGAACGAGGGCATCGCGGCCGCCATGAAGACCTTCCAGGAGGAGGCCGGCCTCGGCCGCGTCGGCTACCACGGCAAGGCCAAGGGCGACCGCCCGTCGACCGGCCGGTACCTCGACTCCACCGGCTTCACCGCCGCCATCTTCACCCACGAGGTCTCGCGCGCGGGCGACCCTCAGCTGCACGCCCATGTGGCAGTTCTCAACAAAATCAAGGTGGTCGACGCAGACGGGAACGAGCACTTCGTCACCCTTGACTCGCGGTCCGTGAAGAACGCCCGTGAGGCCGCCGCCGCCGTATTCGAGCGGACGATGGAGCAGGCCATCGAGCGTGATCTCCCTGTGGTGTTCGAAATGCGCCCGGACGGCATGGCCCGCGAGATCAAGGGGTTCGAGCCCGAGCTGCTCAGCGCGCTGTCGGAGCGCACGTACGAGATCGATGCCCGGTACGAGGAGCTGCACGAGCAGTACGTCCAGGACCACGGTCGTGAGCCCTCCGCGTACACGAAGACGCGGCTCAAGGAGATGGCCACGCTCGACACCCGCGACCCGAAGCGGAGCGAGCACCAGTCCGCCGAGGCCCGCATCGAGCGCGCTACCCGGATCGCCGAGGACAAGGTCGACGGGGGTCTGCTCGGTGCGCTGGAGCGAGCCGAGCGGGTCGGGTTCGACACGAGGATGGCCGAGGTCGACGCGCCCACGTTCGACCGCGAGGAGGTCATCCGGGAGTCGCTGGAGGCCCTGCAGACCAAGCGCGCGACGTGGGACCGCAGCGAGCTCATCCAGCAGATCAACACCACGCTCGGTGACAATCTCCCCCGTGACGTGCCGCTCGCGCCGCTCGCCAACGAGCTGGCGACCGAGGCCCTCAAGAGTGGCCAGTACGGCGTCGTACAGACCGCCGGCATGAGCATCATCGACGACGCGCCGTCCCGCATCCGGGAGAGCGACGGATGCTCGGTGTTCTCCCCGCGCGCCATGTCCAGCGAGAAGTTCTCGCTGGAGGAGCACCTCAGCGACGAGCGGCGCGTCGCCTCCCGCGCCCACCAGACCGGCGCCCCCTGCCTGTCCCCGCCCGCCCTCGACCAGGTGGTGAAGTCCTCCGGCGTCACCGCCGACCAGGCCGACGTCGTCCGCGGAGTCCTCGGAGACAGCAAGCGGATCAGCGTGGTCGAAGGTCCCGCCGGCGCGGGCAAGTCGTACGCGACCGGCGTCATCGCCAAGGCGTGGCAGGAGCACACCGGAGGCCGCGTGATCGGCCTCGGCCCGTCCCAGGTGGCAGCCGAAGTTCTCGGCGAAGAGGGCATCGAGATCCGGACCAACACCACCCGCTTCCTCGACGTGTACGCGAAGGGCCTCGGCAGGCGAGAGGACATCGAGACGTTCCGGCTGCGCGCGGGTGACCTGGTCGTGCTCGACGAGGCCGGCATGACCTCCACCGACCACATCACCCGAATTTCCGACATGTGCGACGAGGCCGGAGCCAAGCTCGTCCCGATCGGCGACCAGCAGCAGCTGCAGTCCCCCGAGGCCGGCGGCCTGCTGCGCACGATGGTCGAGGACGGCCCGCACTACAGCCTCAGCAACGTCCGCCGCTTCAAGGAGCCGGACGGCACGGTGCGCGAGTGGGAGGCGAAGGCGAGCCTGGCCCTGCGCCGCGGTGACGTCAGCGCGCTGGAGGTCTATGACCTGCACGGACGGATTCAGGGCGGCACGCTGGAGGAGATGAAGGCGGCCACGATCCAGGCGTACGTCGCGGACACCCTGGCGGACCGCGAGTCCGTGGTGATGACCGCTACCAACACCCGAGCCACCGAGGTCAGCAGGGAAATCCGCGCCGAGCTCGTCCGGTACGGGCTCGTCGAGGAGACCGGCCTCCCTCTGGTCGACGACAACCGGGCCGGTGTCGGCGACCTGATCCAGACCAGGGAGAACGACGCCAAGCTCAAGGACTCCGAGGGCCGGATGGTGTTGAACCGCCGGGTCTACCGGGTGACCGGCATCGGCGAGGACGGCCAGCTCACGGCCGCCCGGGTCGCCGGCCGCGAGAGCAACGGCACCGAGCGACTCGCGGGGACCATCACCCTGCCCGCGAACTACGTCCAGGAGAACGTCGCGCTCGCCTACGCGGGCACCGTGAACGCAGTTCAGGGCCGCACGGTCGGATACGGCGGGTACCTGCTCGTCGAGGAAGGCATGAGCCGTCAGCAGGTCTACCCGGGTCTGACCCGCGCCCAGCGGTACAACCGGGCGTTTGCCGCGTGCCAGGTGCCCGGCGACGAGCACCGGCTGCAGAACCTCGACCAGGACGCCTTTTCCCTGATCCAGGCCGCCGTCGAGCGCGACGGGGGCGAGCTGTCCGCGCTGCAGGAACTGCGCGAGTCGCTGGACTGGGCCGAGTCGATCCCGGCGCTGGAGCCGAAGTGGAACGACTACGTCACCGAGCACACCCGCAACCAGTACGAGCCGATGCTCCGGCAGATGCTCAGCGAAGACCACTACAAGAAGCTCATGGCGGGCGACCCCAGCACCGTCTACCGCAAGCTCCGCGAGGCCGAGCTGGCCGGACACGACGGGAAGCGTCTGCTGTCCGGCGCCATCGGGATGCGCCCGATGAGCTACCCCGTGCCCGACAACGTCCCGGCCCTGGTCAACTGGCGTATCGACATGGTGCTGGAGGACCGCACGCCGGAGAACGAGCCGGTCGGTCCCAACTGGTGCGACCGCACGCCGCAGATCCCCGGCATCGAGGGCGAGGTCGCCCACGAGCTGGCCGAGGCCATGGACGCCCGGCGCGATGTCCTCGGCGAACGCCTCACCGAGGCGCCCCCGGAGTGGGCCGTACGCCACCTCGGCCCCGTGCCCGAGGACATCCTCGACCGCGCCGAGTGGGCCCGCCGCGCGGGCACGATCGAGGGATACCGCGAGCTGTACGGCATCGACGCGCCGAACACGGCCATCGGCCGCCTGCCCGCGAAGGGCGCGGTCGAGCAGCGCGCCGCATGGGAGGCGGCGCACTCCGCCCTCGGCCGCACCGAGGACCAGGAGACCCTTGCGCGGACGAACGACGCCACCCTGCGCGAGATGGTCAAGCGCTACGAGCGCGAGAAGTCGTGGGCCCCGGCCCACTACGGCGAGGAGCTGTCCGAGGCCCGACAGATGGTCCTGCGCTACGAGGAGAAGGCGATCCTGGCCCAGGCCCAGGCCGACCAGTGCACGGACGCCGCCGAGCGCGCCGAGCTGGAGGCCCAGGCCCGCGGCTACGAGGACCTGGTGGCCAACCTCTCCGGCCGGGTCGAGGTCATGGAGCAGATCGACGCGGCCCGCTCCGCCTGGTACGAGGAGACCGCGCCGGCCCGCGAGGTCGCCGAGGCCGCCCGCGACGAGCTGGACCGCCGTGGCGCCGACGACCAGGTCCAAGCGGAGCAGGACGTCGAGGAGACCCCCGACGAGGAGCTCGTCGCCGAGCCGGAGCACGACCTCGACCGCGCCGAGGAGATCGACTGGGCGGTCGAGGGCGAGACCCTCGACCAGGCCCCCGAGCAGAACGTCGAGGAGGAGCTCCCGCTCACCCACGAGGAGCAGGAGGAGCTCGACCAGGCGCTCGCCGCGTACGAGGAGCGGTTCCGCGTGGTCGCCGTCGAGGTCGAGGACGACGTCGACCTCGACCAGGCGCCGGACGTCGACTGGGGCGACGTGCCCGGGTTCGAGGAGTCCGCCCCGGAGCTGGACGACGTTGCGCAGCAGCTGGCCGAGCCGGACGAGCAGCAGCGCGTCCAGGACGAGCTCGCCGCCGAGGCCGCCGCGTACCACGAGGACCGGCGTGCGGAGGCCGAGCAGGCCCCGGCGATCGACTGGACGGTGGAGGGCGAGACCTGGCGGGCTGAGGAGTCCCTCGACGCCCCCGAGGCCGAGCAGGCGCCGCAGGTCGAGGAGACCGCCGAGGTCACCGCGACCACCGGGGTCACGACCTACCGGCCCGGCCCGGAGCTGGACGCCGCGCTCGCCGCGTACGAGCAGCAGCTGCGCGAGCAGGCCACGGCCTCCCGCGAGGCCGAGCCGGAGTACGACCTCGACCAGGCCCCGGAGATCAACTGGGAGATTGAGGGCGAGACCACCGAGGAGCGTCCGGAGCAGGAGGTCCAGGCCGAGGCCGAGCAGGACGTCGAGGCCGAGCTGCAGCCGGAGGCACCGGAGCAGGAGCTGGCGCCGGCGGCGTCCGGGCCGACGCAGGAGGACCAGCTGCGCGAGCTCTACGAGCAGCTGTACGTGCAACAGGGTGCGGACCGCGCCCCCGAGGCGGAGACGGAGGCGACGCAGGCCGGACCGGAGCAGGAGAACCAGCGCGAGGCCCAGCGCCTGACCGCCTCTCAGCAGCAGCTCCCGGCCCAGCTGGCCGACCTGCAGGAGGACCTCGACAAGGCGCACGGTGCAATCACCGAGATCGCCAACCGCATGGCGGAGAGCAACCGGACCGCTGCCGAGGCCGACGACGCGGCCCGCGCCGAGCAGGCCGAGGTCAGCCGCACCCGCGAGGTCGAGGTCGAGGCCGCGCCGCAGATCCAGCAGGACCAGGGCCCGATCATCAGCTACTGACACGGCCCGTAGCGCCTGCTGGCCGGGCGCCCGTCCCGGCCCTTACCCTCAACCGACCAGGAGGTGAGCCGAGTTGAGCACCGCACAGTGGACGCCGCCCCAGCTGCGGCCGGAGGACGAGCTCGTGAGGATGATCGAGCACGTCACGGCGAACGGCTACAGCAGCAACAAGCACGACGGATACGACAATGGCCTGCTCGCCGCGCTGGAGTGGGCCGCCGGCCGCACCGAGAAACCGCCGGTCAGCAAGACGCCTCTCGGCCGCCCCGTCACCGGCACCGATGCCAAGCGTGAGCAGTACAGGGCACACGAGGCGATGCAGGGCGGGATCGCCGAGCCCGAACTCCGAGAGGTCGCCCAGGAGAAGGGCCGCGGCTACGTGACCGGGGTGGAGAACACCCTGTCGTGGACCATCGGGTCGGACGGCCTTTGGGCACCGTGGGAGACGTAGCCGGAAAGGCCGTAGAGACAGCACAGAGCCCCCGACACGTATGTGTCGGGGGCTCTTGTCGTCCGTGCGGCTACGAGGCCGCCACAGGGCCGGGAGCGGGCGGCTCCCGGCGGTTCTGCAGCTCCCAGCTCAGGAAGCCGGACAGAACCTCGTCGTCGTCGATCGCACGCGGAGCCGTGTCCAGCTCCGGGTTGTTCTCCCAGGGGTCGTCCTGGTGGGCACCGGCGTTGATGCACTTGCCCAGCGCGCTGATCAGGCGACGCTTGACGCCGGGCGCGTACCGGTCGTGCCAGTCCCCCGCCTTGTTCGGGGCGCCGTACGACGTGCGGTAAATCTTGATCCACTCCTGGCACAGCCAGCCCATCTCCCGTACGGCCTCCCGGTGCCGGTACCAGCACGGCGGGATGCGGTCAGGGTCGGTCGGAGAGCCGGCAATCGGGTTGTTGCCAGCGAACGCGCCCGACTTCCACCCGACCCAGCCGTACCCGTACTGCAGCTCGTAGCGGACCCAGCTGATCAGGACGTCCCAGGCTTCCCCGGCCTCCGCACGGTCCATGCCCTGGTCAAAGGACCAGTTCCAGACCGCGAGCTTCTCCTCGGCCGGTTCGGCCGCCAGGGCCTTGAGGTCCTCCCCGATCTGCTTGACCGTCTTGGACAGGGCGTCCAGGCCCGACCGGAGCGGGGCCAGGGCCTGCACCTGCTCCTGCAGGCCACCGGTCCGCTCCTCCAGGTGGTCGAGCGCTTCCTGCACGTTCCCGAGCTGGGCGAGCGCGGTGCGCACGTCGTCCTTGCTCTCGCCCAGCGTCTCGACGTCCTTCTCGACCTTGGCCAAGTCCTTGGCCAAGGCGAAGACCTGTCCGGCGAGGCCGCCGCCGATCTCCCCCGCCATCAGCGGCTTCCCTTCGTCATCGTGACGCCGGCGCCCGTACCGGTGCCGGTGCCGCCCTTGCGCTGGCTGGGCACGTTGGCCTTGGACAGCTTCTTGACGTCGCGCCGCTTCCACAGCGGCTTGATGTGCGTGATCACGGGCGAGCAACCGGCGAAGATGATCAGGGACTGGCGCTTGCCCAGCTTGAACACCTGCCCCGGCGTGATGACCGGCTTCTCCTCGGTCACCGTGGAGATCGAGTTCTCCCCGTTCCTGGTGGTGGTGGTCTTGCGCTGCTTTTCGTAGGTGCCGCACATGTCGCTGATGTCCTTGCGGACCTGCGTGTCGCCGATGCCCCGCAGGAAGATGCGGACGTTGGCGTCGTCCCAGATGATCCGGCCGCGCTGCTCGCCCCACACGTCGAACAGCTGGGCACGGGACTGGATGACGATGACCAGCGTGATTCCCCGGCCGCCGGAGTCCGGCATCCACTTGTCGACCGGCAGCGGGATCAGGTTGGCGATCTCGTCCAGGGCCCACAGGCAGGGCGGGTCCATCCGGCCGGTGCCGTTCTTGTTGCCCAGGTCGACCGTCACCGACCGCAGGTAGTCGGCGAACATCACGAACAGCGGGGCGACCGTCGAGCCCGGCTTGTCGTTGCCGATCATGTAGAGGGAGCCCTTGTTGAGCAGGAAGGTCTCGGCGTCGAAGTGCTCGCCGGGGCCCGGCAGGACCGTCTCGGCGACCCGGGGGTTCGCCATCCAGCCGAGGGCGGAGGACAGCGTGGTGAAGATGCCGTCACCCGTGCCCTGTACGACCGTCTGCCGCTGGACCAGGAGGTTCGCCCAGTCCTGCGCACCGGCCGAGAGCAGGATGTTCGCCGCCGTCTGGTCACCGCGGTTCTGCGACCACGAGTAGACGTCCATCATGGTCTTCCCGCCGAGGGCGGCCGCGTGCATGAAGCGCGCGAGCACCTCGCAGGCCGTCGACTTGAAGAACGCGTCCACGCCCGAGCCCGCGTCGGAGCCGCTGCGGGAGCCGTACAGCAGGTAGGCGGCCCGCTGGATGGCCACCTCGCGCACCTCGCACCCGCGGATCGGGTCCCAGCGGAAGGTGTTCTTCCCGCCGGACAGGCCCAGCGGGTCCCAGACCCACACGGGCCCGAGCTGCTCGCGCATCGCCTTGGTGGCCAGGTGGTCGTTGACCTTGGACGACGTGTGTACGACCGCGCCGTCCCACCGGTAGATCATCGAGTTCAGGATGATGGACTTGCCCTGCCTCGACGGGGCGAGGATCAGGTAGTTGTTCTCCGGGGTGCCCCAGATGCCGGTGGGCAGGCCGCCGGAGCGCAGGCGCCCGAGGGGCACCGCGTACGCCGTGGTGGGGACCTTCTTCTCGCGTCCTTCCAGGCTGGGGCGGGTCTGCTTGGCCATCTCCCGGGCGTACTTGGCCGACATCTCGTCGCGGATCTCCCGCTTGGAGGCGAAGCCGGGCCGGGGCGCGTACGCCTTCCACAGGGCCCCCAGGCCGCCGATGGCCGCCACTGCGGCGACCCCGACCGCGATCCCGCCGGGCCCCCAGATGAAGTCGTTGAAGGTGTTCACGTACTCGAAGATGGCCGGGTCCGGGGTGGTGTCGCTGCCCGGGAGGCCGGGCGCGGGCGACGAGGCCGCCAGCTCCATGGCCGTAATCTGCGCGTGGGACATCATGCGGGGTTCCTCCGTTGTCGTGTCTCGGGCCCCCGGGGATCAGCGCTGCCATCGCCCCCCGGGGGCGTTGTCCGACTGGTCCGGTGACCTGCTTCGCACCGTATGCCGGGGGTCGGACACCCCTCTGCTCGTTTATTGCTGGGCGCCGCTCGGCAGCGCGCGGTTCCCGGCCTTCGGGGGTCAGGTGATCCCCGTTGATCGAATTCTTGAAGGCCGGACCTGTGGATAAGGACCGCGCTTCCTGCCTGACGTCGCATCGAACAGCAGGCACGTCCGGTGGT
>NZ_CP191856.1:0-8832 GCF_050953795.1 Streptomyces kronopolitis
GTGATCTCCTCCGTCTCTGACGGGCTGACGGCGGCCCCCCTCTTCGGCCTGATCGCACTCGCGGTCCTGGTCGGCTGGGGGGCCGTCTGGCTCTTCATCACCGCATACCGTTACATCCGGGCAACACCCTTCCAAAGGACGCGAATCCGTCACGCCTGGAAGGTCACCCGCCAGTGGAAAAGGCTCGCGCCGAACGTCGGCCTCGCCCGCGTCGACGAGAACACCAAGGGCCGCAAGTCCCTCGACGGCAAAGCCATGAAGCCCATCACCGTGGTGCCCAAGCTCAAGGTCTTCCCCGAGCCCTGGGGCATCCGCGTCCGAGCCGCCACGATCCCCAAGGTCGGCATCGAGGAGTACGAAAAAGCGGCTGGATGGCTGGCCGACTCCTGGGGCTGCGAGACAGTCGAAGTCCAGCGCATCGCGGCCGGCCTCGTCGAACTCCGGGGCCTTGTCGGCAACCCCCTCGATGACCACTTCCCGTACGCCTTCCCGAGCACGAACGACTGGGTCCTCCCCATCGGTCGCAACCCCTGGGGCCGAGAGATCAACATCCCGCTTCGAGAACTCTCCGGGATCAAGGTCGCTGGGATGCCGGGCTACGGCAAAACCATGCTCATGCTCGGCTGGTTCGCCTCCCTCGCCCGCAGGCCGGAAGTCCAGTTCGTCGTCTTCGACGGCAAGACCTCAGACCCGCGATACGGCGACTGGGGAGAGGTAGGCCAGCGAGCCATGTTCACCGTCGGGGACAACCCCGAGACCGCCCACCAACGTCTGACTGAGCTCGTCCGCCTGATCAAGGACCGCCCCGCCCAGCTCGTCGCCGAACGCGGAACTCACAAGTTCTGGAAGGCCGGGCCGACCACCACGATCCCGTTGGTCCTGGTGCTCATGGACGAGTGCCACAACTACATCGACGCGGCCGGACTCAAGGGCAAGGACAAAGAACTCATCGAGGCCAACCAACGGCTCATGAGGTCCGTGGCCAAGGAAGGCCGAGGTCTCGGAGTGATCCCGATCGTCGGAACCCAGAAGCAAACCGGCGACGCGATCCCGACCGCGGTCCGGGACAACCTCGAAGTCGGTATCTGCTTCGCCACCTTCACGATCGACGGGGCAGAAGCCGCGCTCGGTAACGGCATCCGGCAGGACGAGGAGAACCAGCCGACCGCCCTCATCGACAAGGAACGCTTCGCAGGGGTCTGCGTTGTCACTGGCGTCCCCGGCCTGGCTGGCCGCTACGACCGCGTTCGAGTCGGCGACATCGACGAAGCCAAGATGCTCCAGCTCGTCACCGACTCGGCCGGCCTTCTTCGCAACGTCATCCCCGCGGCTGCCCCAACCATCCGAGACGCATCCGCCGAGAAGGCCGGCCCCACCATCCCCCTGCAGACGGACACCACCCGCAAGACCAACACCCGACGGAGGAACGCCTCATGAGCCCACAGGAGACCGCCACGGCGGTCTACAGCCCCCAACCCCTCACCATCGGCCCCGGACAAGCTCTCAGCCCCGCACACGGCTTCCAGACGGCCTCTGTGGTCGTCGTCCAACAACAGGCCCCACAACCAAGCTGGCTCAAGGCTCACGCAGGACAGCTCATCGCCGGAGCCGGAGCGGGAGGACTGGTTATCGCCGTGCTCCTGGCGGTCGCCGTCGTCGCGGTCGCGATCGGCATCGGCGCCATCTCATGCGCCCTCGGCTGGCTCGTGATCAAGAGCCTGATCGGAGACCAGAGCAAGAAGTGACCGACCGGCGTGTTCGTACCACGCCGGTCGGCCACACCCCGAAGGATCTCAGATGAGAAACGACGGAGGCCCGGACCGCTTGCGACGGCCGGGCCTCTGGGTCTCCGCACCACCTGCGATAGCGAGAACGGAGAACGTCCATGGGCAGCGTAGAGCAGGCCGATGACACAGCGCGAGACGACAAGGCCGATCGGGCCACATACGGAGAGCTGGTCACCGAACAGGTCGCGAAAGACCTTCGAGCCAACGCCGGTCGCCAGGTTCCCCGGCCCCCCGGGCCGCAGGCAGGAGGGGGAGCCGGGGCCGCCTCTGGCGGCCTGGCGAACGGCCTCCCTAGGTACAACGCGAATAATGTTTCCCACAACCAAGAAACCCCCAGCTCAGAGGCCGAATCGGGCGTTCGGCAATCGCGCCGGGGCAAGCGGTTCGCTCAGCGGGAAATCCTCTGGTCGATCACGACGCTCGACCGCGTCCGCAAGTGCGGCCGGACGACCAACGGCAACGTCGGCGACGGCCTGGCAGCCATCGTCCTCAACGCCGGTGTCGCGCACTGGTCCGGCTTCTGCACATGCGGTTCCATCTGGGCCTGCCCGGTGTGCTCAGCCAAGATCAGGGCAACCCGTGCCGACGAAATCGCTCGCGCTGTCGCCCGGCATATGGCCGAAGGCGGAACAGCCTGGATGGTCACCCTGACGGCTCGCCACAAACGCCATCACGACCTGGCTCCGCTCTTCGATGCGGTCGCCAACGGCTGGCGGAAACTCATGTCTGGCCGGGCCTGGGCTGGAGATCCCAAGCGCGAAGTCGTCGGAGAAAGGGACCGGCTCGGAGTACGCGGAAACATTCGCTCTCTCGAAGTCACCTACGGAACTCGAAACGGCTGGCACCCGCACTTGCACGTCGTATTGCTCCTCAACAACGAGACCGGCGAAGAACTCGCATACGCCATTCACCGCTGGGACAAGACCTGGCGAGCCTGGATGAAGAAGAAGGGCTTCGAGCCGAGCAAAGAACACGGCGTCAACTGGTCCAAAGTCACCACCCCGGAAGAGGCAGGCGAATACATCGCCAAAGTGCAAGAAGGAAAAGGCCACTTGGGAAACGAGATGGCTCGCGGCGACATGAAGGCCGGCCGTCTCGGAACCCTCGCGCCGTTCGAGATGCTGGAGTACATGCGCCAGACTGGAGACATGGCCGTTGTCCCCATCTGGCAGGAGTACGAGAAGGGCACCTTCCGGCGCCGGGCCATCACCTGGTCACGCGGCTTGCGGGCTCAACTCCTCGACGACGAACCAGAGTTGACCGACGAAGAGGTTGCCGCGGAAGACATCGGAGGAGAGACCTGGGCACTCCTGCCGGCCGAATCGCTGAAGTCCATCCGTCGGGTCCCTGGCCTCCAGGCCGCCATCCTCGACACAGCAGAGAACGGCGGGTTCGCTGAACTCGTCAACCTGCTCACGGCCTACCACCTGGTCTACGAGAAAGGCCCTGACGCACCGTCAGTCGCCAAGTCTTCCTAGGAGTTGGTGAACTGTTTGATTTGCGGGGCGGGAGCATGAAAAGGGGCCATTACACTTGTGCCAATGGAGAGGGCAGGATGCCCTCACCCAGTAGTTAGCACTCGGCCCCTTTTCTTGCTCCCGGAGGGGCCCCCGTAAATTAAAGAGTTCATCAACTCCGGCCCCAAAAACAAAAATTGCGCGACCGCCTCCGGCGGAAGGTTCGCCCCCGGCGGGACACAGATCAAAGCCCCCTGACGGGGGCTCTTTTCATTCCGGCATGCCATCTGGATAGACAACTTCAGCACGCGCATACACGGCATTCCTGCTGATCTTCGCAGCATTAGAAACCTCAGTAACTGTCAACGCCTTTTCCTGAACTGCCCGCGCACACAGTTCAGTTTCCAGCTTCTTCGCTTCGGCACTGATCTCCATCGCAGTCCGGATCAAATTCCGATACCACTCAGCACGATCCTTGTACGTCACGCGATCTGACTTGGCTGCGTATGAGATCAGCTCCGATAGAGCCTGCGTCCGCAGCTGCGCCCGCATGTGTGCCGGATCCTTCGCCATGACATGTCCTCTCACTGAATCTGCTAAGTCACTTGACACCATGTGCGTCGTAGGTTCACTGTAGGCCACGTGACGCCCCGTCCACCACGGTTCGGCAAGTGATGACCCGTCAGGCAGATTCTGCGAAATCTGTCCACAGGCCAGATGTCCGACCCTCGGTGTACGACAGAGATCACCTACACGAGAGAGGCACCTGTTATGCCCGCGATCTTCTTCGTTGACCAGGTCAAGAGCTTCAACATGCTGATGTTCCTCAGCAGCTCCCCGAAGACCGTCTTCGGCAACAACGACAAGCAGGACACGACCAAGGACGGCATCCCGAAGTGGGAGGTACAGGTCGTCGCCACCTTCACCCAGTTCGGCCGCGTCGAAAACGAAATCCTCAAGGTCGGCATCGCCTCCGAGCAGGACCCCGCCAAGTCGGTTAGTGGTCCCCAGCCGATCGAGCTGGTCGGCTTCCGAGTCGGAGTCAGCCCGGCTGAGAAGCGGACCGATCGCAACGGCAACGAGAAGATCGTGGGCGGAACCGCCTGGTACCAGGCTGACGAAGTCCGAGCCCTCAACGCCGTTCCGGCTGGCCGGAAGTCGGAGGGCTGATCGTGATCTCCTCCGTCTCTGACGGGCTGACGGCGGCCCCCCTCTTCGGCCTGATCGCACTCGCGGTCCTGGTCGGCTGGGGGGCCGTCTGGCTCTTCATCACCGCATACCGTTACATCCGGGCAACACCCTTCCAAAGGACGCGAATCCGTCACGCCTGGAAGGTCACCCGCCAGTGGAAAAGGCTCGCGCCGAACGTCGGCCTCGCCCGCGTCGACGAGAACACCAAGGGCCGCAAGTCCCTCGACGGCAAAGCCATGAAGCCCATCACCGTGGTGCCCAAGCTCAAGGTCTTCCCCGAGCCCTGGGGCATCCGCGTCCGAGCCGCCACGATCCCCAAGGTCGGCATCGAGGAGTACGAAAAAGCGGCTGGATGGCTGGCCGACTCCTGGGGCTGCGAGACAGTCGAAGTCCAGCGCATCGCGGCCGGCCTCGTCGAACTCCGGGGCCTTGTCGGCAACCCCCTCGATGACCACTTCCCGTACGCCTTCCCGAGCACGAACGACTGGGTCCTCCCCATCGGTCGCAACCCCTGGGGCCGAGAGATCAACATCCCGCTTCGAGAACTCTCCGGGATCAAGGTCGCTGGGATGCCGGGCTACGGCAAAACCATGCTCATGCTCGGCTGGTTCGCCTCCCTCGCCCGCAGGCCGGAAGTCCAGTTCGTCGTCTTCGACGGCAAGACCTCAGACCCGCGATACGGCGACTGGGGAGAGGTAGGCCAGCGAGCCATGTTCACCGTCGGGGACAACCCCGAGACCGCCCACCAACGTCTGACTGAGCTCGTCCGCCTGATCAAGGACCGCCCCGCCCAGCTCGTCGCCGAACGCGGAACTCACAAGTTCTGGAAGGCCGGGCCGACCACCACGATCCCGTTGGTCCTGGTGCTCATGGACGAGTGCCACAACTACATCGACGCGGCCGGACTCAAGGGCAAGGACAAAGAACTCATCGAGGCCAACCAACGGCTCATGAGGTCCGTGGCCAAGGAAGGCCGAGGTCTCGGAGTGATCCCGATCGTCGGAACCCAGAAGCAAACCGGCGACGCGATCCCGACCGCGGTCCGGGACAACCTCGAAGTCGGTATCTGCTTCGCCACCTTCACGATCGACGGGGCAGAAGCCGCGCTCGGTAACGGCATCCGGCAGGACGAGGAGAACCAGCCGACCGCCCTCATCGACAAGGAACGCTTCGCAGGGGTCTGCGTTGTCACTGGCGTCCCCGGCCTGGCTGGCCGCTACGACCGCGTTCGAGTCGGCGACATCGACGAAGCCAAGATGCTCCAGCTCGTCACCGACTCGGCCGGCCTTCTTCGCAACGTCATCCCCGCGGCTGCCCCAACCATCCGAGACGCATCCGCCGAGAAGGCCGGCCCCACCATCCCCCTGCAGACGGACACCACCCGCAAGACCAACACCCGACGGAGGAACGCCTCATGAGCCCACAGGAGACCGCCACGGCGGTCTACAGCCCCCAACCCCTCACCATCGGCCCCGGACAAGCTCTCAGCCCCGCACACGGCTTCCAGACGGCCTCTGTGGTCGTCGTCCAACAACAGGCCCCACAACCAAGCTGGCTCAAGGCTCACGCAGGACAGCTCATCGCCGGAGCCGGAGCGGGAGGACTGGTTATCGCCGTGCTCCTGGCGGTCGCCGTCGTCGCGGTCGCGATCGGCATCGGCGCCATCTCATGCGCCCTCGGCTGGCTCGTGATCAAGAGCCTGATCGGAGACCAGAGCAAGAAGTGACCGACCGGCGTGTTCGTACCACGCCGGTCGGCCACACCCCGAAGGATCTCAGATGAGAAACGACGGAGGCCCGGACCGCTTGCGACGGCCGGGCCTCTGGGTCTCCGCACCACCTGCGATAGCGAGAACGGAGAACGTCCATGGGCAGCGTAGAGCAGGCCGATGACACAGCGCGAGACGACAAGGCCGATCGGGCCACATACGGAGAGCTGGTCACCGAACAGGTCGCGAAAGACCTTCGAGCCAACGCCGGTCGCCAGGTTCCCCGGCCCCCCGGGCCGCAGGCAGGAGGGGGAGCCGGGGCCGCCTCTGGCGGCCTGGCGAACGGCCTCCCTAGGTACAACGCGAATAATGTTTCCCACAACCAAGAAACCCCCAGCTCAGAGGCCGAATCGGGCGTTCGGCAATCGCGCCGGGGCAAGCGGTTCGCTCAGCGGGAAATCCTCTGGTCGATCACGACGCTCGACCGCGTCCGCAAGTGCGGCCGGACGACCAACGGCAACGTCGGCGACGGCCTGGCAGCCATCGTCCTCAACGCCGGTGTCGCGCACTGGTCCGGCTTCTGCACATGCGGTTCCATCTGGGCCTGCCCGGTGTGCTCAGCCAAGATCAGGGCAACCCGTGCCGACGAAATCGCTCGCGCTGTCGCCCGGCATATGGCCGAAGGCGGAACAGCCTGGATGGTCACCCTGACGGCTCGCCACAAACGCCATCACGACCTGGCTCCGCTCTTCGATGCGGTCGCCAACGGCTGGCGGAAACTCATGTCTGGCCGGGCCTGGGCTGGAGATCCCAAGCGCGAAGTCGTCGGAGAAAGGGACCGGCTCGGAGTACGCGGAAACATTCGCTCTCTCGAAGTCACCTACGGAACTCGAAACGGCTGGCACCCGCACTTGCACGTCGTATTGCTCCTCAACAACGAGACCGGCGAAGAACTCGCATACGCCATTCACCGCTGGGACAAGACCTGGCGAGCCTGGATGAAGAAGAAGGGCTTCGAGCCGAGCAAAGAACACGGCGTCAACTGGTCCAAAGTCACCACCCCGGAAGAGGCAGGCGAATACATCGCCAAAGTGCAAGAAGGAAAAGGCCACTTGGGAAACGAGATGGCTCGCGGCGACATGAAGGCCGGCCGTCTCGGAACCCTCGCGCCGTTCGAGATGCTGGAGTACATGCGCCAGACTGGAGACATGGCCGTTGTCCCCATCTGGCAGGAGTACGAGAAGGGCACCTTCCGGCGCCGGGCCATCACCTGGTCACGCGGCTTGCGGGCTCAACTCCTCGACGACGAACCAGAGTTGACCGACGAAGAGGTTGCCGCGGAAGACATCGGAGGAGAGACCTGGGCACTCCTGCCGGCCGAATCGCTGAAGTCCATCCGTCGGGTCCCTGGCCTCCAGGCCGCCATCCTCGACACAGCAGAGAACGGCGGGTTCGCTGAACTCGTCAACCTGCTCACGGCCTACCACCTGGTCTACGAGAAAGGCCCTGACGCACCGTCAGTCGCCAAGTCTTCCTAGGAGTTGGTGAACTGTTTGATTTGCGGGGCGGGAGCATGAAAAGGGGCCATTACACTTGTGCCAATGGAGAGGGCAGGATGCCCTCACCCAGTAGTTAGCACTCGGCCCCTTTTCTTGCTCCCGGAGGGGCCCCCGTAAATTAAAGAGTTCATCAACTCCGGCCCCAAAAACAAAAATTGCGCGACCGCCTCCGGCGGAAGGTTCGCCCCCGGCGGGACACAGATCAAAGCCCCCTGACGGGGGCTCTTTTCATTCCGGCATGCCATCTGGATAGACAACTTCAGCACGCGCATACACGGCATTCCTGCTGATCTTCGCAGCATTAGAAACCTCAGTAACTGTCAACGCCTTTTCCTGAACTGCCCGCGCACACAGTTCAGTTTCCAGCTTCTTCGCTTCGGCACTGATCTCCATCGCAGTCCGGATCAAATTCCGATACCACTCAGCACGATCCTTGTACGTCACGCGATCTGACTTGGCTGCGTATGAGATCAGCTCCGATAGAGCCTGCGTCCGCAGCTGCGCCCGCATGTGTGCCGGATCCTTCGCCATGACATGTCCTCTCACTGAATCTGCTAAGTCACTTGACACCATGTGCGTCGTAGGTTCACTGTAGGCCACGTGACGCCCCGTCCACCACGGTTCGGCAAGTGATGACCCGTCAGGCAGATTCTGCGAAATCTGTCCACAGGCCAGATGTCCGACCCTCGGTGTACGACAGAGATCACCTACACGAGAGAGGCACCTGTTATGCCCGCGATCTTCTTCGTTGACCAGGTCAAGAGCTTCAACATGCTGATGTTCCTCAGCAGCTCCCCGAAGACCGTCTTCGGCAACAACGACAAGCAGGACACGACCAAGGACGGCATCCCGAAGTGGGAGGTACAGGTCGTCGCCACCTTCACCCAGTTCGGCCGCGTCGAAAACGAAATCCTCAAGGTCGGCATCGCCTCCGAGCAGGACCCCGCCAAGTCGGTTAGTGGTCCCCAGCCGATCGAGCTGGTCGGCTTCCGAGTCGGAGTCAGCCCGGCTGAGAAGCGGACCGATCGCAACGGCAACGAGAAGATCGTGGGCGGAACCGCCTGGTACCAGGCTGACGAAGTCCGAGCCCTCAACGCCGTTCCGGCTGGCCGGAAGTCGGAGGGCTGATC
>NZ_CP191851.1:0-3461 GCF_050953795.1 Streptomyces kronopolitis
GCCCCCATCAGGGAGGAGACGCAATGGACGAGGAAACCCCGTCGACCACGGAGCAGGAGGCCCCCACCTCCCCGCGTCGGGAGAACCGATGGGAGGCGCTTCGCGCGCTGCGGCGGAGCGCCAACGAGAACCGCAGCCCGGCCGAGTGGGTCGACTGGGGTATGTCCGCCCTCACGACCGCCGGGACCTATGCGCTCATCGGCCTCGGGTTCTCAGCCTCGTACGAGACGATTCGCCAGATCGCGGAGAAAAAGGGCAAGTTCAGCCCGAACATGTCCCACATCGTCCCCCTCAGCTTCGAGGGCGGCATCATCATCCTGTCGCTGCACGTCATCCGCGAAGCCCGAAAGGGCCGGCGCGCAGGCTTCCTGCGGCTCCTGGTGGCCCTCGGCGCGCTCGCAACGCTCGTCACGAACGCTCGGGCTGAAGCCGCGGGCTTTGAAGGCACGCTGACCCACGTGGTGCCCGTCGGCATGTTCATCGTCTGCTTCGAGTACCTGATCCACAGCGTGCGGAAGAAGGCACTTGAGGACATGGGGCTCCTGCCCCCGCCCCTTGCCAGCCTCCGAGGCGTCGAGTGGCTCCTCAACACGAGGGAGGCGTTCGCTCGGTGGCGGCTGATGGCTCTGCACGGCATCCACTCCCCCGAGCAGGCCCTCTGGGTGCGAGAGCACCTGCTGATCAGCAAGCACGAGTTGAAAGCCGCACACAACGGCAGCTGGCGCGGCGTGCCCACACACGTCCGCCTGCGGGCCCGGACCAAGATCCTGGCCGAGGGCGAACAGCGGTTCCGAGTCGACAGCGACCAAAATCCCGGCCGCTACACCCTGCTGGTCGAGGAGCTCTCACGCCCGGCAGCACTGGAGAACCCTGCTCCGGCCACCGAGCACCGCGAGCTGCAGAACGCCGACGAGCAGACCGCTCTCCCGGTAGGCCAGCAGGCCATCTCCGAGCCTCACGGAGATGTTCCATACGCCGCCGACTCCGCCGACCCGAGGATCGGCGAGGGTGAGCCCCGCATCGAGACCCGCGAGGAGCGGGAGAGCCGGGAGGACCGTGAGGAGGAGGCCCGCGAACGCCAGGCCCAGGCCAGCAGCGACGCGAACTACCGCCGCACCGTCCAGCTGGTAATCGCAGCCCTTGAGGCGAACGAAACCGTTAACGGCCCGCGCATTGCCGAGAGGCACAGCGTAGGCGCCCGCACCGTCCAGCGGCATCTACAGCAGATGGAGCGTGAGGGCCTGCTGCCGGAGGACATCCTGACCAAGCGGTAGGCCAGCAGGAAACGGGATCACCGGCGAAGGCCGCAGGCACTCGAATTGCCTGCGGCCTTCGCTTATGACTGTACGGGGTGCAACATGCCCTGGCCCTCGTCATCCCCACATACCACCTGATCAGCCCGCCGGTGCCGGGCCCTCACCCTTCCCGAACCGCTGGTGCCAGCGCAAGGCGCCCAAGTTCTGCCACAACACCCCGATCTCGATTTGGTCCTGGGCGAGCCCGGTCTCCTCGGCCAGCTCCTCCGAACTGATCCTTCCGCCGTGAGCCTCGATCGCACGGGCGATCTTGCCTGCCCACAGTTCGGCGTCCACGAACGGCCGCTGCTTGTACTGTTCGACCAGCTCAGCCATATGCTCACGCGAACAGGCGGTGAGCCACCGCTTCCCATCCAGCTGCGCGTCATGAGCATGGGTGACGGACGAATCACGGACGACCGCATTGATCTCCGACTGGTCGGAGATCACTACTCCGCAGAGATCGCACAGTTCCGGCAGGATCTCGCCCTCGTCTGCTTCGTCGTCATCTGTCACTCCCCTTTCCTACCGTCGGTCCGTCGGACGGCAACACGACGCTCCGGGCCGGGAGGTCAAGCACCGCGGCGATCCAGCCGGGCAGCGGAGCCACGGCCACGTCGTGGTCAATGACATACCGGCGGCCGTCGACGACAGAGCCCGCGCCGATCAAATAGCCGCCGCAGCGGCGACCGGGGCCGCGGACATCGATACCGGGCCCGAGGCCGGTCCGGCCGCCGGAGAAGCTGCCGATGGTGCAGCCAGCCGGCACCCGGAAGTACAAGTGCCGGCCCCCGCTCGGAGTGGACGTCGTCAGCGTATCCGGCCACGCCTCCCCGAGCCGCGCGGCGAGAGCAGCGAGCTCGGCCACGCCGTCACCCTCGTTATCCACGTCCAGGTCGAGGCCGACGATGCCGGAAGCCCGGCATCCGACGCCGATGTTGTCGCCGGCGCGCCAGAGCTGGCGGACCCGCGCCGGGTCGCTGAGGCACTGCGAAAGCCGAGTGCCGGCGGCGGGCCTGCGGCCGCCGGGCAGGAGGGGAAACACGGCCAGACCGCGGGCGGCGAGGCTAGCGGCCGCGGCCGCGGTCGTCACGACGCCCAGCCCGAGGTGGAGGCGCTGGAGCTGGAGCCCCACCCGCCGTGGGAGGGCAGGTCGACGAGGCGTTCGGGACTGGGAGCCGGGACCGCCTCGTGCTCCTGGTCCTCGTCGTCCTCCCAGCAGGTGCACTCGTCGTACGGGCTGGACGACCCGGCCCCGCAATCACGGCAGTACACGCCAGCGTCCGGGTCGTAGTCGTCGGCTGCGGCCTGGTACTCGGAGTGCCGCCAGCCCGAGCAACGGCCGTCGTAGCAGCCGCACCCGGGGCACTCGGGGCAGACCATCGCGACCGACCAACCGCACGTCTCGCACAGGACCTGGCGGCGCGGGTCGTTGCGCATCCAGTCGACCGCCTCGCGGTACGTGTTGATGTCGACGTACGTCTCCAGGTACTCGACCAGCGTCTCCCGCTCGTCCGGGTCGGGGTGGTCCAGGAGCGCAATGGCGCAGGCGTGCTTGATGCCCAGCTCGTCCTTGAGGCCGGCCAGGGCCTTCTTGCGCGCGTGGTTCTTCGGCATCTCAAGCTCTCGATTCCGCGGCTCGCGGTGATCCCAGACTCACCGGCCGCCAAGAGCGAGGCCAGCAAGGGCGATTGCGATGTGGTGGTGGCTCGGCGCAGAGCACCTTCGGTGATGCGCGTCCGGTCTGGGCCGGACGCACCGGGCCATGAGCCGGGCCCACGGTCAGCGACCGCAGATCCAACTCTAGTGGAGGCACCGCCACTCAGGAGGAAAGCCGAGAGGGATGGAAAGGCCGGCAGCCAGCAGCCGACGCTGTAACACCCCAGGTCAGCGACATGGTGCCCCTGTGACTGGACGAGGTCATGGGGGCTCTTTCACGCCAACCTCCTGGCGCGGCGTCAGTAACCCTTGCCCCCGTGTCGGGTTACCCCTACATTTTTTGTCGGGTCAACCCGACACAAGCCGGGGTTCCTCCCGGCCCACCACGATCCGGAAAGGGCCGCGCCATGACCACCAACAACATCCCCGCGTCCGAACTCCCGCAGTACGCGCACCACACCAACCGCATCACCCTGACCCACACCGACACGGAGCCCGAAAAGCGGC